>NZ_JALEGG010000155.1 GCF_022763525.1 Acidovorax sp.
ACGACGGGATCGTCGGCCTGGCGATGGCCGGCGAGCTCAAGCCTGACGTCCTCATCGTGGACATCCTCCTGCCTGGCATCGATGGGGCGACGCTCATTGCCCGCCTGCGCTCGCACCCTCAGTTCCAGCGCAGCCGTCTGATCGTGGTCACGTCGCTGGATGAAGAGCAGCGGGGACCCTACGGTTTTGCCTTGGCGGGCCTGCCCGTGGTGCACAAGCCGCGACTGGCGCAGGAGCTGCCGGCCTTGCTGGCCGGATTCCTGCAGCCGCAGCCGGCAGAAAAGCTGTGAAGACAGCCCGATCTGCCCCCTGCAGCGCGAAAGTCTGCCGTTCTGCCAACCAATGCCGGGGCAGCGTGCCATGACCACATCGCGCGTGCTCGTGGTCGAAGACGATTTGAACGTGCGCCGGTTCATCCAGATGACGCTGGATCCGCTGGAGGTCGAACTGGTGCATTGCGGCACCTTGGCCGAAGCCCGGCGCTCACTGGAATCTGCTGGCGCATCCGTGGTGATCACGGATCTGTCTTTGCCCGACGGACCGGGGCAGGATCTGCTGGCGTGGATCCGGGACCGAACCGTTGCCTCTGCGGCGGCACCCGCGTCCACGCTCGCATGCCGCACGGTGGTGTTCAGCGGAGGGCTGAATACCACCATCGAGCGCCAGCTTGAGGCGCTGGGGGTGTGGCGTGTGCTTCACAAGCCGTCATCGGTAGGGGCCCTCACGGCCTGCGTATCGGAGGCGTTGGCCAGCGTGGCGGCAGCGCCTGCAGCGCCCGCCGGCCCCCCCGCGCGTGCCCTGGACCCCGTCAACGATTTTTTTGGTGGCAACCGGGTGCTCTATGACACCTATCGCCAGGCATGCAGCGTGCAGTTCGGGGCCGACCTGCGCACGGGCGACGCTGCCGTCGCCGCGCGTGACTGTGAGGCGCTGCGGCATGTGGCGCACAACCTCAAGTCGGTGCTCACCATGCTGGGCGAGGCCGACGCGGCCGAGTGTGCCCGCTCTACCGAGGAACACGCAGCCGCCGGGGCCCGCGATGCCATGGTGCAAGGCTGGCAGCGGCTGCGTGCGCTCATTGCTGGCCTGATCTGAGCGGGCTGCAGAGCGGTCTCTGCCACCGTCGGTGGCCGCCTGTCGTGGCGGCCGTTTCCTTTGTGCACCGCCCGCCCCTGATGTTTCTCCCCGCCTGGGCGATTCAAAAAAAAGCCACCCGAAGGTGGCTTGCTGGTTCTCTCTCGGGCTGCACAAGGTGGGCAGCCGGCTGAGCGTGCCTCAGTGCGCGATGTAGGCGCCCTGGCCTTGGGGGGCGCGTGCGAGCGGCCGGGGGCGGGCCGCGACCGGTGAGCTGCGCTGCGCAGATGCGAGTGCAGGGTGGTCCTGCGACGCCACGATCTTGAAAGCGGACACCACGCTGACCAGCTCTGCGGCTTGTGTGTTGAGGCTGCTGGCGGCGGCCGCCATTTCCTCCACGAGTGCGGCGTTCTGCTGGGTGGCCTGATCCATCTGCGTGACAGCCTCGTTCACTTGGTCTACGCCCTGGCTTTGTTCGGAGCTGGCGGCGCTGATCTCAGCCATGATGTCGGTCACGCGGGTGATGGCTTCGACCACTTCGCTCATGGTTTTTCCGGCGCGGTCCACGAGGGCGGAGCCGGCTTCCACCCGCTCCACGCTGGCGCCAATCAGCGCCTTGATTTCCCGTGCCGCCTCGGCCGATCGGCTGGCAAGGCTGCGGACTTCGCTGGCCACCACGGCAAACCCGCGTCCCTGTTCGCCTGCGCGGGCGGCTTCCACGGCGGCATTGAGCGCCAGGATATTGGTCTGGAACGCGATGCCGTCGATGACGCCGATGATGTCGGAGATCTTGCGGGAGCTGTCGTTGATGTCCTTCATGGTGCGCACCACGTCGGCCACGACCTCGCCCCCCTGGCTGGCTACGTCCGATGCGTTGCGCGCCAACTGGTTGGCATGGCGGGCGTTCTCGGCATTCTGGCGGACGGTCGAGTTGAGTTCTTCCATTGACGCTGCGGTTTCCTCCAGCGCGCTGGCCTGCTTTTCGGTGCGTGCCGAGAGGTCGCTGTTGCCTGCCGAGATCTCCGCACTTGCCGTGGCCACACCGTCCGAGCCCTGGCGGACCTGGGTGACCACCTGGGTCAGCGAGGTCTGCATGGTGGCCAGCGCGCCCAGCAAGGGGCTGAATTCATCGCTGGCGGTGTCGATGACCTCGCCGGTCAGGTCGCCATCGCGCACCCGGGCTGCCACCGCTTGTGCCTGGGCCACCCGGCGCTGCAGCACGCGTCCGACGTACCAGGCGAAAGCCATCAGTCCCGCGGCAATCGCCGCGACGGCGCTTACCACGCTGTAGAGCGTTTGCGTGGCGTCGGCCTTGATCTCGCCGAGGCTCTTGGTCAGCGCGTCGCTCTGGCGGTGCTTTTGCTTGCTCAGCATTTCCAGCACCACGTTGCGGGCCGGAATGGTCTTGGCCACCAGGAAGTCAAAGCTCTCTTCCTTGTTGCCTTGTTCGATCAGCTGGATGTTCTGGCCGGCAATGGACCAGAACGTGCCCAGGGCCTGGACCAGGCTGCCGTACTCGGCCTTTTCCTCCGGGGTGACCGCGGCCTTCTCGAGCGCGGCTTGGTCGGCATCGATCAGTTTCTTTTTCTCGCCCACGTCCGCGAGCGTGGCCTTGAGGTCGGCAGGCGTACGCACAAGGATCGCATGGCGCAGCTGCAGCGACGAGCGCGTGACGTTCAGCTCCATGGTGGCCAGACGCAGCTGGTGCGGCACGGATTCCTCCGCCACCCGCTGGGTTTGCCGGTTGATCCCGGAGATGTTGTTCCACGCCAGCAGCGCGACCAGGCCCAGTCCGCCGATCAGCGCAAGGGATACCAAGTACAGGCGTTGCGTGATGCCGAAAGTGGTAAGGAATTTCATAAGGGGGTCTCCGGAGGTTGTCTGTGATTTCGGATCCGCAGATCACTGCAGGGTAGGGTGGGTCGCCAGCGCCGGGGCCAGAAGTTTTTCGATGTCCAGCAGGATGAGCATCCGGTCGTCCACCGCGCCGATGGCCAGCAAGTGGTCGCGACGCACGTCCGTTTCGAGGGTGGGCACGGGGCGCAACTGCTCCCGCTCCAGCGTCAGGACGTCGGACACGCCGTCCACCACCACGCCCACCACGCGCTGTCCAATGTTGAGCACGATCACCACCGTCAAGTGGTCGTAGTGCGCGTGCTGCTGGCCCAGTTTGATCCTCAGGTCGATGATGGGAACAATCACCCCGCGGAGGTTGATCACTCCCTTGAGCTCCGCAGCGGCGTTGGCGATGGTGGTTGGCTTTTCGTACGAGCGGATTTCTTGCACGCGCAGGATGTCCACGCCGTACTCTTCGGCCCCGACCTTGAAGGCCAGGAACTCACGCAGGTCCGTCAGCACGGGGGAGGCAACTGCTGCGGACGAAGCGGTTGCAGTGGCGGCAAGGTGTGTGGTCATGGCTTTTGATAAAAGTGATACTTTTGTTTGATTTTATGAATGGCATATCGAATTTGTCAATTGAAATTCGATGAAATGATATTTTTGATTGATGCAAGTCAGGGTACGCGCGTTCTGCACCACCCTGTGGAAGGCGCGAAGGGGGTGTTGGAGGTACTCGAAATGCCGTCCCGCAACCTGCACAATCCCGGGAATGAAAACCCTCCGCCTTCGTCCTGGCAAAGAGCGTTCGCTCTTGCGCCGCCACCCCTGGATCTTCGAATCGGCCATAGCCAAGGGCGGCGGCGACAGCGGTGAGACCGTGCGCGTGGAGTCGCATGAAGGCCAGTTCCTGGCCTGGGCCGCCTACAGCCCGAGCTCGCGCATCCGGGCCCGGGTATGGAGCTTTGACGAGGCTCAGCGCATCGATGCTCCATTTTTCATAGCTGCTTGCGCACGTTCCATCATCGCGAGAGCCCGTTTTGACATCCAAAGCGACGGCGTGCGGCTAGTGCATGGCGAGTCCGACGGCCTGCCCGGTCTCATCGTGGATCGCTACGGCGATACGCTGGTGGCGCAATTCACCAGCGCGGGCACCGAGCGCTGGAAAAACGTGATCGCCGATGCCCTGCTGCGCGAGACGGGCCTGTCCAAGTTGTATGAACGTTCGGATGCGAGCGTGCGCGCCCTGGAGGGGCTTGCGCCCGCCACGGGCTGGCTGCGCGGCGGCGAGGCCCGTCTGGGTGAGGCGCCGCCCCCGCTCGAGCTGTCGATCCAGGAGCACCACTGGCGCTTGACCCTGAACATCGCTGAGGGCCACAAGACGGGCTTCTATCTGGACCAGCGCGACAGCCGCCAGCGTTTTGCCGACTACGCCCGGCGCCTGGGGTTTCAGCGGGTGCTCAACTGCTTTTGCTACACGGGTGGTTTCAGCGTGGCCGCGCTGGCGGGCATGCGCGCGGCAGAGGCAGCTGGCGGGAGGGCAGGCGGGCAGGTGATCTCCATCGACTCGTCGGCCCCGGCGCTGGAGCGCGCCCGTGCCCACGTGTCGCTCAACGGCTTTGACGTGAACCGCGCGAGCTTTCTGGACGCGGACGTGAACGCTTCGTTGCGCCAGTTCCTCAAGGAGGGCCAGCGCTTCGACGCCATCGTGCTGGACCCTCCCAAGTTTGCGCCCACCGCGGCGCACGCGGATCGCGCGGCCCGCGCGTACAAGGACATCAACCGGCTGGCCCTGCAGCTGTTGTCGCCGGGCGGCGTGCTGTTTACTTTCTCGTGCTCAGGCGGCATCAGCGCCGACCTGTTCCACAAGATCGTGGCCTCGGCGGGCGCGGATGCCGGCGTGGACGGCTACATCCTGGAGCGCCTGGGCGGGGCGCCGGACCACCCGATGACGCTGGAGTTCCCCGAAGGCGAATACCTGAAAGGGTTGGTGGTGATGCGCAAGGGGTGACCGGGTGGAGGCGCTGCAGGGCCTTGACAGCCTCGGTACACTGAAAAACACCATCCCGTGCAGCGCCCTGCGCGGGCGCGGCGGCCCGCCGCGCAAGTAGTTGATCCCCTTGAAAGACAGATTTATGGCATTGATCCCCGTCACCATCCTCACCGGCTTTCTGGGCTCCGGCAAAACGACGCTGCTCAAGCGCCTGCTGAGCGAGGCCCATGGCCAGAAGATCGCCGTCATCGAGAACGAGTTCGGCGAAGAGAACATCGACAACGACATCCTGGTGACCGAATCCAAGGAGCAGATCGTGCAGATGAGCAACGGCTGCATCTGCTGCACCATCCGTGAAGACCTGCGCGAAACCCTGCAATTGCTGGCCGCCAAAAAGCGCAAGGGCCTGCTGGAGTTCGACCGCATCGTGATCGAGACCACCGGTGTGGCCGACCCAGGCCCGGTGGCGCAGACCTTCTTCATGGACGAGGAAATCGCAGAAACCTACCTGATCGATTCCATCATCACCCTGGTGGACGCCAAGCACGCGGCACAGCAGCTCAATGACCGTCAGGAAGCGCGCCGCCAAGTGGGTTTTGCCGATCAGGTCTTCCTGTCCAAGACCGATCTGGTCTCCAAGGAGGAGACCGAGGCGCTGATCCATCGCCTGAAGCACATGAACCCCCGGGCGCCGATCAAGGCGGTGCATTTCGGCGAGGTGCCGCTGTCCGAGGTGCTCGACCTGCGGGGCTTCAACCTCAGCGCCAAGCTTGACATCGATCCCGACTTCCTCAAGGAGGAGGGCGACCATGATCATGATCACGACCACCATGACCATGACCATGAACACGGCGAGCACTGCAGTCACCCCTCGCATCAGCACGACCATGGGCATGGCCACCACCATCACCATGACGACGACGTGAAGAGCTTTGTCTACCGCTCCGAGCGCCCATTCGATCCGGCCAAGCTGGAGGACTTCCTGGGAGCGATCGTCAATATCTACGGCCCCCGCATGCTGCGCTACAAGGGCGTACTGAATATGAAGGGCACCGAGCGCAAGGTGATCTTCCAGGGGGTGCACCAGCTCATGGGCAGCGACCTGGGGCCCCAGTGGGCCGACGGTGAGCCGCGGGTGAGCAAGATGGTTTTTATCGGAATCGACCTGCCCAAGGACATCTTCCTGCAGGGGCTGGAGCAGAGCCTGGCCTGAGGCCCCGAACGTGACGCGGGCCGACGGCTGCCCGCGCACGGCGCCTTCCCGTCCTGGGGCGCGCGTTGCGCCTGGAAGCCCGCCGGTTTGTGTTGTATCTGCAACGTTTCCGTTCGCGTCAGTGGAGGTCGATACAATCGCGCCCCGACAAGAACCTGTTCAATGCCTTTTCGGGGCAAATACCCTTGTCGTGCCGGGTTGCGAGGCGCAGTGTGCAGTGATGGGACGGCTGCTGAAGGCATGGCGGCCGGGAAGGGGCGAATGGCCCCCGCCGGGCCACCGTGTCACAGGCCGCCCTCCCGTGCAGTCCCGCGGGTGGGAGCGGCAGTGGGAGCACACTCCCATCGATTCCATCCCGAGGGCATTGAACAGGTTCTAGACCCCGGAAGGCTTGTCATCCGCCCTTGGCCCCAGAATGAGGTCAGGGCCTGCCCGTACAGCGAGGAGACCAGGAAGTGAAAGCCGAGACCAGCAAATCCAAGGGGGCCACCAAGGCGGCTCCCGCCGCGGCGAAAAGCGCTGCCGCCCCGGCAGCGCCCAAGGCCGCCGCGAAGGCCCCCGGCAAGGCAGCAGCCAAGGCTGCTGTCGCTGCCCCGGCCAAGGTGGCGCTTGCGCAGGCGCCCGCTGCGGCGCCTGCGCAGCAGGCAGATTCGCAGGTACCCGCGCGTACAACCCGGCCTTCTTCCCGATTGGCCCAATTGACCGTACCATCCATGGCACAGGCAGTGGCTTCCACCGCTGCCAAAGCCAGTTACCAACACACCATGCCCACGACCGTGCAAGCTCAGCCCACTTATACGGCTGCCAAAAAAGACCCCAAGCTGGCGAACAACTGGAAGACCAAGTCCGCCGCCGAGCTGACCGACGCCGAAGTCATGGCAATGCCTGACAGCGAGTACATGAACGAAAAGCAGATGGCGTTCTTCCGCCTGAAGCTCGTTCAGCTCAAGCAGGACATCCACAACAGCGCTGGCGAAACCACCGAGCACCTTCGGGAAGACACCGTTGTCGTGCCCGATCCTGCCGACCGCGCCACCATTGAAGAAGAGCACGCCCTGGAACTGCGCACCCGCGACCGCGAGCGCAAGCTGCTCAAGAAGATCGAGCAGTCCATCGCCCGCATTGATGCGGGCGACTACGGCTACTGCGATGAGACGGGCGAACCCATTGGCGTGGGCCGCCTGATTGCCCGTCCCACCGCCACTCTCTCGCTCGAAGCACAACAACGCCGCGAACTCAAGCAGAAGATGTTCGGTGATTGATCGGGCCGCCCCGGCCTGACCATTCACCCACGCGCCCTGAGCCATGAGCAAGGAAGAAACCACCCCCGGCGGCCTGCTATCGAAGGTGGTTCGGTTCGTCAAGAATCCGACGGTCAACTGGACCGAGCTGGATTCCATCCAGGACGACCGCGAAAGCCAGTACAGCAAGCAGATGCTCAAGGAGATGATCGAGCGAAAGCGCCGCAACGACTTCGTGCGGCGGCGCGAGTTCGATCAGCTGCGCAAGCTGCGCCAGCGGGAGATGCTGCAGGGTCAGCGCACCGAAGATCCGACCGCCCGGCCCTCGTTCTTCCAGAGCAGCATGGCGTCGCCTGACGACCGTGCCGTCACGCTCAAGAAGATCGACGAGATCGAAGCGCAGATGTCGCAGCAGTGGTGGAAAAGCAAGCAAGGCTCCGGCGCGCCCACCCAGCCCATGCCGATGCCTCCCGCCACCGAAGGCGTCTCGGACTCCGAACACGCGCGTGCGTACGCTCCCACAGCGCCAGGCAGCCTGCCGGCGGCTCTCGAAACCAAGCCCGGTGTCGCACCGCTGTTTGCCGATGACAGCATGGCCATGGGCAACTTTGGCGGTACGGATGCGCAAATGCTGGCCAGCGGTGGCCCTGGCGAAGCGTCCTTCAGCCCGGCGGCAAGCCAGGCAGCGGCGCCTGCGGCCGCCCCCGAACCGGAGGAATTCGTGCACGAACCCGACCTAGAAGAAGCGGCCATCCGGTTTGCCAATGGCGACCACGCGGGCGCGGAAGCCGGCTTGCTGGATGTGCTGGCACAGCACCAGCAGGACGCCCCTGAAGATCAGCTCGAAATCTGGATGACGCTGTTCGACCTGTACCGCGCGACGGGGCAGCACGACCGTTTTGAAACCCTGGCCATCGATTTCGCTGCCAAGTACAGCCGCTCGGCGCCGCTGTGGTTCTCGATGCCCGAGCAATTGGGCATGACCGCCGTGGCCTCCGCTGCCGCGCCAGGGGGAGAGGCGGCCCCGGCCGGCGTCGCGCGGCGCGATTTCAGCTGGAGTGCCCCGGCCACCCTGGCCGTGTCATCGGTGGCGGCGCTCCAGGCGTCCGTGGCGCGTGCCGCCTCGCCCTGGAGCATGTCCTGGGCGCGTCTGGTGTCCATTGACGAGCCCGCCGTTCCCTTGCTGGCTGACCAGTTCACCAAATGGGCCGAGCTGGACGGGCAAATCGTCTTTTCGGGCGTGGAAAAGCTCAATGCGCTGCTGGAGGCCAAGGCCCAGTCAGGCGACCGCGCGACCAGCCCCGAATGGTGGCGGCTGCGCATGGCGGCGCTGCGCCTGATGGGGAAGCCCGACGAGTTCGAGATGGTGGCCCTGGACTATTGCGTCACCTACGAGGTCTCACCGCCGTCGTGGGCGTCACCTCGCTGCGGTTATTCCGACAACGAAGGGGTTAGCTCAGGTTCCGCGCCCTTGGCGGCCGACAGCGACTTTGGGCCCTCCAACCTGGGCGACAGCTCGATTCCCGCGCCCCTGGAAACCGGCCCCGTGGCCCAGCTCAGCGGCCACATCGACGGCGACGCCACGCCGCTGCTGGAGCCGTTCCAGGCGATGCTGCGGCCCGGCGTGCCGCTGGCCATTGCGTGCGACAAGCTCATTCGCGTGGATTTTGCGGCGGCGGGCTCTGTACTGAACTGGGCCGCCGAGCAGCAGGGCCGTGGCCATGTGATCCAGTTCCAGAACCTCCAGCGGCTGGTGGCGATCTTCTTCAACGTCATTGGGATCAACGAGCACGCGTGGGTGGTGCCTCGCAAGAACTGACGCCTTGGAGGGGCCTCTGTGCCTCTCCCTGGAGGGGCGTCAGGGCGCATGGTGTAGGGCCATTCCTGCAAGCCGGTACAGCGCCGCTCACGGGGCTTGACTCTCCGAGCAGTCAGCCCGTGCCCTCGCCCGGACCCCGGCAGGGTGGGCGTGCTTGCAATACGGGGTCTTGCCCTCATCTGCCGCAGCTATGGACTCCTCTCATGACACCCCGGTGTTTCACGGCACCACCATTCTCAGCGTGCGTCGCCAGACGCCATCGGGCATCCAGGTCGCCATTGGCGGCGACGGCCAAGTCACCCTGGGCAACATCGTGGTCAAGGGCTCGGCGCGCAAGGTGCGCAAGCTCTACCACGGCAAGGTGCTGGCAGGCTTTGCGGGCGCCACTGCCGACGCGTTCACGCTCTTCGAGCGCTTCGAGGCCAAGCTCGAAAAGCACCAGGGCCACCTCACCCGTGCTGCCATCGAGCTGACCAAGGACTGGCGTACCGACCGCGTGCTGCGCCGCCTCGAAGCCATGCTGGCCGTGGCCGACGCGAGCGCCTCGCTCATCATCACCGGCAATGGCGACGTGCTGGAGCCCGAGCAGGGCATCGTGGCCATCGGCTCCGGCGGGGCGTATGCGCATTCGGCCGCCAAGGCGCTGCTGGTGAATACCGATCTGTCCGCGCAGGAGATCGTGAAGAAGTCGCTGGAGATCGCAGGCGAACTCTGCATCTACACCAACATGAACCACACCATCGAGACGCTGTAGGGTGCGCGGCGGTAGGTAAATACTCACATTTTGATAGCTGGTTGCGCTTGTCCATCAAGCGCAGAAGGCTGATTTGGCATTGACTCTCAAGGCAGGCAACGCATGTCCTCCATGACCCCCCAGGAAATCGTCTCCGAACTCGACAACCACATCGTGGGCCAAGCCAGCGCCAAGCGCGCGGTGGCCATTGCGCTGCGCAACCGCTGGCGGCGCCAACAGGTCGAGGGCAGCCTGCGCCAGGAGATCACGCCCAAGAACATCCTCATGATCGGCCCCACGGGCGTGGGCAAGACCGAGATCGCGCGCCGCCTGGCCAAGCTGGCCGATGCGCCCTTCATCAAGGTCGAAGCCACCAAGTTCACGGAGGTCGGCTATGTCGGCAAGGACGTGGATTCCATCATCCGCGACCTGGCGGAGATGGCCGTCAAGCAGACGCGCGAATCCGAGATGAAGAAGGTGCGCACCCGCGCCGAGGACGCCGCCGAAGAGCGCATCCTCGACGTGCTGGTGCCGCCGGCCCGTGCTGCGGCGGGCTCCGAGCCCGTGGCTGACAGCACTGCCCGCCAGGTGTTCCGCAAGAAGCTGCGCGAGGGCCAGCTCGATGACAAGGAGATCGAGATCGACGTGGCTGAGTCGCGCCCCCAGCTGGAGATCATGGGACCGCAGGGCATGGAGGAAATGACCGAGCAGCTGCGCGGCATGTTCAGCCAGCTGGGCCAGGACAAGCGCAAGACTCGCAAGCTCAAGATCGCCGAGGCGCTCAGGCTGCTGACCGACGAAGAGGCCGGCAAGCTGGTCAACGAGGAAGAGATCAAGACCCGCGCCGTCACGAACGCCGAGCAGAACGGCATCGTGTTCATCGACGAGATCGACAAGGTGGCGGCGCGCCAGGAAACCAGTGGTGCTGACGTGTCTCGGCAGGGTGTGCAGCGCGACCTGCTGCCGCTGGTGGAAGGCACCACGGTTTCGACCAAGTACGGGATGATCAAGACCGACCACATCCTGTTCATCGCCTCGGGCGCATTCCACCTGTCCAAGCCCAGCGACCTGATCCCCGAACTGCAGGGGCGCTTTCCAATCCGCGTGGAGCTGGAGTCGCTGTCGGTGAAGGACTTTGAAGCCATCCTGACCCAGACGCACGCGTCGCTCGTCAAGCAGTACCAGGCCTTGCTGGCGACGGAAGGCGTCACGCTGGAGTTCGCTCCCGAGGGCATCACCCGTCTGGCGCACATCGCCTATGAGGTCAATGAACGGACCGAGAACATCGGCGCCCGCCGGCTGGCCACGGTGATGGAACGCCTGCTGGACGAGGTGAGTTTCGAAGCCACCCGCCTCTCGGGCCAGACCATCGTGGTGGATGGCGCTTACGTCGATGCCCGCCTACAGACCCTGAGCCAGGACGAGGACCTGTCGCGCTACATCCTGTGACGACACGGCGGAGCACGCGCCGGGCTTGAGAGGTCACTTTCATAGCCCGTCGTAAGTTCTTCTTTTTCAACGACTTTTGGCTTCTGGCGACCTCCAGATTCGCTTCTAAGTTGTTGATTTCATTACAAAAAATTGGTGCGACGCCTCTTGCTCGGGCCACTTTTCCTGCTACAGTGCAAAAAAGTGCAATTAAGTGGTGAAAAGTGCCCTTCAGGCCGTTCTCAGGCCCTGAAGGTTCCAAAAATACCGAGCTGGGAAGTAGTCCTCCGTGTTCCAAGGTGCCTCGTCGCTAAGTCTCGATGCGAAGGGTCGGCTGTCCGTGCCGACCCGGCATCGTGACGTGCTCGCGGCCACGGCAGCAGGGCAGCTCACCATCACCAAACACCCGCACGGCTGCCTCATGGTGTTCCCCCGCCCCGAGTGGGAGAAGTTCCGCGAGCGCATTGCCCAGCTGCCCATGTCCGCCCAGTGGTGGAAGCGCATCTTTCTGGGCAATGCCATGGACGTGGAGATGGACGCCACGGGGCGCGTGCTGATCTCTCCCGAGCTGCGCCAGGCGGCCGGTATCAGCAAAGACACCATGCTGCTGGGCATGGGCAACCACTTCGAACTCTGGGACAAGGCGACCTACGACGAGCAGGAAGCCCAGGCCATGCAGGGCGAGATGCCGGATGTCTTCAAGGACTTCTCGTTCTGAGGCGCGCCGTGACAGCCCCCCTGCAACACACCACCGTTCTGCTGAATGAAGCCGTCGACGCCCTTTTGGGCGGCGCGGGCCCGGAGCCTGCGGGCACCTGGGTCGATGCCACCTTTGGGCGGGGCGGGCACTCGCGCCTCATCCTGCTTCGGCTGGGGCCGCAGGGACGCCTTGTGGCCTTCGACAAGGATCCCGAAGCCATCGCCGAAGCAACGCGCATCACCGATGCGCGTTTTTCCATTCGGCACGAGGGTTTTCGCCATCTTTCCGAGCTGCCCCCGGGCAGCGCCGCGGGCGTGCTCATGGACCTGGGCGTGAGCTCTCCCCAGATCGACAGCCCCGAGCGGGGTTTCAGTTTCCGTTTTGACGGCCCGCTGGACATGCGCATGGATACCACGCGCGGCATCAGCGTGGCCGATTGGTTGGCCACGGCCGAAGCGGCACAAATTGCGGAGGTGATACGTGACTACGGTGAAGAACGGTTTGCTGGCCCCATTGCAAAGGCGATTGTTGCTCGGCGCGAAGAACGGGGTCCTCTTGCAACCACCGCCGAACTGGCCGACCTCGTGGCTGGCGCGGTCAAGACCCGCGAGCCGGGCCAGAACCCTGCAACGCGCACATTTCAAGCTCTTCGGATTTTCATCAACGCCGAGCTTGAAGAACTCGAGCAAGCGCTAGAGGCCAGCCTGTCGGTGCTGCAGCCCGGCGGGCGGCTGGTGGTCATCAGCTTCCACTCGCTCGAAGACCGCATCGTCAAGCAGTTCATCGCCAAGCACTCCAAGGAGGTGTTTGACCGCCGCGCGCCCTTTGCCGCGCCCCAGGCCATGAAGCTCATCGCGCTCGACCGCATCAAGCCCAGCGCGGCGGAGGTCGAGGCCAACCCCCGCTCGCGCAGCGCCATCATGCGCGTGGCCGAGCGTACCGCCGTTTGATATGAGGCACCCCCTGAGTCGCTTCGCACCTTCCCCCTCCAGGGGGACGACACCCTTGCTGCGGGGCGGCCCTTGCTCGGCGTCCGTGGCGGTGGGCGCGCCCTTCTCAGTCGACGGTGGGGTTCGTCGGCTATGACAAGGCTCAACATCGTTCTGCTGCTTGCCGTGCTGGCCAGCGCGATCTACCTGGTGCACACCCAGTACGAGTCGCGCCGCCTGTTCACCGAGCTGGACCGCGCCGTGGCCGAAGCCCGGCGCCTGGAGACCGAGCACCAGCGCCTCCAGGTGGAAAAGCGTGCGCAGGCCACGCCGCTGAGGGTGGAAAAAATCGCCCGCGCGCAGCTCAACATGCGCACGGCCACGCCGGCCATCACGCAGTATGTGTCCGACCCTCAAGGCGTGGCGGCCGCCGCAGCCGCCACGGGGGCCAGCGCCGCTCCTGCCCGTGCCGAAGGGGGGCAGCCATGAGCCGCAGCGTGGTCTATACCGCCAGCCCCCTGCTGGCCAGCAAGACGCCCGTGTGGCGCAGCAAGTTCATCGTCGCCGCCATCGCGCTCGGCTTTCTGGGTCTGGCCGGGCGTGCCGCCTACGTGCAGGTCTTTGGCAACGCGTTCTTCCAGCGCCAGGGCGAGGTGCGGTTTGCGCGCACGCTCGAGCTGCCCGCCAACCGCGGCAAGATCCTGGACCGCAACGGCCTGATCCTCGCCTCCAGCGTCCCCGCCGCCAGCATCTGGGCCATTCCAGAGGATGTCGAGCAGGACAACCCCGAAGTCCGCGCCAAGCTCAAGCAGCTGGCCAGGCTGCTGGAAATGCCCCTGCCGGATCTGCAGAAGAAACTGGCCGACGAGGACAAGACCTTTGTCTGGATCAAGCGCCAGCTCGACTGGGACGTGGGCCAGCAGATCGCCAAGCTCGACATCAAGGGCATCTACCAGCGCAAGGAATACAAGCGCCAGTACCCCGAAGGCGAGGCCGCCGCGCACGTGGTGGGCTTCACCAACGTGGAAGACCACGGCCAGGAGGGCATGGAACTCGCGTTCGACAAGGAGCTGGCTGGCAAGCCCGGCTCGCGCCGCGTGATCAAGGACCGCCTGGGCCGCGTGGTGGAAGGCGTGGGCGAAACCGTGCCGCCCGTGGACGGGAAGGACATGCAGCTGTCCATCGACAGCAAGGTGCAGTTCTTTGCCTACCAGAAGCTGCGCGACCAAGTGACGGCCCACAAGGCCAAGGCCGGCAGCGTGGTGGTGCTTGACGCCCACACCGGCGAGCTGCTGGCTCTGGCCAACTACCCCAGCTATGTGCCCGACAAGCGTCAGAACCTGACGGGCGAGCAGCTGCGCAACCGCGCGCTCACCGACGTGTTCGAGCCCGGCTCCACCATGAAGCCGTTCACCATCGGCCTGGCGCTGGAATCCGGCCGGGTGCGGCCGGACACCATCGTGGACACCACGCCGGGCCGCATCAACATCACCGGTTCCACGATCTCGGACACCCACAACTACGGGGTGCTCACGGTGGAAGGTGTGATCCAGAAGTCCAGCAACGTGGGCACCACCAAGCTGGCCATGCAGATGCCTGCGCGCGAGATGTGGGAGACCTTCTCGGCCGCCGGATTCGGCCAGAAGCCGCAGATCGGCTTTCCGGGTGCCATCAGCGGCCGGCTGCGGCCCTACAAGACCTGGCGCCCGGTGGAGCAGGCCACGATGTCGTATGGCTACGGCCTGTCGGCCAGCCTGTTCCAGATGGCGCGTTCGTACACGGTGTTTGCCAACGGGGGGCGAGTGATCCCGGCCACCATGCTCAAGAGCAGTGAAACCGCCGTGGGCGTGCCGGTGTTCTCCGAGCGCACGGCCGATCAGGTGCGCAAGATGCTGCAGATGGCCGCGGGCCCGGGCGGCACGGGCCAGAAGGCGCAGACCGTGGGTTACTCGGTGGGGGGCAAATCCGGCACGGCGCGCAAGCAGGTGGGCAAGAACTACGCATCGGGCAAGTACCGCGCATGGTTCACCGGCATGGCGCCCATCGACAAGCCCCGCATCATCGTGGCCGTGATGATCGACGAGCCCAGCAACGGCGTCTTCTACGGCGGCGCCGTGGCTGCGCCTGTGTTCAGCGAAGTGGTGCAGCAGACGCTGCGCATGATGGGTGTGCAGCCCGACATGGCCGTCAAGCCGCAAATCGTGGCCAACGCGGTGGAGGAGTCGCTATGACGCAGTCGGCATTGCCCGTGCTGGCCTCGGTGCACGAGGCGGTCTCCTGGCTGCGCGACCGGGTGACCGGCACGCTGCAGACGGACAGCCGCCTGGTCCGCGCCGGCGATGGCTTCATCGCCTGGCCAGGCGCTGCCACCGATGGCCGCGCGCACGTCGGAGACGCACTCGCGCGCGGCGCGGTGGCGTGCCTGGTGGAGCACGATGGCGCCGACGCGTTCGCGCTCGATGGCCTTCCCGTGGCCGCGCTGCGGGGCCTGAAAGCCGCCACCGGCCTGATCGCGTCTGAATGGTTTGAGCAGCCCACCCAGCGCCTGGATGTGCTGGCCGTGACCGGCACCAACGGCAAGACCAGCACTGCCTGGTGGTTAGCTGAAGCGCTCAACTTGCTATCAAAGAATGAGCTAACTGCGCAGGGTGGATGTGCGCTGGTGGGTACTCTGGGTATGGGTACACCACCCGCGCTCGCCAGCACCGGCATGACCACGCCCGACCCGGTGCGGCTGCAGCGCGCGTTCCAGCAGTTTGCCGACGCTGGCCGCACGGCTTGCGCCATCGAGGCCTCGTCCATCGGCCTGGCCGAGCACCGGCTGGTGGGCACGCGCATCCGCGTGGCGCTGTTCACCAACTTCACGCAGGACCACCTGGACTACCACCCCGGCATGGCCGCCTACTGGCAGGCCAAGAGCATCCTGTTTGACTGGCCCGGCTTGCAGGCGGCCGTGGTCAACATCGACGACCCGCGCGGCGCCGAGCTGCATGCCTCGCTGGCCGACCGCATGCTGGACCTGTGGAGCGTCTCCATCACCGGCCCGGCCCGCCTGGCTGCGCGCGACATCGCCATGGGCGAGGGCGGCCTGCGCTTCACGGTGGCCGAGGGCGTGCACACGCATGTCCTGCAGACGCGGTTGATCGGCCATTACAACGTCTCCAACCTGCTGGGCGTGCTGGCCGGCCTGCGCGCGCTGGGCGTTCCGCTGGAACACGCGCTGTATGCCTGCGCGCAGTTCACGCCCGTGCCCGGCCGCATGGAGCAGATCCAAAGCCCTGGCCAGCCTAAATCATCACACAGAGCAACGAAGCGCAGGTTTATCGGCTGGAATCATTCAACTACGA
>NZ_JALEGG010000156.1 GCF_022763525.1 Acidovorax sp.
ATCCTGGTGGTCAACCCCAAGCTGCCCATCAAGAACCTGGCCGACTACGTGCGCTACGCCAAGGAGTCCAAGGACGGCATCACGTTTGCGTCATCGGGCAGCGGCTCGTCCATCCACCTCTCGGGTGAGATGTTCAAGATGCAGTCCAAGCTCAAGATGCTGCATGTGCCTTACCGGGGCAGCGCGCCCGCCGTCACCGACCTGCTGGGCGGCCAGGTGGATTCGATGTTCGACAACACCCCGTCGGCCCTGCCGCATGTGCAGGCGGGCAAGCTGCGCGCCATTGCCATCACCAGTGCCCAGCGCTCGCCCCTGCTGCCAGATGTGCCGACGCTGGCCGAGTCGGGCTATGCGGGCTTTGACGTGCAGTCGTGGTTTGGCCTGGCCGCACCGGCGGGCACACCGCGCGCCGTGGTCGAGCAGGTCAACACCGCCCTGAACAAGGTGCTGGCCCAGCCCGAGGTGCGCACGCGCCTGCAGGAGCTGGCCGCCACGCCCGACGGTGGCACCCCCGACAAGATGCGCCAGTTCGCCGCCGCCGAGATAAAGCGGTGGCGCGAAGTGGTGAAAGAGTCCGGCGCATCGGCCGAGTGACAGATCACCCACACAACCTCACCTCTTTCATGTATCCCATCGACTTCTTCTGGCGGGCCGCCCAGCGCTGGCCTGACCGCATTGCCATCGACGCGCCCGAGGGCGCCATCCGCTACGACGCGCTGGCCGCCCGCGTGGCAGCGCTCGCGGCGGGCTTCACCGCCATCGACCCTACGCCCCAAAGCCGCGTGGGCATTTGCGCGGGCAACAGCGCCGACCACATCGCCGCGCTGCTGGCCGTGCTGGCCTGCGGCAAGGTGTGGGTGCCGCTCAATCCCAAGAGCACGCGGCCCGAGATCCGCCGCATCATCGACGCCACCGAGCCCACCCTGCTGGTGCTGGATGCCGCGTGCGCCGACCTGCTCGAAGGCGCGCCCGGTGCCCGCGTGCTGACCGGCGCGCAGGCCGTCGATGGCACCGCCACGCTGGCCAGCCTGGCCGCTGCGCACGCTGGCGCGCCACGCCCGCAGCTGGACCTGCCGGATGACGCCACCCAGGCCATCAAGTTCACCGGCGGCACCACCGGCGCACCCAAGGGGGTGATGCAGCCCTACCGCGCGTGGATGGCCAACATCACCAACCAGATCCACGCCTGGGGCTTTGACGAGCACGAGCGCTACATCGTGGCCGCACCCATCACCCACGGCACCTCCACGTACATCCTGCCCATCCTGGCACAAGGTGGCTGCCATGTGGTGCTGGCGGGAGCGGGCGCCGAGGCGGTGCGCACGGCCTTCCGCGAACGCGGCGGCACGGTGTGCTTCATGCCGCCCACGCTGGTCTACATGCTGATGGCGCTGCCCGGCGCGTCGCGCGCGGACTTTCCGCGCCTGCGCCGGCTCATCTACGGCGGCGCGCCCATGCCGCCCGACAAGATCCGCCAGGTGCGCGACTTCTTCGGCCCGGTGCTGGGCACCACCTACGGCCAGACCGAGGCGCCGCAGATCCTCACCGTGCTGTGCCCCGAGGACTTCGAGGACAAGCGCAACCTGGCCTCGGTGGGCCGCACCACCTGGTTCAGCGACGTGGCCATCATGGCGCCCGATGGCCGCCTGCTGCCCCCTGGCGAGGTGGGCGAGGTGGTGGCGCGGGGCGACCTGCTGATGACCGGCTACTGGCGCCTGCCCGAGAAGACCGCCGAGATCCTGGTGGACGGCTGGCTGCACACGGGCGACCGGGGCCTGATCGACGAGCGGGGGTTTCTCTACCTCAAGGACCGGCTCAAGGACATGGTGATCACCGGCGGTTTCAACGTCTACCCCGTGGACGTGGAGAACGCACTGGGCCAGCACCCTGCGGTGCACGAATGCACCGTGTTCGGCCTGCCCGACGACAAGTGGGGCGAGACCGTACAGGCCGCCGTGCAACTGCGGCCCGGCGAGCAGGCCAGCGAGGCCGAGCTGATCGCCTTTGTGCGCGAACGCCTGGGCCCGGTGCAGACGCCCAAGCGCATCCACTTTCACGAAAGCCTGCCGCGCTCGCCTGTGGGCAAGGTGCTCAAGTCCGCCGTGCGCGATGCGGCCCTGGCCGGTACGGCCACTGCCTGAACGAAGGAACCCATTTCATGACCCACCCTGCTTCCAAGACCCCCGTCACCCGCCTGTGCACCCACACCCTCACCAGCCTGCATTACCGCGATGCGAACCTGGTGGAGGACTTGATGGGAAAGAAGACCTTCACCGAGGTGATGCTGATGCAGATCCTGGGCCGCACGCCGCGCGGCGTGGATCTGCGCATCACCGACGTGGTGCTCATCGTGCTCATGGAGCACGGCCTCACGCCCAGCGCCATTGCCACGCGGCTCATCTACATGAGCGCGCCCGAGAACCTGCAAGGCGCCGTGAGCGCGGGCCTGCTGGCCGTGGGCAGCTCCTTCGTGGGCACCATGGAGAACTGCTCGGGCCTGCTCGACCGGATCGCGGCAGCGCAAGACCCTGAGGCGGAAGCGTTAGCCATCGCACGCCGCTACAAGGGCCTCAGGTCCCCCGTGCCCGGCTTTGGCCACCACCTGCACAAACCGGTAGACCCGCGCGCCTACAAACTGCTGGAGATGGGCCGTGCCGAGCCCGAGCTGCAGGGCGACAAGATCCGCGCGCTGGAGACGCTGTCCAAGGCCGTGGACGAGGTCGCAGGCCGCCCCATCACCATCAACGCCACGGGCGCTGTGGCCGCGCTGCTGGGCGAGATCGGCGTGCCCACGGCCGTGATGCGCGGTTTTGCAGTGATCTCGCGCGCGGCCGGGCTGGTGGCGCACATTGTGGAAGAGCAGCAAAGCCCTTCGGGCCGCTTCATCTGGGACACGGTGGAGCACGCCATCCCCTTCGTGGGCGGAAAGGACGTGCAGGCATGAGCGGCAGCAGCAGCCGGGAGGAGACGGTGCTCGTCACGGGCGCCAGCCGCGGCATCGGCCGCGCCGTGGCCACACGACTCATGGCTGACGGCCTGCAGGTCGTGAACTTTGACATCGCCGCGCCCGAGGCCCTGGCGGCGCAGGAGACCTTCGTGCATGTGGATGTGGCTGACGAGGCTGCGCTGCGCGAGGCCCTGAATCGCACCGTGGCCGCGCGACCGATCACCCGCCTGGTGAACAACGCGGGCATCGTGCGGCCCGCAGGCATCGACACCGCCACCCGCGCAGACCTGCAGGCGGTGATGGACGTGAATCTGGCTGCCTCCATGGCCTGCGTGCAGGCCCTGCTCCCGGCCATGCGCGCGGCCCGCTTTGGGCGCATCGTCAACATCTCCAGCCGCGCGGCGCTCGGCAAGGCAGAACGCATTGCCTACGCCGCCAGCAAGGCCGCGCTGCACGGCTTCACGCGCACGCTGGCGCTGGAGTTGGGCGCCGACGGCATCACGGCCAACGCGATCGGCCCTGGCCCCATCGCCACGGAGCTGTTCGAGCGCGTGAACCCGCCCGGCGCGCCGGCCACGCAGCGCATCCTGGACACCATCCCACTGCGCCGCATGGGTCAGCCCGAAGAGGTGGCGCACCTAGTGGCCTCGCTGCTCGATGCGCGCGCGGGCTTCACCACGGGCCAGGTGGTGTACGTGTGCGGCGGCATGACCGTGGGGCTGGCGCCATGAGCGCGCCAAAGAGCCTGCCCCCCGCGCTGCCGCTGGACTTGTCGGGCCGCGTGGTCTTCGTGGCGGGCGGTGGGTCCGCCGGCCCCGGGTGGAGTATTGGCCGCGCCGCCTGCGTGACCTACGCGCGCCTGGGCGCCAGCGTGTGCGTGGTAGACCGCGACGCGGTCTCGGCCGAGGAGACCACGGCGTTCATCCACGCCGAGGGCGGCACGGCCGCCACCCTGGTGGGCGACGTGGCGGATGCTGCCGGCGTGCAGCGCCTGTTTGCCCAGGCGCGCGAGCGCTTTGGCGGCGCCATCGACGTGCTGCACCACAACGTGGGCATCGGCAAGACCGGCGGACCGCTGGAGACGAGCACCGAAGACTTCGACCGCATCCATTCTGTCAACGTGAACAGCCTGCTGCTGGCCTGCCAGCAGGTGCTGCCCGGCATGGTGGAGCGCGGGCGGGGCTCCATCATTGCGATCTCGTCCATCGCGGGCATGCGCTACCTCGGCTACCCGCACCTGGCCTACGGGGTGACCAAGGCGGCCGTCACGCACTTCACGCGCATGGTGGCCCAGCAGTACGCTGGCCAGGGCGTGCGTGCCAACACGGTGGTGCCGGGGCTCATCGACACGCCGCGCATTGCCACCACGGTGGCGAAGATGTTCTCGGACACCAGCCTTGACGAAGCCCGCGCCGCGCGCGCCCGCCAGGTGCCCATGGGCCGCATGGGCACCGCCTGGGATGTGGCCCATGCCTGCGCGTTCCTCGCCAGCGATGCCGCCGCCTACGTGACCGGCACCGAGCTGGTGGTGGACGGGGGCATCACCGGCAAGTTTGTTTGAGACCTGCTCAGAACGTGTGCACCACACCGGCCGAGATGCCGGTGGCCGTGGCCTTGTTGGCCGCGCCCTGGAAGCCGTTGCGCCAGCGGGTGTTGTCCAGCTCGGCATACACCTTCGTGCGGCGCGAGAGCTTGTATTCGGCAAACGCCACCAGGCGGCCGTAGCCGTCGTCGGAGGCGCCAGTGCGCGATCGGTCCACCTTGTAGTACGCCGCTGTCAGGTCCACCCAGGGCGTGGCCGCCCAGGTACCACCGGCGGACAACACGCGCTGCACGGTGAAGCGACCCGCCGCCGTCTCGGCCTTGTTGCGGCCTGCATTGGCAGCCAGACGCACGCTGCCCCACTGGTAGGCGGCGCCCAGCGTGGTGGCGTCCAGCGAGCGCTTGTTGGTGTCGTTGAAGCTCTGGTAGGCGCCGGATACCACGAAGCCATCAGCAGCCCAGGCCAAGCCCACACCGCGTGACGACAGGGCCGAGGCCTGCGATGCGACTTCGCCGATACCCCACATGGCACGCGCCGTGAAGCCGCCAAAACGCCCCGTGTACTTGAGCGAATTGTCGAGCCGGTACGAACCCGATGTGGCGCCTGCGCTGCCGTATTCGATGCCCAGGCCATGCTGGCTCAGTGCGGTCACTCCGATGTTGGGGTTGAAGCTGGCAAAACGCATGGCCAGCGGGTCCACGGGCGAGATGGCGTCGGCCAGCGTGGTGGTCTGGCGGCCCAGGGCCAGCGTGCCCCACCCGCCTTGCAGGCCCACCCACGACGCCCGGTCGAAGTACTTGCTGGCGTTGGCGGGCGCGCCGGTGTCAGCGTTGAGGCCGCTCTCCAGGTTGAACAGCGCCTTGGCGCCACCACCCAGGTCTTCGCTGCCCCGCAGGCCCCAGCGGCTGGTGGTGTGGATGCCGCTGCCCAGGCTGTGGGTGGAGCCCGGTGCCGGGGCGTTGGATGCGGTGAGGCCGCTGCCGTTGCGCAGGCCCAGGTCCACCACGCCGTACAGCGTCACGTCCGCGTTCTGCGCCATGGCGCAGGGGCCGACGAATGCAGCGCAAGTCGCTGCCACAATTTTCTTCATGCATGTCTCCTGTTGTTGAAATTTGGGCGGGCAGCATGGCTCTCACGCGACCCGCTGGGCCTCCCTCGGCACCAGTCAGTCCGGGGTGAGCTGGGCCTTCAGCACCACGCCCTTCCACTTGGCAAGTTCCTGCTTCACGGTCAGGGCCAGTTGCTCGGGCGTGCTGGTGTCCACCACCGCGCCTTGCTCCTCGATGCGGCGCACCACGTCCTTGTCGGCCAGTGCGGTGTTCAGGGTCTTGTTGAGCAGGTCGATCACCGGGCGTGGCGTCTTGCCGGGCGCGAACAGCGCATACCACTGGGTGATCTCCACGCCTTTGACGCCCGCCTCTTCCAGCGTGGGCACATCGGGCAGCAGCGACGAGCGCTTGGGTCCGGCCAGAGCCAGCGCGCGCAGCTTGCCGTTCTTGACATGCGGGTAGGCCGAGAACAGGCTGGGGAACATCACCTGCGTCTGCCCGGCCATGGTGTCGTTCATGGCTGGTGCAGCGCCCCGGTAGGGCACATGGGCCATCTGGGCGCCGCTTTCCAGCTTGAAGATTTCGGCCGAGAAGTGCGGGGCCGTGCCGTTGCCCGCCGACGCGTAGTTGAAGTCGGTGGGCTTGGCCTTGGTCAGCGCCACCAGCTCGCTCACCGTCTTGGCGGGCACCTTGGGGTTCACCACCATCAGGGTGGGCGAATAGCTCACCATGCCAATCGGCTCGAACTGCGTGATGGGGTCATAGCGCAGCTTCTGCAGCGCGGGGCTCATGCCGTGGGTGCCGATGTAGCCGAACAAAATGGTGTGCCCGTCGGGTGCCGCACGGGCCACGTATTCGGCCGCAATGGCGCCATTGGCCCCGGCCTTGTTCTCCACGATGACCTGCTGCCCCAGCAGGGTGGAGAGCTTGAGCGCCACCACGCGCGCCATGCCGTCATTGCCGCCACCGGCGGCGGTGGGAACGACCAGCGTGATGGGTTTGTCTGGAAACGCTGCGTGTGCGGCGCCAGCAGCCCAGAGGGCGCTGGACGCGAGCGCCAGCGCGGCGGTGGTCAGCGCCGTACGGCGCGTGGTGGAGTGAATGGAACGGGTCATGGTTTGTCTCCTGTCGTAATGGTTGGAATCGTCGAAACCGTTGGAAGGGCGCTCAGTGCGCGGGGGCGCTTTCGGGCACAAACAGCGTGCCTTCCAGAATCTTTCGGGCGGTGCGCACCAGTGCGGCCTGCACCAGCCTGAACTGGCCCTCCACCTCGCTGAGCTCCACCTCCACCTGGATGCGGCCTGCCGGGTGCTGCACCTCCACGCGGCGCAGCCCGGCGGCGGGTACATGCCGTTCGTCGGTGGCCACCGTGCCCGGCAGTACCGAGGCCGCCGCCACGCCAATCGCGCCCGTCACGGCATGGGAGCGGTGGCACTGGTGGGGGGTGAAGTAGCGCGACACCACACTGCCTGGCGATGTGCCCGGCGACACGATCACCGGCTTGGGCAGCACGCTGTGGGTCACATCGCCCATGCCCATGCGCTGGCCCGCTTCGAGGCGCAGGGCCTCCAGGCGTTCGAGCAAGGCGGTGTTGGCGTCCAGCTCGGCGGGTGTCTCGTCGCCGCGCAGGCCCAGGTCGGCGGCGCGCACCAGCACCATCACCTGCGCTGCGTCGATGCAGGTGACCTGCAGGCCCTGGATGGTGTCGATGCGCTGGCCGGTGGGAAAGATCTGCCCGGTGACGGCGCCCCAGGCGTCCAGGAAGTTCATCAGCACGGGGGCGGCCGTGCCCTGCACGCCGTCGATGCGCACATCGCCGTCGTAGTGCACCTGGCCGCCCGCCGTGCACACCTGCACGTCGATGCGGGAGCGGGTATTGACGTTGTAGACCCGCACGGTGGTGGTCTGGCCTTCGCGGTCTGCGGGGACCAGCCCCTGCTCGATGGCGAAGGGCCCCACACCGGCCAGCATGTTGCCGCAGTTGGGCCTGGTGTCCACACGGGCCTCCTGCACGCTGACCTGGGCAAACAGGTAGTCCACATCGCAGTCGGGCTGCGTGGAGCGCGAGACGATGGCGACTTTGCTGGTCAGCGAGTTGCCGCCGCCCAGACCGTCAATCTGCAGCTCATGCGGCGAGCCCAGGGCCGCAATCAGTGTGCGGTCGCGGGCCTCAGGGTCACGCGGCAGCCAGTCGGCCAGGAAGAACGGCCCCCGGGAAGTGCCGCCACGCATCAGAACGCAAGGAATGTTGGTGCTCATGGATCGGCATGGTGCGACGCCTTCGCTGATCTGTGAATTGCATTGTTGGCAATGATTGATGCATGTTGTGCAATAGGCTCAGGCAGCTTGTACATGCTCCAATCACGGCCGTGAATTGCAATGTTCTGATCGTTTGATGCACGGCTTGCAACGCTGCATGCACCCCCAAGCGCACATGAAGGACGCCCGATGAACAACAAATTCGACCTTGCCGACATTCAGGCCTTTGCGGCCGTGGCCGAGCTGCAGAGCTTTCGCGCGGCGGCCGACGCCATCCACCTGTCGCAGCCCGCGTTCAGCCGCCGCATCGACAAGCTCGAAGAAGCGCTGGGTGTGCGCCTGCTCGACCGCACCACGCGCCGCGTCACGCTCACGGCCGTGGGCCGCGACTTTGCGCGCAAGACCCGCGTGTGGCTGGACGACCTGGACGGCATGCTCATGGGCCTGGGCGACGTGGCCGCGCGGCGCATGGGCGAGGTGACGATTGCCTGCGTGCCTTCGGCTGTGTATTACTTTCTGCCGCAGGTGGTCAAGCGCTACCACGAGCGTTTCCCAAAGATCCGCGTCAAGGTGCACGACGCCAGCGCCAACGAGGTGCTGGTGGCCGTGGCGCAGGGCGATGCAGACTTTGGCCTGAACTTCATCGGCAGCCAGGAGGCCGAGATCGAGTTCAAGCCCGTGCTGGCCGAGCGTTTTGTGGCCGCCTGCCGGCGCGACCATGTGCTGGCGCGGCGCAAGAAGGTGACCTGGGCGGAGCTGGGCCAGCACGACTTCATGTCGGTGGGCAAGACCTCGGGCAACCGCCTGCTCATGGACCTGGCGCTGGCCAACGTGCCCGACCGGCCCCAGTGCCTGTACGAAGCCAAGCACGTGACCACGCTGCTGGGCCTGGTGGAGGCCGGCCTGGGCGTGGCGGCCGTGCCCAGCTTGGCCATGCCGGGCAAGGACCACCCCACGCTGGTCAGCATTCCGCTGGTGGATCCAGTGGTGACGCGCCAGATGGGGCTCATCAAGCGCCGGGGAAAATCCCTGTCGCCCGCAGCCCAGCAGCTCTATGACCTGCTGGTGGCCACCCGCAATGCGAGGCCGCGCAGCGCCCAGAGGCCCGAAAAAATACAATCGGGGGAATGACAGCATCCCCCAAACACCGCGTCGTCGTCGGCCTCTCCGGCGGCGTGGACTCGGCCGTGACCGCCTACCTGCTCAAGCAACAAGGCCATGAGGTGGTCGGCATCTTCATGAAGAACTGGGAAGATGACGACGACAGCGAATACTGCTCGTCCAACGTGGACTTCGTGGACGCCGCCGCCGTGGCCGATGTGATCGGCATCGAGATCGAGCATGTGAATTTTGCGGCCGACTACAAGGACCGCGTGTTTGCCGAGTTCCTGCGCGAGTACCAGGCCGGCCGCACGCCCAACCCCGACGTGCTGTGCAATGCCGAGATCAAGTTCAAGGCGTTCCTCGACCATGCGATGCGCCTGGGCGCCGAAAAAATCGCCACGGGGCACTACGCCCGCGTGCGGCAGAACGCGCAAACCGGCCTGTTCGAACTGCTCAAGGGCCTCGACCCTTCCAAGGACCAGAGCTACTTCCTGCACCGCCTGAATCAGGCGCAACTGTCCAAGACCATGTTCCCGGTGGGCGAGTTGCACAAGACCGAGGTGCGCCGCATTGCCGAGGAAATCGGCCTGCCCAATGCCAAGAAGAAGGATTCGACCGGGATCTGCTTCATCGGCGAGCGGCCGTTCCGCGAATTTCTGAATCGCTACATCAGCCACGCACCCGGTCCCATCCTGGACGACCGGGGGCGCAAGCTGGGACAACACGTGGGCCTGTCGTTCTACACGCTGGGCCAACGCCAGGGCCTGGGCATTGGCGGCGTAAAGGAAAAAGGCGCGCAGCGTGGCGGCGGCGCGCATGAACCGTGGTTCGTGGCCCGCAAGGACCTGGAGAAAAACACGCTGCGCGTGGTGCAGGGACATGACCACCCCTGGCTGCTATCCCACAGCCTGGTGGCGCAGGACGTGAGCTGGTGCGCAGGCCAGCCCCCCGGGCCCGGCGCCTATGCCGCCAAGACGCGCTATCGGCAGCAGGATGCTGCCTGCACGCTGAAGAACACCCCCGACGGTTTCGCGCTGCAGTTCGCCGACGCCCAATGGGCCGTCACGCCGGGTCAAAGCGCGGTGCTGTACGACGGGGACGTCTGCCTGGGCGGCGGGGTGATTGCCGCGGTGGACAGCCTGCAGCCTGCGGTGGACGCCATGCCGGCTGCAGCGGGCGGATAGCCGGCCCACGGAAATGCGCCTGATTTGATAGCTGACTGCACTTGAATGACAGGCGCCAGGGCCTGCTTTGCGTCCATCCGCGCAGGACAAGGCAAAAACAAAAAGGCCGCAGCGGTGAACGCTGCGGCCTTTTGCTTGCTGGCTGGGTCGCTATGCCGGCCTGATCCACCAATCCATCAATCGTCGCTGGTCGCCAGGCTGATCAGGATGCGCAGCACATACCAGAGCATGAGCGCGATGGACGCAAACAGGTGCAGCGCGGCGCCCGCTGGGCGGTCGGCCGGGTAGTCGCGGATGATGCGCGAGGTGTCGTACAGCACGCAGGCCCCGGCAAACAGCACCATGATGCCGGAGAACCAGATGCCCAGCTTGAAGCCAAAGATGGCGCCCGCAATGATGGTTCCCAGTGCCACCAGGCCACCTACCTTGAGGATGCCGCCCAGGAACGAGAAGTCTGTTTTGGTGGTGAAGGCCGTCCAGGTCAGCGCGCCCACCAGCAGCAGCGTGATGAATGCGGCGGCGCCAATGGCGCCGGGCGCAACCATCTGCGCGATGCCGAACATCGGCGCGAAGATCAAACCTTCTGCGAGCACGTACAGCCCCAGGCCCATGAGCTGCGTCTGCGGGTTCTCCGAGTTGTCGGCCAGGTAGGAAGCCAGCCAGCCCACCAGCATGAACGCCCCCATGACGCCCAGCCACAGGAACTTGTTGCCGCTGGCCAGCAGCAGCTTGGCGGTTGTGCCCGAAAAACCGGTCATCATCAGCACGGACGACAGCACCACGAACGCCACCAGGGCTGCGCCCAGGTGCTTGTAGGTTGAGACTATGAAATCGCGCCGCTCAAACGGCGCGCCCTCGGGGCTCGAAGGGGTGATGGCATTGGGATTCATATTTTTCCTCCGGTGGTTTTTGTAACTATCGGGAGATGCCCCGGCGGGGCGCTCCTCCCTCCCTCTCGCTTGAATTGGATACGGTTCAGGCGGCTGCGAGTTGCGCCGGGTCCGCGGCGCGCAGCTTGCGGTTGGACCACACCCCGGCAGCACCCACCAGCGTGAGCACAATCGCCAGGATCCACATGCCCGCACCACTGAACGACTGCGCGGACGAGGCCGCTTCCGCCTGCATGCGCTGGCGCGTCGCCTCGTAGCTGAGGACCGTCGTACCGCCAACGGACACCTCATAGACCAAGTCGCTTTCACTGTGATCGACCAGCGCGGCAATCTTTTCGTCGATGAGGTTCGCCACCAGGTCCTGCGGGACGCTGTAGTCGATGCGCAGCTTGCGTGCCTCAGCGCCTGCCGACTCCGGCTGCACGGTGAGCTCGTAGTAGTGCTTCGTGGCGCGGCGCTTGCGCTTGACGGTGACTTCCGAGGCCTGGGTCACCTTGCCTGAGACGCTCTGCAGGCTCTCCTTGGCCGCGTAAGCATGATCGCCGTCGGCCTTCCAGCTGCTGTACACCGACAGCGCGATCAGGCCCGGCCCGGCCAGCAACACCAGCCACGCGTAACCGGTGATGAAAATCAGAATTTTGCGAACAAAGCCTGGCATGGCGCTCCCTCTCGTTGTGGCTTGAATGTTGTTTTTGGTTTTGAAACGGCAAGCGTTCCGGAACTCGCGCTCGGGCCGCAACCAGCCTTCGCGACGAGCCCGCGATGATCCTTGAGTTTGGCGTATCCGTTGTAAGAAATTGTTGGATGCGTGGCAGCCGCGCCGCACTGGACAAACCAGAGGGGCGGACGCTGCTCGGATCGGTTAGGGCCTGTTCAAATTGCGAAAAAGGTGCCCGAGGTCGCAACGGCAAGCCAGTGAGAGAGGCAGGGCTTGCTCTCGCCGCTCATACCGCTCGTGAGGCGTGTGGGGCGCAAGGGCAAAAAAAAGCCCATCGCCATGGCGATGGGCTGCGGCTTATCTCCCCGAGGCTTGCCCCCGGATGATCGATCAGAAGGGAATGTCGTCATCCATGTCGTCAAAGCCCGAGGCGGCGCGGGGTGCCTGCGCTGCCGGGGCGGGTGCGGGGCGCTGGGCCGGTGCGGCCATGGGCCGTGGTGGGGGCGCGGCACGGCGGGGGGCTTGGTCGTACCCGCCACCCTGGTCGCTGTAGCCATCGTCATAGCCGCCACCCTGTTGTCCGCCGCCCTGGCCGCCCATGCCCTGCCGGCTGCCCAGCATCTGCATCTGATCAGCACGGATCTCGGTGCTGTACTTCTCCACGCCGTTCTGGTCGGTCCATTTGCGGGTGCGCAGCGAACCTTCCACATACACCTGCGAGCCCTTGCGCAGGTACTGGCCCGCGATTTCGGCCAGGCGGCCGTTGAAGACCACACGGTGCCATTCGGTGGCTTCCCGCATTTCGCCAGACTGCTTGTCTTTCCACTTGTCCGTGGTGGCGATCGTCACATTGGCCACCTGGTCGCCACTGGGGAAAGTGCGCATTTCGGGGTCGCGGCCCAGATTGCCAACGATGATGACTTTGTTTACGGATGCCATGGTGATGCTGTGCCTTAAAGAGAAATAGAAAAGCGCCGGATTTGAAGGAGAGTCCAGGCGCCAAGCGTGCCATTGTGCCGCAACCGGAAGCGGTCAGTGGCCGCCACGTCCCACAGGGCGAAGGGGCCAGGTCAGCACCAGCCACAGGGCTGTGAGCGCCGCAGTGGCCGCGAACAGGCCCGGCGTGCCGGCCCACTTCACGAGGGCGCCGCCCAGTGCCCCGCCGGCAAACAATCCCAGAGACTGCAGTGTGTTGTAGGTGCCCAGCGCGGCGCCGCGCAGCTGGGTGGGTGCCATGCGCGACACCAGGCTGGGCTGGCTGGCTTCAAGTGCATTGAACCCGCAGAAGAAGATGAACAGCAGCGGCCCCAGCACCCACAGCGTGGGCGTGTTGCCGCTGGCAGCCAGCACGCCCAGGCCCGCCTGGACCAACAGCACGAGTGCAATGGCCCCGAGCAAGGCCGCCCGCAGCCGGCCGCCGCGTTCCAGCGCAAACAGTCCGCCCATGGCAGCAAACGACAACACTACGGCGGGCAGGTAAACCTGCCAGTGGTGGTCCTTGGCCAAGCCCGCCTGCACCAGCATGGCGGGCACGGCGACCCACATGGACAGTTGTACCGTGTGCAGCACGAACACGCCCAGGTTCAGGCGCAGCAGGTCCGCATGGCCCCACACATCCGCCAGCCGGCCGCGCGGGACCTCGGCGTGCTGCGTCGACTCCGGCGGCACCCACCAGATGACCACGGCCACTCCCGCCAGCGCCAAGCCGCAGGTCAGGCCGAACAGGCCCGCCAGTCCCCACATGGCCGCCAGCGCCGGCGCTGCCACCAGCGCCACCGCAAACATGAGGCCGATACTGCCCCCCACCAGGGCCATGGCCTTGGTGCGCACGGCGTCGCGTGTCTGGTCTGCAAGCAGCGCGGTGACGGCGGCCGACACCGCTCCGGCCCCTTGAAGCGCCCGCCCCACCAGCAGACCCGTGAGCGAATCCGCCAACGCTGCCACCAGGCTGCCCGCAGCAAAGACCAGGAGGCCCAGCACGATCACGCGTTTGCGCCCAAACCGGTCAGATGCGATGCCCAAGGGAAGTTGCAGCACGGCCTGCGTGAGGCCGTAGATGCCCATGGCCAGCCCTACCAGAGCAGGGTCGTCGCCACCGGGGTACTTCCGCGCCTCCAGGGCAAAAACAGGCAGCACCAGGAACAGGCCGAGCATGCGCAGCGCAAAGATCAGCGCCAGGCTGATGCTGGAGCGGCGCTCCAGCGCCGTCATGGCGGCGGCGCGCGCGGGGGTGGGATGGGGCTGCGAGGCTGCAGCGCCTGGCAAAGGCGAGGGAGATGGCGGCACGGTGTGCGCGAGCGAGTGAAGAGGGGAAGACAAGGGAGACGGCCGAGGGCATAGCGCCCGCGCCGATTTTCACCGATTGTTCCGCTACCCCCTTCCCCAGCCGCCGCGCGGGCTGCACTGGGCCAGGTTATTTCGAGCCCCAAAATGGGCCATCGCGCCCGCAGATCAAGCGCCAACAGCTATGTTTTATATAGCGATTCGCAGCAGCAGCGCCCCCATCGCGGGACCCCTGGCCCCGCGATGCAGTGATTCACGCGGTCACCGCTGCACGTTTCGCACACCGGCGCGGCGGCGGTGCAGCCCCAGTCCCGCCAGCAGGGCGGCCAGCGCCGCCAGGGCCCAGGGGTTGTTGACGGGCACACCGATCGCGCCGGCCGCCGCCAGCGCGGGCGCGAACGGATCCTGGATGCTGCCCACGGCAGCGTTGGCATCGCCCACGCCGTTGTCCGCCACGGTGTAGCTGACGGTGAGGCGGTCGGCGCTGAGGGTGGCGCCCGACCAGGTGAACCAGGTGGACGTGGGCGCACCGGCGGTGGCAGGGCCGAACTTCCAGAACTGCACGCCGGTCGGCAAGGCCTCCGGGTAGACCAGCGTCAGGGTGACGCTGCCCGTGCAGCCCGTGGCCAGGAAGGCGAAGCCTCCATGCGGTAGGGTGCGGCCGGGCGGCGTCGTGGCCGGCGTCATGAAACCAGTGGCGCCAGGGCTCAAGGTGCAGGTGGCGCCGCCGCCGGACAGCGTGGCCGTGCCCGTGCCCACCATGCCGGGCACCGGACCGGACACCGACAGCACAGCAATGACAGCAAAGCTGCGGGTGACCTGCGGGGCCGCCAGATAGCTGCCGTTGCCAGGCTGGTCCGCATTGATCGTGCAGGTGCCTGCCGTCAGGAACGTCAATACCCCCGTCGGTGTGATGGTGCACACGCTGAGCGTTGACGACGTGAAGGTCGGCGTGAGCCCCGAGTCCGATGTGGCTGTGAGCGTGGGCGAGGTGCCGAAGTTCTGCGGGCCCGGGTTGTTGAAGGTGATGGTTTGCGTGGCCGCGGGTGTGACGCTGTTGGAAGGCGCCGATGCCGGCCCGGTGCCCGCCACGTTGTCTGCGGTGACGGTGAAGGTATACGCCTGACCATTGGTCAGCCCATTCACCACGATGGGCGAGGCGGCGCCGTTGACCGGAGCCACGTGAGGCGGACTCACCGTCACCGTGTAGCCAGTGATGGTGGTCCCGCCGGTATTCGTGGGTGCAGTGAATGCCACCGATGCCTGGGTGTCGCCTGCGATGGCGGTACCGATGGTGGGAGCGCCCGGAACGATGGGGTTGACCGTGAATGACCGGCTCACCTGCGTTGCCGGGAGGTAGCTGGCATTGCCGGCCTGATCGGCGTTGATGGTGCAGGTACCCGCCGTGATGAAGGTCAGCACCCCACCCGATGTAATCGTGCACACGCCCGTGGTGGACGATGTGAACGTGACCGGCAGCCCGGAGGTCGCCGAGGCGCCCCCGCCCAGGACGGACAGATCCGGGCTGGTGCCGTAGTTCTGCGCACCGGGATTGGCGAAGGTGATGGTCTGCGCGGCCTTGGGCGTGACGGCGTTGGAGGCCGCGGACGCCGGGCCTGTTCCCGCACTGTTGGTGGCAGTCACCGTGAAGGTGTAGGCCACGCCGTTGGTCAGGCCGGTCACGCTGATCGGCGAGGCTGCCGCCGTGCCAGTTGCCCCACCTGGGTTGGCCGTCGCCGTATAGCCCGTGATGGCCGCCCCGCCGGTACTGGCCGGTGCGGTGAACGTTACCGTGGCCGCAGTATCGCCCGCCGTGGCGGTGCCGATGGTGGGCGCGCCGGGCACGATGGCGTTGACCGTGAAGGTGCGGGAGACCGTCGCGGCCGCATTCCAGGTGCCGTTGCCCGACTGGTCGGCATCGATGGTGCAGGAGCCTGCCGTGACGAAGGTCAACGTACCGGTCGGTGTGATCGTGCACACGCCGGTGGTGCTGGAGGAGAACGTCACCGCGAGCCCCGAAGTGGCGGTGGCGCTGAGTGTGGGCGCCGTGCCGTAGTTCTGCGCGCCCGGGTTGGCAAAGGTGATGGTCTGGTTGCCCTTGGGCGTGACGGCGTTGGACGCCGCAGAGGGCGCGCTGGTGCCCACGCCGTTCGTGGCCGTCACGGTGAAGGTGTAGGACAAGCCGTTGGTCAGCCCCGTGACCGTGGCCACGCAGGCTGCCGGGCCCGCGCAGCTGCCCGTGGCGCCGCCCGGGTTGGCCGTGGCGGTGTAGGTGGTGATGGCCGAGCCCCCGTTGCTGACGGGCGCAGAGAAAGTCACGGAAGCCTGGGCATCCCCCGCCGTGGCGGTACCGATGGTCGGAGCACCCGGCGCCGTGAGCACATTGACGGTGTGCGTGCTGCCGGCGGTGAACGCTGGCGCGGAATTGCCCACGCCATCGACGATGTTGGTGCCGCCGTTGAGATTGATCTTGAGCGTGCCCGAGCCGCTGATGCCGGTGATGTTCACATCGACGCTCGATCCCGTGCTCGCGGACACGCTGGCGATGCTGCCCGCGGCAGATCCGGTGCCCACCAGTGTGAAGTCGTCGGTGGAAATATTGGCCACCGATTCGCTGAAGTTCACCGTGAAGGCCATGCTGGTATCGCCGCTGCCCGGCGAGCCGCTCACGACGATGCTGCTGACCGCGGGCGCGATGTTGTCCACCGTGGCGTTGGTGGTGTCGCTCGAACTGGTGGCATTGCCCGCGTTGTCGGTGGCCGTGACGGTGACGTTGCGGTTGGTCGCCGCAATGGCACCCGCCACGATGGTGTAGGTCGCCGTCCAGGTGCCGGAGCTGTTGCTGGCGGCCACTGCGGCGCCACCCCCGAACTGCGTGAAGTTCACCGTCGCGCTGCTGATGGTGTCGCTGTTGTTGTCGCCGCCGGCCGTGTTGTTCCAGGTGGCGGTGACGGTGTCGCCGATCTTGAAGGCGCCTCCGAAGCCCGTGGCGCCGCTGATGCTGATGCGCCCGTCCGTGACCGTGGGTGCGATGCTGTCGACCGTGGCATTGGTGGTGTCGGCCGTGGTGGTGTTGCCACCCGCATTGGTGGCCGTGACGCTGACGTTGCGATTGGTGGCGTCGATGGCGCCGGAGGTGATGGTGTAGGTGGCTGTCCAGGTGTTGGCGCTATTGGTCGCTGCCACCGCAGCGCCGCCGCCGAACTGGCTGAAGTCCACGGTCACGCCGGTGATGCCGCTGTTGTTGTCGCCGCCAGCGGTGTTGTTCCAGGTGGCTGTGACGGTGTCGCCGATCTTGTAGGCCCCACCGGTGCCTGTGGCGCCCGAGATGCTGATGCGGCCGTCCGTGACGTTGGGCAGCGGGGCCACCGCACCCTGGATCGTGAAGCTGCGGAATTCAAAGAAGGGCTTGCTACTGGAGCCGCTGTTGGTGTCGAAAACCAGCTTGAACGCCTTGAGCTTGACGCCCGAGAAACTGGCCAGCTGGCCAGGCCCGAAATTGAAGGATTCGCCCGCGGTTCCCGTTCCCGTCAGGACGCTTGACGAGACGGTGGTGTCGTTCGGCAGGATGCCGATGACCTGCACATTGGTGAATTGCCCAGTGCCGTACTCGCCAGCAGCCAACCCGGTGAGTTCGAATGTTCCGGTGTTGACGCCGTCTGCCGCCACGTGGAAATACGTGCCGGTGGTGGTGGTGTTGTACCCAGTCTGCAGATAGGCGGGATTGGGTGCTAAGGAATAGATGCTGATGTTGGAAATGGGCGTGCCGCCAATGTCTTTGCCCGTCACGACAAAGTCCGTGGAGTTCAGGCTGGTGTTGTTGTCCGTCCAGCCCGACGAAAAGGTCTTGGTGCCATCCGATGCCACCAGCACGTGCGAGAAATCCTTCAGCGCCTTGTCCGAGAACGCCACGGTGGTTTCGATGTTTCCGCGCACCACCTCCAGGTCCCAGTCACCTCCCAGCGCGGGGCTGCCCGTGAGGTTGCTGGACGCCGCCACATCCAGACCCGTGTGCTGCTGAATGATGTCCAGCAATCCGTCGCCCTCGGCGCCCGCCGCCATGTCGCAGCCATAGAACAGCAGGTCGGCGCCGGGGCGCACCGCTTCGCGCAGGGTGGACAGCGCGGCCAATTCCTCGTGGGCGTTTTCGGGCGTGATGCGGCTGCTGCCCAGCAAAAGCACCCCAGCGCTGGCGTGCGAAACCACGTGGATGGCCGCCAGATTGCGATGGCGGCGCAAGGCATCGGCCAGCTGGGGCAGGCCGGGGCGCGAGGGATCGATTTCCACCGCCACCACCCCGGGCTTGAGGCCGCGGTACAGCGTGGCCTTGTCGTTGACCGCCCCGTCGATGACCACCAGTTCGGTGGTCACGGACGGCTGCACGATCTCCAGGCCCGCAATGTCGGCCGGTTCAGCAGCCTGCCGCTGCCGGGGGCTCGCAGCCTGGGGTTTCTGGCGCGCATGAGGCAGGCGGGGCGCATGCAGCGCGGTGTGCAGGGCATCCACCTGAAGACGTGCATGGCTGCGCGGCTGGTAGCCGCCACGCAGAAGGTAGCCCCCGGCCGCGGTGGCGGCAGCATGGGCGGCAAAAGGGAACAGCAGCGTGGAAAGGCCGCCAAGCAGGGCACGATTCATGGAGTGTCCTTGAGGGTTTGCGTGTTCTGAGCGTTGGCCCGACGGGGGGCGACGATGCTGGCCGAGGTACCGGTCTGGTCTTGCCAGAAGTCCATCTCCTGGTACTTCGCGAAAAGATCGGGCGGAAGGATACTGCGGCGCGGCTTGAACGCCACCTTTTTTTTGACATCGTGCAGACCCTTGACGCCCAGGTTCTGGTCGAACTCGTTTTCCGAGTACTCGACATTGTCGAAGTCATGCTCGAACCAGGGCTCGCCGATGAAGCGATAGATCAGCTCCAGCGTGCGCCGGGGGTGTTGGGTGAGCAGGTCGTAGTCCACTAGCAGCAACCGGTCGGAATACTCGCCGTAGTAGGCTTCTTTCAGCGCGGTCCACGCGCTGCCCACGGAGCCGCCGGCGGACATCATGACCTCGCAGCGCGAGTAGACCGTCTGCCGGCTCCCCGCGTTGTACATGCGGCTGTAGTCAAAGGGGTTTTTGCGATGGATGACCTCGAAGCTGTCCATCACCCACGCGGGGTTGCGCACGCAGCAGATCATCTTGAAGCCGTCCACCAGCGCCACCAGCTGGTGCATGCGCGCCGTCCAATGCCGGTTGGTATCGAAGATGACGGACTCCGTCTTGTCGGCGTAGTAGGCGTCGATCAAGGCGCGGCAGATGGCCTTGCGCTTGGCCGTGTCGAAAAAGGAATAGGACTCGCTGCCGGCCCCCATCTGTTCCAGCGCCCCGTTGACGAGACTGGCCACGGGGCTGCTCATGGCGGCGTGAAAGCGCGGGTTCTGGCGCAGGATGCCCGCGAGCAGGGTGGACCCTGAACGCGGGAGACCGGAAATGAAATGCAGTGTCTGCGGCATGTGGGAATAGGCACTGAGAACACGCCCCCGAAGCGGCCACTCAGCCACCCGGGAGCGTTGTGCAGGCAGCGTCAGTTGCGGGCGGGGTACTCGCCCTGCAAAGCGATGCAGTAGTTCAGCACCAAGAAGGGCTGCCGATTTTCATGGGGCAGTGTCCCGCCACTGGGCAGCAGCGTGTTGGGCGCCATGGCGGCCGAGGGGCTGCCGCCCGTCTGCATGTATTGAATGGTGCCGGTGCCCCCCCGCACATCGCGGCTCAGGTAGCACGTGCCGTTGGGTGCGGTTTCGGTGCCGGCATTGTTCATGCCAGTGATCTGGTGGCTGTGCATCGGTATTTCGGTGGACAGCAACGTCACGTTGTCGGACCCTTGCGTCTCCCCGAGGACCCATTCGCTCAGGCCCGGACCTTGGCCGGGGCTGACGATCACGCGGCTTTGCAGGTTGGGCAGGCCGAACGTGACCCTCCCATCTCCTCCGTAGTAGGTTCCGATGATCGAGAACAAAGCCGTGTTGCTGGAGATAGCCAGCAGCTGGCCATTGCACAGTGCCCAGTTCTTGGGCGCGAAGTTGAAGGGAAATGCCCGGATTTCCCCGATGAACTGATCCATAAGGTGCTCCTGTCGCTCAGTTGCGGGTGGGGTAGATGCCTTCGACGGCAATGATGTAGTTGATGGCCATGCTGGGCATGATGTTGGTATGCGGCTGGCTGCCGCCGGCAGGCGTCACGGCGTTGGCCGCCATGGCCTGCGGCTGGGGGTCGGTGGCGGGCGGCGGGCCATAGAACTTGTCCGACCCCGTCTGCGCGAACAGTTGCCCGGCTGGCTGGGCACTGGTCGCCGTGGCGGTGCTTGCGTTGAGCGTGTGGGTGTGCTGCGGCATCTGGTTGGGCACCAGGGTGACGTTCTCGCTGCCGTACACCCCCCCGATCACCCGGTTCGTCAGGCCCGGGCCCTGCCCCTGCCCGACCGGCACCCGGCCCCGCAGGTCCGGCAGGGCGAACGTGGATTGGCCATCGCCGCCGTAGGTCGTTCCGATGAGTGAGAACAGCGTGTCGTACTGGCTGATGCTGAGCACAGCGCCGTTGCACAGCATCCAGCCCCGCGGCGCAAAGGTGCCGGCAAAAAGGCGGATATCGCCGATAAAGCTTTCCATGGTGTGTCTTTCAATCAGTGGATGGGTCGATCAGGCGGTCCGCCCCGTCAGTTGCGGGAAGGGTAGATCCCTGACACGGCGATGCAGTAGTTCAGCACCAGGGACGGCTGGCAGTTCTCGTGCGGTTGGCTGCCGCCCTGCGTACCGACACAGGCGGGCGACAGGGCCTGCACGGGACTGCTGGCCTCTGCGTACAGGTTCGCAGGGCTGCCGCCGGCCACGGCACCGCTGACCAGCGCTCCATTGAACTCGGCGCTGTTGGCGTTGCCGGCTGCTGCCATCACGGCGTGGATGTGCGCCGGCATCTGGCTCGACGTCAGCGCCACCGTCTCTTGCCCTGCCATGGTGCCTTGCGGTGCGCTGGGCGCTGCATGCGCGACAGCCCGCCCGCGCAGATCCGGAAGCTGGAACGTGGTGGTGCCGTTGCCGCCGTAGGTGGTGCCCAGCAGCGAGAACAGGGCCGTGTTCGTGTTGATGGGCAGTATCTGCCCCTGGCACGGCAACCAGCCCTTGGGCGGAAAGGGGTACGACATCAGGCGGATCTCTCCGAGGTAAGGTTCTGACATGGGGTTCAGCCTTTCGTTGTGGTAGTAATGGACAAGGAATCCGCGTGCGCATCCTCCTGCGCGGCGCGGGGACGGAGATCAGTACCGGGAAGCCACCGCATCCGCCATTGAAGCGGCTGCTTGTCGGTGGGCTCGAAACCCAGCGCCAGGTACAGGCGCAGGGCGTTCTGGTTCATAGGGTCCACACTCAGCGTGACCGCTTGACGACCGGCCGGCCGCATCCGTGCCTGAGCCTGCACCTGGAGCACCAGCGCGCGCCCATGGCCACGGCCGCGCGCGGACGGCGTCACCACGATGTCCACGATGTGCAGTGCGTCGCCTTCGTCGTGGACCATGAGGGAGCCCACGGGCTCCTCGCCGGCCAGCGCGATGAGGGTGGCGGCTGCAGGGAAGCGGCGTTCGTAGTCCGCCTGACGGCAGGCGTGCTGCTGGTCGATCAGTGCTTGCAGAGCGGCGGGCGGCAGGCCCAACGCCTGCAGGTGCGTGCAGCGCGAGGCGAAGAGCGCCCGCAGGAAGGGTGCGTCCTGCGAACCGCTCGGACGGGTGTGCAGGGGCGGCAGAGCCTTCGGATCAGCGGACATCGGCCACCTCGCGTTCTGGCTCGGCGTGCGCTGCGGGCGCGACAGGCCCGGTAGCCGCGAGCAGTGCCCGGTGCAGCGAAGACAGCCGCCGCGCGATGGCCGTGGACTGGGCGGCATCGAACACCGCCGCCTTCCTCGCCCCGTCCGGCTCGAAGCGAATGCCCGGCAGCTTGGCGTTGCGCTGCATGCGCTGCGCGATCCGCCGCTGGCCTTCTAGGTCACAGCGCAGGCCGAACATCGCAGCCACCTGCCGCACGGTGCCGCCATCCAGCTGGCGGTAGTCGATGCAGGCGACGCCCGGCTCCGCCGTCAGGTCGTGCAGGCCCTGCATCAGACCCTGCAGCACGCCGATGCGGTGTTCCAGCACCGAGCCTCCAGCGCCCTTCCCAAAAACCGGTGCCACGGCCGCAAGGGACGGGTCCCCCGACATGTGCCGGCCTGCCTGCGCCTGATGGGAGGCCAGGATCTCCACAGGGTCGCGCACCAGCGTCACCGCGGGCACGGTGGGGTAGGCGCTGCGCAGCAGCTGCGCATGGAAGATGTCCCACGCATTCCATTTGACGACCACCCGGCGGCCCGGAAACAGGATCGCCTTCAGGTCGAGCAGGCATTGCACATGCGCGCGCTTTTCCAGCGGGCTCAGCGCCGGGTCGACCAGGATCTCGGTCAACACCGGTGACTCGGAGAACACCGCCGCGCCGTCCAGCTCCGACAGGCAGCCGGACAGCAGCGTGGAACCACACCGCGAAAGGTGAAAGATGAAACCGGCCGGCTGGGCCCGGGGCACCCGTTGCGCGCACGCGGCCAGCGCTTGGAGCGAAGTTCTGGGCGTGACCAGCTGGTTCAGCGGGGTGCTCTGCCAGCAACGGCTCAAGTACTCGTCGTGGAAGGGCTCGGTGGGCGCGCCATCGGGCAGGCACCAGGCCAGCCGCTGGCTGCGCACATGGTAGCTGCGCGGCAGCCAATGCCCTGCCATGCCAGCCGCCACATCGGCGGGCACGTCCTCGCGGTTCAGTGTGTCGAGGGCCTGCAGGAGCTGTGCGTCGCTGTGGCCGTCCGCGCCCCAAAGGCGGCGCAGCACAGCCAGCAGGTCCGCCACCGAATGCGCCTGCCTGCACTGGGCCAGCTGTGCCTCCGAACCCAAGAGCGCATGGTACGCATTGCGCAGGTCAAGCACGGAACACACCCTCCTGGATATGGCGCACCAGCCAGGGGTTGGCCACGCAGTCCACGACGAGGTGGGTGCGAGCCCTGCGGCTGTGGTTCACCACCGCATGCTCCTCATCGGCGTTGAAGTACCAAAACTCGCCTTCGCGCATGGGGACTTCCTGGCCAGCGACGAAGAAATGCACATCCGGGTCGGTCCACACCGGCACGTGCAGGCGCGCCTCGCCGCAGCCCAGGTGCAGGCCATGGTCCCGGTGGGGCCGGATGCTGGCTCCGGCGTGCAGCCGCATCAGCCGCACGGACTTCTGCGGGCAAGCCAACTGGCCGAGCAGTTGCCCGATCACAGGGCAGGCATGGAGCGCCGGCAGGTCGTCCCATTCCTGCGCCGGGTCGTTCAGGGCGAAGCCCTGCAGGATCGGGTGCGCGCCGACGTGCTGCCGCTGGCAACGCAGGGGAATCACGTCCCATGTACCGTCGTAGTCACCGCGGTTGACATGCGGCAGCCAGTCGCGCTCCATCAGTTGCGAAACTTCATCCTGCAGCGCAGCAATGGGCACGGGGATGTCCAGGCGCGAACACAGCGGTCCATGCGCCTCGGCCAGCTCTGGCACTTCGGCCAGCACCACGCCCTCCAGATCGATGGACGGGTTCATGGCTGCGGCGCGTGAATGGCCGCAGGCCCGGGGTGAGTTCCAGCCGCGTGCTGCGCGATGGGGGCCGTCGCATCTTGCGACGTCTCCAGCAGGGCCAGCAAGCGGTCCACACAGGCATCGATCGAGATCCGGTCCGTGCGCAACGCTAGGTCGGGCGCGAGCGGAGGCTCGTACGGCGAGTCGATACCTGTGAGATGCGACAGGGCGCCGCTGCGCGCCTTTTGGTAGAGACCCTTGGTATCGCGCTGCTCCGCCACGGCCAGCGGCACATCCACGAACACTTCCAGGAAGTCGCCCGGGGCGAAAAGCTCCCGCGCCGCCTGCCGCTCCGCGCGGAACGGGGAGATGAAAGCCACCAGCACCAGCACGCCCGCATCGACAAAGAGCCGCGCCACTTCAGCCACCCGGCGCATGTTCTCCACACGGTCCGCGTCCGAGAACCCGAGGTCCTTGCACAGGCCACGCCGGATGTTGTCGCCGTCGAGGACATACGTGCGCTTCTGCACGCGGTGAAGCGCCACCTCCAGTGCATTGGCCAGCGTGGATTTGCCCGCGCCCGACAGTCCCGTGAACCACACGACCCGCCCGCGGTGCCCACCCAGCTGCTCGCGGTTTTCACGGACGAGGGTATAGGGCTGAGCGGCAACGGCTGGCTGGGCGTGGCGGAAGTCGGCGGGGGGCATGGAAGAGGTGGCAATGCACGCATCGACCGAGTGCCGGCGCGTTCTGGCCGAATATCTGCGAATCCTCTCAGGTGCACAAGCAAAAATTTGCGACTGTTACCAACCCCCTACAGGAAACGCCTCGCCCGCGCCCATGCCCATGGCCTGCAAAGTGCCTGGGTCACGCGGTCGACCACAGCAGCGAAAGGGGCCGTGACCTATCATGGTTGGTTTTCCTGCTTCAAGCCACTCCGTGACCGACACCACCGCCCCGTCACCCGCGACACCTGCGGACGGCCTCTACCTCGCCCGCGCGCTGCGCGAGCAGCGCATCAGCATCCGCGGTGCACGCACGCACAACCTCAAGAACATCGATCTGGACATCCCGCGCAACCAGCTCGTGGTGATCACCGGGCTGTCGGGCTCGGGCAAATCGAGCCTGGCGTTCGACACGCTCTATGCCGAGGGCCAGCGGCGCTATGTGGAGAGCTTGTCAGCCTATGCGCGGCAGTTCCTGGGGCGGCTGGACAAGCCCGACGTGGACCTGATCGAGGGCCTCTCGCCCGCGATCTCCATCGAGCAGAAGGCCACCAGCCACAACCCGCGCTCCACCGTGGGCACGGTGACCGAGATTCACGACTACCTGCGCCTTCTATACGCCCGCGCCGGCACGCCCTACTGCCCCGACCACGGCCTGCCGCTGGCCGCGCAGACCGTGAGCCAGATGGTCGATGCCGTGCTGGCACTGCCCGAGGACACCAAGCTCATGCTGCTGGCCCCCGTGGCGCGCGAGAAGAAGGGCGAGTTCACCGAGCTGTTCGCGCAGATGCAGGCGCTCGGCTACATCCGCTTTCGCGTGGACGGCCAGATCTACGAGCACGAAAACCTGCCGCAGCTGAAGAAGACCGAGAAGCACAACATCGACGTGGTGATCGACCGCCTGAAGGTCCGCGCCGACATGCAGCAGCGCCTGGCCGAAAGCATCGAGGCCGTTCTGCGCGTGGGCGGCGCCGAGGGCAACGGCCGCGTGCTGGCGCTGGAGATGGACACGGGCCAGGAGCACCTTTTCAGCAGCAAATTTGCGTGCCCGGTGTGCAGCTATTCGCTGGCCGAGCTGGAGCCGCGTTTGTTCTCGTTCAACTCGCCGATGGGCGCGTGCCCGGCGTGCGACGGCATTGGCCAGCGCGAGGTGTTCGATGCCGCGCGCGTGGTGGCCTTCCCCACGCTCAGCCTGGCCAGCGGTGCCATCAAGGGCTGGGACCGGCGCAACGGCTATTACTTTGCGATGCTGGAGAGCCTGGCGCGGCACTACGGCTTTGATGTGGAGGCGCCGTTCGAATCGCTGCCGGCCAAGGTGCAGCACGCCGTGCTGCACGGATCGGGCGAGGAAGACATCGCCTTCAGCTACATCCTGGACAGCGGCCCCAACAAGGGCAAGGTCTACAGCAAGAAGCACCCATTCGAAGGCGTGCTGCCCAACATGGCGCGCCGCTACCGCGAGACCGATTCGGTGGTCGTGCGCGAAGACCTGGCCCGCTTCCGCAGCAGCCAGCCCTGCCCCGAATGCCACGGCACGCGCCTGCGCCGCGAGGCCCGCCATGTGAAGGTGGGCGAGGGCGAGCAGGCCCGCGCGATCTTCGAGGTGAGCCACGACACCCTGGCCACTTCGCATGCCTGGTTCCAGCACCTCAAGCTCACCGGCGCCAAGGCCGAGATCGCCGACAAGGTGGTGCGCGAGATCACCACGCGGCTGCAGTTCCTCAACGATGTGGGCCTTAACTACCTGAGCCTGGACCGCAGCGCCGAGACGCTCTCGGGCGGCGAGGCGCAGCGCATCCGCCTGGCGTCGCAGATCGGCTCCGGCCTCACGGGCGTGATGTACGTACTGGACGAACCCAGCATCGGCCTGCACCAGCGCGACAACGACCGGCTGATCGCCACGCTGCAGCACCTGCGCGACATTGGCAACAGCGTGATCGTGGTCGAGCACGACGAGGACATGATGCGCGCGGCCGACCACGTGATCGACATGGGCCCTGGCGCGGGCGTGCACGGCGGCCGCGTGATGGCCCAGGGAACGTACGATGCGGTGCGCAGCCACCCCGAATCGCTGACCGGCAAATACCTGTCAGGCGCGCTCTCGATTCCCGTGCCGAAGCGCCGCACGCCCTGGCTGCCGGTGGTGGGCCAGCATGCGCCGCCGCCCGCGCCAGCCAAGGGCAAGTCGCGCTTTCCGCAGACGGAAGCCAGCAAGCGCCGGGCCGAGCGCATGGCCGAGCACCATGCGCGCCAGGGCGCGGTGCAGGCGCTGCGCGTGGTGGGCGCCACGGGCAACAACCTGAAGAATGTGAGCGTGGACTTTCCCGTGGGCCTGCTCACCTGCGTGACGGGCGTCTCGGGCTCGGGCAAGAGCACGCTGGTCAACGACACGCTGTATGCCGCCGTGGCGCGCCAGATCTACCGCGCCCACGAGGAGCCCGCGCCGCACGAGGAGATCGTGGGCATCGAGTACTTCGACAAGGTCATCAACGTCGACCAGAGCCCCATCGGCCGCACCCCGCGCAGCAACCCGGCCACCTACACCGGCCTGTTCACGCCCATCCGTGAGCTGATGGCCGAGGTCAACACCGCCAAGGAACGCGGCTACGGCCCCGGGCGCTTTTCCTTCAACGTGGCCGGCGGCCGCTGCGAGGCCTGCCAGGGCGACGGCGTGGTGAAAGTGGAGATGCACTTTTTGCCCGACGTGTACGTGCCCTGCGATGTGTGCCACGGCGAGCGCTACAACCGCGAGACGCTCGAAGTGCTGTGGAAGGGCAAGAACATCGCGCAGATCCTGGAGCTGACGGTGGAGGACGCGCACGCGTTCTTCAAGGACGTGCCGACCATCGCCCGCAAGCTGCAGACGCTGCTGGACGTGGGCCTGTCTTACATCCGCCTGGGCCAGGCAGCCACCACACTTTCGGGCGGCGAAGCGCAGCGCGTGAAGCTGGCGCAAGAGTTATCGAAGCGCGACACCGGCCGCACGCTCTACATCCTGGACGAGCCCACCACCGGCCTGCACTTTGCCGACATCGACCTGCTGCTGAAGGTGCTGCACCAGCTGCGCGACGCGGGCAACACCATCGTGATCATCGAGCACAACCTCGATGTGATCAAAACCGCCGACTGGCTCATCGACATGGGCCCCGAAGGCGGCGCAGGCGGCGGCACCGTGGTGGGTGTGGGCACACCCGAAGAGCTGGCGGCCAACCCGGCCAGCCACACGGGGCGGTATCTGACGCCCTACCTGCGCAAGCCCTGAATTGGCATGAAATTGGCCGCCAGCGCTTGTCCATCAAGCGCTGACAGCTATTTAATTCATAGCGCCTGATTCAACGCCCCAACAGCCGCGCCACCACGCCATCCAGCGAGGCCATGAACGTCTCCACGGCACGGGTGTAGTCGCTCTCCAGGCCCAGCTGGGCGTTGATCTCACCGTGGCCCAGGTCTTGCGGCAGCACTTCGGCGCGGCCGCCCCGGGTGCGGACGTGGCGGGCCATCGCGTCCGACTGCTGGCAGGGGTCGTCCGCGCGCTGGGTGGAGCACACCATCTGCATCGGCGGCGCGCCAGTGGCCCATTGGTGAAAGGGCGACAGGGCGACCCAGTAGGCGGGGTCCGTGCCGAAGGCGTCGTCGTACAGCGGCAGGTGCGGGGCGCGCATGCGGGCGGGCACATTCATCATGGCGCTGTCCAGGCTCACGGTGCCCAGCCAGGGCCAGGCCCCTTCACGCAGCGCCTGCGGAGCCCGCGCGTTGAGCAAGGCCACCAGGTGCGCACCGGCCGAATGGCCCATGAGGATGAAGCGCCCCGAGTCCGCCCCCCACTGCGGCGCGCGCTGCTGGGCGGCCATGAGCGCCGCCTGCACATCGCGCTCCTGCTCGGCCACGGGGGTCTCGGGCAGGAGGCGGTAGTTCACCGAGATCAGCACGAAACCCAGAGGCACCCAGCGGGCCACCTTCTCCTGCACCACGCGGCCCATGGCCTTGTCCCCGTGGCGCCAGCCGCCCCCGTGCACCATGAAGATGACCGGCGCCCGCACGGCGCTGGCGGCCAGGCCGGTGGGGACGTACACGTCCATGCGCTGGCGCGGATCGCTGCCGTAGGGCACGTCGGCAATGCGCTGCACACCTGCGGGCAGCGCAGCCTCGGCGGCGGTGGCTTGCTTCTGGGCCAGGAAGGCACGCAGGCGGCCGCCGTTCTGTGCAGTGGTCTGGGCTTGAACGCTGGCGGTGGTCAGTGTGAGGGCGGCGAGGGCGGTGAGGAGATGGCGCAGGGACATGGGAAAGCTCCTGGTATTGGAAGTGGGATCACAAGGGGGCGAGAGGAAAGGCTTGTTTCAACCCAAACCGGTCACGCTGAGCCTGTCGAAGCGCCGCTCTGGCCGGCGCCCTGGCTTCGACAGGCTCCGCCCGAACGGATTTGTTCAGAACATCAAGGCCGCGTTGGGCAGGCCATGGCCGTGCCACTGGCGTCATAGCAAGTGGCGCTGCGGCTCAGACCGCTGTCCTGGTTGTAGCTGCTGTGCGTCTGCACGCTATTGCCGGTGGCGGCGCTGGTGGCCGTGGAGGTGCGGGACTGCGTCACGGTGCCATCGGCGTTGCGGGTGGCCTCGCCGCTGCTCTGCAGGCTGCCCTGGGCATTCTGGGCCGACAGGCTTGCGCTGTGGCTGGCGCTGCCGTCTGCATGGCGGGTGGTGCTGCCCTGGCGCACAGCCACCCCGCCTTGCGCACCCACGGCAGCGCCGCGGCTGGTCACGCTCGCGTTGCCCTGCCCGTCGGTGGTGGCCGTGCGGCCACGCAGCAACGCGCCGTTGGGGCCGATCCTGGCCACGCCGGTGCGGGCTGTGGCGCTGCCGTCGGCGTTGTGCTCTGCGCGGTGGCGGGTGCGGGCCTGCGCCTCGGCCGGGGCCGCCAGGGCCAGCAGGGCGCCGAGCCCCACGGCCGCGAGGGCCGGTAGCAGCAGCATACGGGTGACGAGAGCGGGGCGTTGCGGCGGGCAAGGGTGGGTGAGATGAATCGTCAAAGGCATGGTGGTCGGCTCCTGGAGGTTCGCAGGGCTGTACTGTGGTACCTGTGTGTGAGCCAGTGATGGCTGTTGCGCGCCAAGGTATGACAAACGATGACAGCCGCCGGGGACGACGTCATGCCTTGTCATGCATGCCAGGGGGTGCGGGGCTTCCGCCAGCATCTACCATTGGCACACCCACGCAGCCGAACGCCTTGTCCCCCTTGCCCATGACCGATCCCCTGGCCAAGATCCTGGTCGCCGACGACGAGCCCGACCTGCGCGCCCTGCTGCAGCGCTACCTGAGCGACCAGGGCTACACCGTGCGCGCGGTGGACGGCGCGGGCCCGCTGGATGCACTGCTGCAGCGCGAGCGCTTCGATGTGCTGGTGCTTGACGTGATGATGCCGGGCGAGGACGGCCTGTCCATCTGCCGGCGCCTGCGCGCGCAGGGCGAGACCATTCCCATCCTCATGCTCACCGCGCGCGGCGACCCGGTGGACCGCATCGTCGGCCTGGAGATGGGCGCCGACGACTACCTGCCCAAGCCCTTCAACCCGCGCGAGCTGCTGGCCCGCATCCAGGCCATGGTGCGGCGCCAGCGCGTGCTGGGCGCACACACGGGGCCACGCCAGGCAGGGGGGCGCATCGCATTCGGCGCGTTCACGCTGTGGCTCGATGAGCGTCGGCTGGAGCGCGAGGGCCGGGATGTGCCGCTCACCACCGGCGAATTCGCGCTGCTGCAGGCCCTGGCGCAGCAGCCGCACCGGCCTCTGGGGCGCGACCGCCTGATGGCCCTGGCCTACGGCCACGACCATGCGGCCACCAACCGCAGCATTGATGTGCAGGTGATGCGCCTGCGCAAGCTCATCGAGGCCGACCCGGCGCAGCCGCGCCACATCCGCACCGTGTGGGGCGTAGGCTATGTTTTCGTGCCCGAGGGGGCGGCGCCAGACCCGGGCGGCAAGGCATGACGGAGGGCACCCGCCCGGCGTCCCCGGCCGACCCGGCCCCCCGGCGCGGGCTCTGGCCGCGCAGCCTTGTGGGCCGCAACCTGCTGCTCATCGCCGCGCTCATCGTGCTGGGTCAGCTGGTGGCGGCGGTGCTGGTGCGCAAGATGATCTCGGAGCCCCGCGTGGCCCAGGTGGCCGATGGCGTGGCGCGCAATGTGGCCGCGTTGCGCGCGGGCCTGCAGGCGCTGCCGCCGGCGCAGCGCAGGGCGTTTGTCGAGGCCTTCAACCAAGAGGCGGCCCGCACGGCCCCCGCGGCAGCCGAAGCCGGCGGGGTCCGCCGCGCGCTGCTGTCCCCGCTGGAGCGGCAATTCATGCAGGCGGTGTCCCGGCGCCTGGGGGGCGATGCGGCAGCCCCCGCCAGTAGCCCGGCGCCCCCCGCGTGGCGGCGCGACAGCAGCGGCGTGCTGGAGCTGCGCGTGGCTTTCGAGGGTGAGGACTATTGGCTCCACCTGCCCAGCGTGTTCCCCACGCGCGAGTTCACCGGTGCCTGGCTTCTGGCCACCCTGGTCAGCATGCTGCTGGCGCTGCTGGGCGCGTGGTGGCTGCAGCGGCACCTCCATCGGCCGCTGGGCCAGTTGGTGGCAGCGGCGCGCCAGCTGGCGCAGGGCCAGCCGACCGCCCCGCTGCCCGAGGACGGCCCCGACGAACTGGCCAGCGTGGGCCGCAGCTTCAACCAGATGGCACAGAGCCTGACCACAGCCGACCACGAGCGCGCACTGATGCTCGCGGGTGTCTCGCACGATCTGCGCACGCCGCTGACCAAGCTGCGGCTGGGGGTGGAGATTGCCGGGGCGCAGATGGACGCAGCGCTGGCGGCAAGCATGGCGCGCAGCGTCGAAGAAATGGATGCCATCGTGGGTCAGTTCCTGACCTTCGCGCGCAGCGGCGAGGCCGAGGCGCCCACCACCGCGTCACTCAATGCGCTGGCGCAGGCCGTGGCCGAAGCGCAGGCCGACCATGGCCGCACCCTGGTGCTGGAGCTGGCGCCAGACCTGCCCGACGGGCCCGTGCACCCGCAGGCGCTGCGCCGGGCGCTGGACAACCTGGTGGAGAACGCATGGCGCCATGGCGCCGCCCCGGTGGTGGTGCGCACGGGCAGTGGCGCGCAGCAGGTGTGGATCGAGGTGGCGGACCATGGAGGCGGCATGGACGCTGGCGAGCTGGACCGCATGCGCCAGCCGTTTGTGCGCGGCGGCGGCGCGGCGCGTACGGGGACGCCCGGCGCCGGGCTGGGCCTGGCGATCGCCGAACGTGTGGCACGCGCGCATGGGGGCATGCTGGCATTGCACAGCGCACCTGGTCAGGGTCTGCGCGCACGGCTGGTGCTGCCGCTGGCAGGGACCGATGGCCAGCCCGCAAAGTCGTGAACGAACGAACGAACGAACGACCGAGCGAGTGGGCGGGCTGCCGGCCCCTCGCCCCACCTGCCGCGCCGAAAGGCATTTACCAGCGCAGAAAGCTATTGAATCTGCAGCGTGTTTGCAGAGCGCGGCACCGCATACCGGCCGGGTCCTGAGCCCGAGCCTTCGCTCCCCAACCGGAAGACAGACACCACCTGCACAAGGTCCTCGGCCTGGTTCTGCAGGTTGCTGGCGGCCGCTGCCATTTCCTCGACCAAGGCAGCGTTCTGCTGCGTGACCTGGTCCATCTGCGTCACGGCCTCGCCCACCTGGGCTACGCCCAGAGATTGTTCATGACTGGCGGTGCTGATTTCGCCCACGATGTCGGTCACGCGGCGAATGGACGCCACCACTTCGTTCATGGTGGCGCCTGCACGGTCCACCAGCGCCGTACCCTGCTCCACCCGTTCCACGCTGGCGCTGATCAGGGCCTTGATTTCGCGAGCGGCTTCCGCGCTGCGGCCCGCCAGGCTGCGCACTTCGCTGGCCACCACGGCGAAGCCGCGGCCTTGCTCGCCAGCCCGGGCAGCCTCCACGGCCGCGTTCAGGGCCAGGATGTTGGTCTGGAACGCAATGGAGTCGATCACGCCGATGATGTCCGAGATCTTTTGCGAAGAGGCGTTGATGCCCTGCATGGTGTCCACCACCTGGGCCACCACCTCGCCGCCCTGCACGGCCACCGTGCTCGCGCTGGCGGCCAGCTGGCTGGCCTGGCGTGCGCTTTCGGCGTTCTGGCGCACGGTGGCGTTGAGCTGCTCCATCGACGCGGCGGTTTCCTCCAGCGCGCTGGCCTGGCTTTCGGTGCGGGCGGACAGGTCGGTGTTGCCCTGCGCGATCTGCACGCTGGCCGCGGCCACGCTTTCCGATCCACCGCGCACTTGGCGCACCACCTGGGTGAGCTGGCTGCGCATCTGCTGCAGGGCCTGCAGCAGCTGGCCGACCTCATTGGTGCCGTGGGCCAGCGGCGCACCACTCAGGTCGCCCTGCGCCACGGCGCGCGACAGCGCCACCGCCCGTGACAGCGGTCCGGTCATCGAGCGCACGAAAACAAGGGCCATGGCGCTCGTGGCCGACAGCGTGACCAGCAGCGCCAGCGCCACACCCATCAGGCTGCGCTGCAGGCCCGATACCCGGTCCTGCAGCGCCTGATCCAGGCTGGCCAGCGACAGGTTGTTGAGCGCGTTGAGCGCCTCGATGGTGCGGGTGAACGCGTCGAAATAATCCTTTGACGCAAGCTGCAATTCACTGGCGTTGATCACGTCGCGCTCCGCCATCTGGAGCGATTGCTGGATCTGGCCCTGCACGCCCTCGGCGCTGCTGCCCAGTGCGCGGCGCAACTCAGGATTCCCCTGCAAGGCGCGGTCCAGGCCCCGGAAGGTCTCGCCCTGCAGCTCCGCCACGCGCTGTTGCAAGACCAGCAGCTGGCCCTTGCCCTGCGGGGTGAGCTCGCGCTTGTTCAGGGCGTTGGCGCCCTGCGCGCGCAGCATGCCCATCTTTTCGCCCAGGGAAGGGGCCTGCACCAGCGATGCCTGAATCAGGGCGTGGGTGTCCGGATCGGGATCCACCTGCAGCCCAAAGTGGTGGACCAGCGCTTCGTTGAGCTGCAGCAGCGCGGCGATGAGCTGCGTGTGCCGCGCCGTGCTCTGGGCCTGCTCGATGCCGCGTGCGGCCACCGCCTGCTCCAGGGAGGTCCAGTTCTGCTGCGCCTGACTCCATGCGGCCAGCTGCGCTGCAGGCACCTTGGCAGCGTCCAGGCGGGCGCTCACTTCGCGCACGGCCGCGTTGACAGCGTCGCGCGCGGCCGGTCGGCGCGCCGCCAGGGCTTCGTCCCCGCCGAGCATGCCGACCGACAGGCCTCGGTGCACCTGCATGTGTTGCACCAGCCACGTCAACGCCTGGGCGGGCGGTACCCCCTGCACCTCGTGCCGCGCGTGGTCGATGGCGCGCAGCGAATCGCGCACATACAGGTACGTGGGCAGCGCGCTCATCATGAGTCCGATCGTCCCCAGGATGAGGAATTTCTCGAGCAGGTTCAAGCGGTGAAGGATGGACATGGGAAAGCGCACGCTCGTCGCGTGAGGGAGTAAGGGGTGGTCACCTCGGCAGGTGTACGAAGGAAGCGCGTCGGTCGCGCCGACCCGGATGCGGCCCGCCATCAGGCCGTAGGGTGCATCGAATGTAGGGACGTGTGGACAGCATGGTTTTGACCCAGGTCAATTTTCGCCGGAGGGAGCGCCGCCCCGTTCAGATGACACGGACTGGGCCGGGAGGCCCCCTGGGGAATAATGGGTCAGCCTCTCCTCACTTCGGATCCACGCTTATGCAATCCCTGACCCTGCGATTCCTGGCCACTGGCGGCATCCCGCCGCAAGCGCAGCGAGTGCCTGGCGGGACGGTGCTGCGCTGGGTGGACGAAGCGGGATCTGCCTGCGCCAGTGCGTGGGCCAAGGGCCCTTGCATCACGGATTTCGTGGGCGGCGCCCACTTCGTGCGCCCCATCCGGCCCGGCGACCTGGTGGAGGTGCATGCGCGGCTGGCATCGACGACGGACACCGCCATGCACCTGGCGGTGGAGGTGCGCAGCGGAGGAATCCATGGCGAGCCGCTGCAGGAGGTGCTGCACTGCGTCGCAGCTTATACCGCCGTGGACGCGCAGGAAGAACCACGCACCATCGACCACTGGAACCCGGAAACCCCGG
>NZ_JALEGG010000157.1 GCF_022763525.1 Acidovorax sp.
CCCGCTGCATTCCTTCGAGTCAGGGCTGCGCCAGACCGTGGAGTGGTATCTCGCCCATCTGGACTGGTGCCGAAGCATTCAGCAGCGCCAGCAGGATGCTCTACAGCGGCGCGGTCTGAGCGGATGCGCGGCATGAAAGGCATCATCCTCGCCGGCGGAGAAGGAACCCGCCTGTATCCGTCGACTCTGGCCATCTCAAAGCAGCTGCTGCCGGTCTACGACAAACCCATGATCTACTACCCGCTGACCACTCTGATGTTGGCGGGCATCCAGGACATCCTGCTGATCTCGACGCCACAGGACACCCCGCGTTTCGAGCAATTGCTCGGCGACGGCAAGCAGTGGGGCCTTTCCATTAAATATTGCGTACAAGCGACACCAAACGGACTGGCAGAGGCCTTCCTGCTGGGTGCGGACTTCATCGCCGGAGAGCCCTGCGCCCTCATCCTTGGGGACAACATCTTCTTCGGTCACGACCTCGTGCCTTCATTGCGCGCGGCCGCGGCGCGGACCGAGGGCGCCACGGTATTCGCCTACCCGGTTCATGATCCACAGCGTTACGGTGTGGTCTCCTTCGACGCCAACGGCCGCGTCCTCTCGATCGAGGAGAAACCCGAGAACCCGCGCTCCCGCTACGCCATCACAGGCTTGTACTTCTACGATGACCAGGTCGTCGACCTCTGCCGCCAGATCACCCCGTCGGCGCGCGGAGAGCTGGAAATCACCGACCTCAACCGCCTCTATCTCGAACAGGGCGCATTGCGCGTCGAGCGCATGGGCCGCGGTACCGCCTGGCTCGATACCGGAACACACGATTCCTTGATGGAAGCCGGCAACTTCATCCATACCCTGGAGAAGCGTCAGGGCCTGAAGATCGCGAGCCCGGAGGAAGTCGCCTTCCGTTGCGGATTCATCTCCGAACAGGCATTGCGTGATCTTGCCGTTCCACTGCGCAAGAGCGGTTATGGGGAATATCTGGAACGCATTGCCGACGAGGGGCCGGAAACACCATGACGCCACGGAAAACCGCGCTGAACGAGGTTCTGATCCTGGAACCCACCATCTTCGGTGATGCTCGTGGCTATTTCATGGAAGCCTTCAATCGCCAGCATTTCGAAACGTTGACCGGTCATCCGGGTGAATTCGTCCAGGACAACCAGTCCCGTTCCCGACAAGGGGTACTACGCGGCCTTCACTACCAGATTGGCGCGCATCCCCAAGGCAAGCTGGTACGCGTGCTCGCCGGCGAGATCTTCGACGTGGCCGTCGACATCCGGAGCGCCTCAAGCACCTTTGGACATTGGACCGGCGTCCTGCTGTCGGCGGAGAACCGATACCAGCTATGGGTACCGCCCGGTTTCGCCCATGGCTTTCTGGTGACCTCCGAATCCGCGGAGGTCCTCTACAAGGTCACGGACTGGTACGACCCCGACGGCGAACGCTCCATTCGCTGGGATGACCCCGACATCGGCATTGATTGGCCGCTGGAAGCGGACCCGATACTGGCCGCAAAGGACCTCGACGGCTGCCGGTTGCGCGACGCCGAGATCTTTTAATGCAGCGCCTCCTTGTCACCGGCGCCCACGGCCAGGTCGCTCGCGCGCTCACTGCCCAGGCTCAAGGTCACTTTGAGCTCCATGCCCTGGACCGCGCCAGGCTCGACATCACAGATGCGGCGGAAACGGAGGCCGCGCTACGCAACTACCGCCCGGATTGTGTCGTGAATGCCGCCGCCTATACCGCGGTGGATAAGGCCGAGCAGGACCAGGCAGCAGCCTACGCGGTCAACCGTGACGGTGCCGCCCATCTTGCAACCGCCTGTGCCCGGATCGGCGCCCGCCTCATTCACCTATCGACGGACTTCGTGTTCGACGGCGGTACTAATGTGCCCTACCGACCCGATGCCGAAACCGCGCCACTGAGCGTCTACGGTGCAAGCAAATGGGCCGGCGAATTAGTGGTCCGACGCATCGCGAGCGAGGTGACAGTGGTACGAACGAGCTGGGTCTATGGCCCTGGCGGCAGCAACTTCGTACGCACCATGTTGCATCTGCTGCAGCAACGGGCCCAGTTGTCCGTCGTGGCCGACCAGTTCGGCTCGCCGACACACACCCACACTCTGGCACGCTTTCTCCTTCACCTCGTGCGCCATGCACAAGGCGCAGGGCAGACCTTGCATTGGGCAGATGCGGGAGCCGCTACTTGGTACGACTTCGCACAGATGGCGCGCCTGATAGCGCTCCGACGTTGGCCAGAGCGCTTCTGGGGAGAAATTGTGCCAACTGATACTGCGGGCTATCCCACCCCCGCAAAGCGTCCCCGCTTCAGCGTATTGGATACACGAGACGCTACGAGGCTAACCGGTCTGCAGCCAGCTGGCTGGTCCGTCATGCTCGAACGATCCCTCATGACAGACGATGCCAGCTATTGGCTGTCGAGTTAGGTTATCGGCATTCATCAACTCTCGGATGTTCATCTTGCCAACATACTCGATATGATCCCGCACTCCTGAAACGCGAAGCAGCACTGCCCACCAACGGTTTAGCAGGCGATTGGCGAGAAATATTTGGGAGTGGATTGTGTGGTTTGCTAGCGACACTCCCGATTCACCAACAGCAAAAATGGGTAACGCCGTTAGAATCTCGCTATGTGGCTATTAAGAAACGCGAATGCAATCCCCAACCTGCTCATTGTCGTGGGCGCACTCTTGGCTGCTTACAACGGCTATACCTTGTGGCAACACGAGTCCCTGACGGAGCGTCAGATTACCCAAGAGGCACAGCAGCAACTGGAAACTCTGGAAGACCGACGTGGACCGCACCTCAGCCCCATTCAGGGGGAACGCCGTCAGCAGTTGCTTGAAAGGTTACGGGCTGAAATCGCGGGGGTGCACGAGCAACCCTACCGTGACGCTTCCCGCTGGTTTTTCCTGGGGATGGGCTGCCTCATTATTGGGCTGGGGCACCGGCTTGCCGGTGCTCTCCAGCAACGCTTCGTGTAAGCCCGGCTTGGCTGTCACGATGCCGCGGGAAAGGCAGGTGACGCGCTGACCCGTACCGAATAGGAAAAGATCGACAATACGCCGGACGGCGATTCTACGCTGAGCTGCAGCAACGCCGAACCGTCGGCGGCGCCGGGGTCGAGTTCATCAGCCTTGAATGCAAAACCATAGGTGTTGCTACCCGCCGTGTCATCGGTCGTGCAAGGGACTGCATAACGAGTGGCTCCAACCAACTCTCCATCGCCGTCCACCGATAGCGAAATTGATGTCTCCGCTGGGAGTGGTTGGTCGTTAAGGTCACGGAGCACAAAGGCGATGATCAGATTCTGGTTCGAATCGACCGAAAAGGTACTGGTTGATGGACTGAAACTCGCCGTACTACCGGAAAACAGTACATCCCGCGTGTTATCCAGCAGTGGAGAGGAATCCGACATGATGACGGGAACCACGCGACGCACATTCAGGGTGCGGGCGCCTTCCGGGGAACATGCGGCCGGGTCATTGCACAACACACCAGTGAATAGGCCATCACCGTTGTCGTAGATACCGTCGCTATCGAAGTCGAGAAATTCCTCGCCACCGTCCCGGAACTGCGGATCGAGGTCTCGCATTCCATCTGAATCGGCATCAACAAAGGCTTCTGGCAGATCCGTGAACTGCTCCTCGCTATCGTACCGGCCATCACCGTTGAGATCCCTGAAACTCTCTTCTCCGATGGCGGTAACGAGCACGGCCGAACGCCCTGCGCGTGACGCGCCCTCCGTCCCGACCACGGAACACCGTTCGTCGGTCCCGGCGGTCCCATTCACCGAATCGCAACCGTTGAAAGCTTGGGGGCGGGGGTCTTGGCTGGTCCACGTCACGGCACAACGACCTTCCGTAGTCTGGCAGCCTGGCTGCACCGACCCTCCTTCTGTGGTCAGTGAAATCGCAGTGCCGTCCGGTACGGGATTGTTGAACCGATCAGCCGCGCGGATGGTGATCCCGGTCGTAGCGCCGTCGCGGCGCCATCCCTCAATATTGAAACACTCGACGGCCACGGAGAAGCTGTCGTTGTCCGGAACATTGGTACTGACGACCAATTGATCGGACTGTGATCGAATCGTTTCTCCACCGCGCGTCACGGTGGCTGTCACGCGCACCGTGGTGGCGACCGTGCCGGCCGAAATCGTCGTCTGGACCTCGCCATTGCCATCGGTTGTGCCTTCGGGCGGCGTGATGGAAATACCACCCACACTGGTGTTGAGCGAGAATCGCACCGTCTCTCCCACCACCGGGCCACCCGATACATCCTCCACGCGGAAGGTCACGCGAGAAGTGGTAGGACGCCCGCTGCCCTGCAGTCCGACAAAGTCCGGATCGGCGTCCACAAACGTGATTGAACCCAACTCCGCCGGCTCGACATTGATGACCCCATTTGCCTGCAGAGACTCTCCGTCGACTTGGACACGCGCCGTAATCGCATCATCGCCAGCACACCCCTGGGCACGGTAGGACACCGACACGCTGCCCGAATTCAGTGGCGCTGGATTGGGTACTACTTCCGCAAGGCCATCCCCGACACAGGCAGAAGTGAACTGCACTGCGGCATCACCATCAAAAGGCTGATTGTTGTTGGCGATATCCACCAGATTCAGGTTCAGACCTGAGCTACCGCCTGCGGACAGCGGCGTCTGCCCGATGCCGATCACGCCAGCTTCGAAAACACCATCGCGGTTTACGCCCAACCGGAATTCCGGAGGGGTGGGTCGATTGGGAGCAACGACAGGAATCGTCACCGTCTGCTCCACTCCTCCAGAGGCCGCCAGTACGGTGATAGCCCGAAGGCTCGAATCACCTCCCGTCGTCAGGATGGCGCTCGCGCGGCCCTGCGTATCCGTGGTGCCCGAGACGACCTGCAGGGCGCCGGAAGTGGCCGCGAAATTGACCGTGGCACCGGACAGAACACGATTATTCGCGTCCCGAACTTGCGCAGTCAGAACGATGCCCTGGTCCGGATTCACTGCGTCGGAGGGAAGCTCACTGCGATCCTGAAGGATCACGAGATCAGCAACGCCCACATCTTGGTCCGCACCCTGATCAGGATCCTGGCCGTTGAAGCCCCCGCCGCCGGTACCCAGTTGTGCGTCCCCCCCACACCCGCCGAGCGCACCGAGAACCACGAATGCGCTGAGGATGCTCCAGTACTTGATTGTCGGCATTCGTGCCCCTTTCGTTATGGATTGCCGCTTGCTGTCGCCCGATACTACGGGCCTCAAACCGGCTCCACAAGGCAGAACATCCGGTAATTCATACCGCTGCGCCCGAAGTCACGAAGTGACGTGAAGCGGTATCCTGCGCTTCTCCGTCCTCGTAGCTCAGCTGGATAGAGCAGTCGCCTCCTAAGCGACAGGTCGCAGGTTCGAATCCTGCCGAGGACGCCACTTGCCCTGCCGCACAGCGGATTCCGGTGTACACGCACTTTTTCCGATTCAGCGAAGCGCCGTTCGCGATCACGCCTGATCCGGCCTTCCTCTACCTTTCGCCGCACCATCATGAGGCGCTGGCGCATTTGCTCTATGGCACGGGCGAGGCCGGCGGATTCGTGCAGCTCACGGGCGAGGTCGGCACTGGCAAGACTACGGTGATCCGCACGCTGCTCGAGCAGAAGATGCCCGAGGTCGATGTCGCGCTGATTCTCAATCCAAGTCAGAGCACCGAGGAATTCCTGCAGTCGATCTGCGATGAGCTGGGCGTCGCCTACCCTGATGACGCATCCTTGAAACAGCTCGTTGATCATCTGAATCGCCACCTGCTGGCCACCCATAGCCAGGGACGGCGGACGGTGCTGATCATCGACGAGGCCCAGAATCTGGCCGAGGATGTGCTGGAGCAGGTGCGCCTGCTGACCAACCTCGAAACCAGCAAGGAAAAACTGCTGCGCATCATGCTGATCGGTCAGCCGGAGCTGGATGATCTGCTGTCACGCCCCAGCCTTCGCCAGCTCGCGCAACGCATTACCGCACGCTTTCATCTGACTGCGCTGGACCGCTACGAGACCGTCGAATACATCGCACACCGCCTGCGCGTGGCGGGCGGGGACGCGGAGATCTTTACCCCCGCGGCCATGCGGGCCGCCTTCCATGCATCGCAAGGCATCCCGCGGCGAATCAACATTATCTGCGATCGCGCCCTGCTCGCCGCCTATTCGGCGGGTACGCGCACGGTGACGGCGGCCATGGTCCGCCAGGCTGGACGAGAGACCGCGCCCAAGCGGCTTCAGCGAGCCCTGCCGGTACTGCGTCTGGGCTGGGTTCCCGGGCTGGCTCTTGCCGGCATGCTGGTGGGTGCGGCGCTCATGCAATTCTGGATGGATGCCCCCACATCAAGCGCCCCATCCGCGGACGCCAGCCCGCTGCCCAGCCCGCAGACGCGACCCCCCTCGTCCTCGCCTTCGCCTTCGCCTTCGCCTTCGCCTTCGCCTTCGCCTTCAAGCGAGTCTGTCGATGCCCTACCGGCGCTGGTCTGGTTGCCCGAAAGCACCCCTACAGCCCCGCAAGCACCAGAGGAGGATCCTTCCCCGCAACGCCCGGAAAGCGCGTCGCCGCCGCCCAACGAAACCGAGCCCACGCCCGCGGCACCCCCACCCCTCAGTGCCCAGGCCTTGATTCGCGAGGCGCCCCCACTTGGCACCCAGGTCGAGCTGTTGCTCGGCCTGTGGGACAGCAGCCTTGAGATCCCCGCGGGCACCGCCGTGTGTAATGAAGTTCGGCGCGTGTCCCTGCGCTGCCTGCGTGCGGAGGGCAACTGGGAGGATCTGCAACGCTTTGACCGACCCGCCATCCTGACCCTGGTGGCCGCCTCGGGCGCGCGCAGTCATGTGCTAGTACGCGCGGTTGACGCGTCCACGGTCCATATCGTGCTCGATGGCGCGCTGCGCCCCGTAGAGCGCAGCCTGGTCGATTTGTTGTGGAGTGGTGAGTTCCTGCTGTTCTGGCGTGCCGAAAAGAGCGTGGAGGTGCTGCGACCCGGTGACCGTGGCCCGCAGATCGAATGGCTGCACCGCAGCATGGCAACTCTGGCCGGTGAACCGATCATCGGGCCGGTCAGCGACCGCTTCGATGACGCGCTGCGCGACCGGGTCGAAGCCTTCCAGGCGCGCCACGGACTGACGGTGGACGGCCATGTGGGCGAACGCACCCACCTGATGCTCATGCAACAGCTGGATCCGGACGACGGTCCCCGTCTGCAGACGGAGGAAGGCTGAGATGTCGCACATTCTGGACGCCCTGCGGCAGGCTGAGGACGAGCGCCGCCTCGGCAAGCCACCTGGCCGCAGCGCTATTGCAAGCCCGCTGCGTGCGGCGCGTCGACGCAGTCTTGCGCCCTTGCTGGGCGGTGCGGTGCTGCTGCTCTTCGTGCTGGGCCTCGGGATCGTGTTGTGGCTGGGCTATGCGCGCCCACCAGCAGCAGGGCCTGCTTCGTCGGGCGCCGCACCGTCGGATTCAACGGAAGTCACGCAAGCTCCGCCAGTTGTGGCTGCGCCCCTGACGCCCCCTGCGCCTACCGCGTTGTCCGAGCCGAATCAGCCACTCCCCGATCAGAGACAGCCTGCTGCCGTGACGCGGCCCGAGACACCACAGGACACCGAAATAGCACCCGCGACGCCAACGGAAAGCATGCCGCGTGCACAGCTTGCCGACGCGCCGCGTATCGATTCGCTGGACGCGCTTTTCGAAGGGGCAGCGGAGAGCCCACGCCGCAGCGAAACCCCAACCGAGGCAGCCTCCGTGCCACTGCAGCCTCAGGACATTTTCCGCAACCCGGACCAGCCGCCCACCGCGGCGCCTGCGGACCAGTGGGACCGCCCGCGCGAAGCGCCTCCGGAATCCCCATTCCCGTCGGACGCGTGGGCGGATCTACCGCGTGCTTCGCGTGTCGGCATGCCACCCATCCGCATCGATGTTCACGTCTACAACCAGGACCCCGATCGCCGTTTCGTGCGCATCAATGGGCAGCGGCGCGTGGAAGGGGATCGCCTCGACAATGAAGCACGTATCGAGGCCATTACCCGCGAAGGCCTGGTCCTGCGCTGGCGCGGTATGCGTCTCGCGCAACCGCTGGATCGCTAGCGCAACCCGGTCACACTCAGGCCGGCACCAGACCTTGTATGGCGCGTTCCAGCCGTGCCAGGCCGTCGCCCATTTCCTGCTCGCTGAGATTCAGCGGCGGCGCAAAGCGCACCACATCCGGTCCGGCCACCAGACACCAGACGCCTTCGGCGTGCCCCGCCTTGACGATGTCACCGGCGCGCCCGGCCCAGGCCTCGGACACCACTCCACCCAGCAGCAGGCCCAGACCGCGCACTTCGCGGAAGACACCGTACTGCTCACCAATGCGTGAAAGCGCCTGGCGCAGGGCCTCACCGCGTGCTTCCACCGTTTGCAGGAAGGCAGGCACGTTGACCAGCTCGATGACGCGTTGCGCCACGGCACAACCAAGCGGATTGCCGCCAAAAGTAGTGCCGTGCGTGCCCGCCGGAAGGTACTCCGCCCATTCCCGCTTGGTCAGCATTGCCCCGATAGGGAAGCCGCCGCCAAGACCTTTGGCGGTGGTCAGTACATCTGGCACCACGTCGGCTTGCATATAGCCGTAGAGGCTCCCGGTGCGACCGACGCCCGATTGCACCTCATCGAAGATCAGCGTCGCATCGACACGGTCACAGGCCGCGCGCAGCGCCTTCAAAAACTCCACATTGCCAGGTATGACACCGCCTTCTCCCTGAATCGGCTCGGCGATGATCGCGCAGGTATCGTCATTCACGGCGGCCTCGAGCGCCGCACAATCGTTGTACGGCAGGTGCTCAATGCCTTCTGGGAGGGGACCGAAGTGCTCGGTGTACTTGGGCTGCCCTCCCACGCTGACCGTGAACAGGGTGCGGCCGTGAAAGCTGTTGCGGAAGCTCAGGATCGTGCGCTTCTCAGCCCCGTGCTTGAGGGAAGCACGGCGGCGCGCAAGCTTCAGGGCGGCTTCGTTGGCTTCCGCGCCTGAATTGCAGAAGAAGACCCGCTCGGCGAAGGTCACCTCACAGAGGGTGCGCGCCAGGTGCAGCGCCGGTGCATTGGTCACGATGTTTGATACGTGCCAGAGCTTCCGGGCCTGTTCTGTGAGCGCTTCGACCAGCGCAGGATGGCAATGCCCGAGGCTGTTGACGGCAATCCCGCCGCCGAAATCCACCAGTTCATCGCCTTCGGCGGTCCACACGCGTGCGCCGGCACCTTTCAGCGGTACGAAATCCGCCGGCGCGTAGTTCGGCACCATCACATCGTGGAACTGCTGTACACCGACCGGGGCCGGCGTGGAATCACTCGCGTGCATTTCTGACTACCCAACAAAAAAGCCGGCGCGGGGCCGGCTTTGATAAGCATTTTGGTGGAGCGGAGGAGGATCGAACTCCCGACCTTCGCATTGCGAACGCGACGCTCTCCCAGCTGAGCTACCGCCCCATCAAGGCCGCGTAGTGTAG
>NZ_JALEGG010000158.1 GCF_022763525.1 Acidovorax sp.
CCACATGGGCGATCAGGCCTTCCTGGCCAGCCTCAGTCAGGTAGTGGGGCAGCAGCAGGATGCCGTGGGCGCCCATGCGCTCGGCCTCTTGCGCATGGGCAATGGCCGTGCGGGTGGGGCCACCGGCACCGGCAATGATGGGTACCTTGCCACGGCAGGTATCCACTGCGGTCTGGATGACCTGGCCGTACTCGGGACCCGAGAGCGAGAAATATTCGCCCGTGCCACCGGCGGCAAACAGCGCGCTGGCGCCGTAGGGGGCCAGCCATTCCAGGCGCTCGATATAGGTCTTGGGGCGGAAGTTGCCCTGCTCGTCAAAGTCCGTGATCGGGAACGACAGCAGGCCGGAGCCCATGATGGTTTTGAGTTCTTGGGGGGTCATGTGAGTCCAGGACGGTAAGAAAAAACGGGTCAATCGAGCTTGATATTGGCGGCCTTCACCACGGTGGCCCAGCGGGCGCGCTCCTTGGCGAAGAACTGGTCTTGTTCGGCAGGGGTCATGGTGACCACCTCGGCACCCTGGCCGGCCAGGCGCGAACGGATCTCGGGCGCGCGAATGGCTGTGATCAGCGCCTTGTTGAGCTTCTGCACGACGGTTTCCGGCGTGCCACGCGGAACCAGAATGCCTTGCCATGTGCCCGATTCGAAACCGGGCACGCCCTGCTCGGCAATGGTGGGCACGTCGCCGATCAGCGGCATGCGCGTGGCCTTGGAGACGCCCAGCACCTTGAGCTTGCCGTTTTGCACGTGGGGCAGGGTGGCGAGCATGCCGTTCATCAGGATCTGCGTCTGCCCGGCCACGGTGTCCTGGATGGCAGTGACGCCGCCCTTGTAGGGGATGTATTGCCAGCGCGCACCGGCGGCGCGTTCCAGCGCCACGCCAGCGACATGGGGGGCGCTCCCGGTGGCGGTGACGGCGAAGTTCAGGTCGTTCTTCTTCGAGTACGCCACCAGCTCCTTGAGGTTGCTGACGGGCACCGAAGGATGCACCACCAGCAGGTGGGGCGAGTAGGCCAGCATGGTCACGCCACGCAGATCCTTGGAAGGGTCGAACGACAGCTTGGTATAGACCGAAGGGCTGATGGCCAGCGCGCCCACGTCGCACAGCAGCATGGTGTAGCCGTCCGGCTCGGCCTTGGCCACAAAGTCGGCGCCCAGGTTGCCGTTGGCGCCGGGCTTGTTCTCCACGATGACCGACTGCTTGAGCGCCTCGGACATCGCCTGGCTGATGGAGCGGGCAATGATGTCCGAGCTGCCGCCGGGCGGGTAGGGCACCACGATGCGCAGGGTCTTTGCGGGCCAGTCGGCGCTTTGTGCGGTGGCGGAGGCCGCTGCCAGGGTGGCGATGCAGGCGAGAAGGGCGGCTCTACGGCGCAGGGTCATGGAATGTCTCCTGAGTTAAGTTGTTAGTCATCGTACAACTAAGATTGCAAAATGGCAATAGGAGGAGCGAGGGTTTTGTAGACATCCCGGAATGACATCCGGGTTTTTACCAACTCAAGCCGGCGAATTGTCTCTCGGAAGTTGACAGGCGACCCGCCAAACCTGGCTGACTGAACTTCGGGTAATCCCTGGGTGTTGCCGCGAAAGTTGTGACGACAATGCCTTAACTTGTTGTACGACAACATATAACGTACAGCCGATCTGTGACGCGACACCGCTGGTCCGAGGCCCCACCCCTGGCAAATGCCTCCGATCCCACAACAGACGGTGCGGGCCCTGCTATTGCGCATACCCCTCCAGGAGAAGTTAATGACCGCTACACCCACCACCTACACACGCCCCCGGGTGGCACCACTGGCACTGGCAGCCGTTGCCGCCCTCTGCACGCCTGGCGTCTGGGCGGCAACCTGGGTGTATGTCGCCAACGCGGACAGCCAGGATCTGTCGGTGCTGGAGCTGGACCGCAGCACCGCCACGCTCAAGCAGGTAGACACCGTGCCGCTGGGCGGCACCGCCATGCCGATGGCCGTGAGCCCGGACAGGACGGTGCTGTACGTGGCGCTGCGCTCGCAGCCGTTTCGCGTGGTGAGCCTGGCCATCGACCCGGCCAGCGGCAAGCTGCGCAAGCTGGGCGAGGCCCCGCTGGCCGACAGCATGGCCAACATCGACACCGATGCCACGGGCCGCTGGCTGTTTGCGGCCTCGTACCCCGGCCACAAGATCACGGTCAATAGCATTGGCAAGGATGGGGCGGTGGGCGCGGTGCAGCAACTCATCCCCACGGCGCCCCACGCGCACGCCATCCACGCCGATGCGGCCAACCGCCATGTGTTTGCCACCAGCCTGGGGGGCGACAACCTTTCGGCCTGGCGTTTTGATGCCGAGAGCGGCAGGCTCACCGCCCATGAACCCGCGCTCACGCAGGTTGCTCCCGAAAAATCCGGCCCGCGCCACTTTGTGTGGGATACCGCCCAGCGCACCATGTATGTGCTGAACGAGCTGGATGCCGCCGTACATGTGATGGCGTACGACAAGGAGCGAGGCACGCTGCGCCCGGTGCAGCGCACCACGGCACTGCCCGCAGGCTTTAACGGCAAGCCCTGGGCCGCCGACATTCACCTGTCGCCCGACGGCCGCACGCTGTATGCGTCCGAGCGCACCTCCAGCACGCTGAGCAGCTTTCGCGTCGACGCCGCCACGGGCCGGCTGCAGCCGCTGGGTCAGGTGCCTACCGAGAAATCACCGCGCGGTTTTGCGGTGGATTCGTCAGGCCGATTTCTGATCGCGGCAGGGCAGGTGTCGCACCACGTGGCGCTGCACCCCATCGACCCCGCCACCGGCATCCCCGGCACGCCCACGCGGGTGCCCGTGGGCAAGAACCCCAACTGGGTGGAGATCGTCGATCTACCTTGAGGTCCCTCTTCATGGCGCGCGCCAGCCACGCCGTTTTTTGCGCTCCGCTTCTCTATCGCCTTTCTGATCACCAACCAAAAAACATCCAGGAGACATCCAATGCAACGCAGAACCCTCGTCCACACCGCAGCCCTGGTGGCTGCAGCCGTCAGCACCCTGGCCAGCCTGCCCACCGCAGCGCAGGGCACCTGGCCCACCGGCAAACCTATCACCTACATGGTGCCGTTTGCGGCCGGGGGCACCACAGACACGCTGGCGCGGCTGATCGGCCAGCAGTTGGGCACGGCCCTGGGTACCACGGTGGTGGTGGAGAACAAGGGTGGCGCGGCGGGCAGCATCGGGTCGGAAGCGGCTGCGCGCGCTGCGCCCGATGGCTACACCCTGCTGGGCGGCACCGTCAGCTCACATGCCATCAACGTGAGCCTGTACCCCAGGCTCGGCTACGACCCCATCAAATCCTTCAATCCCGTCACGCTGATCGGCACCAACCCCGTCGTGCTGGTGGTGGCGGCCAGCAGCCCCTACAAAACCCTCAAAGACGTGCTGGCGGCCGCCAAAGGCAAGCAGGGCGGCCTGTCGTCCGCCTCGGCCGGCACGGGCAGCTCGCAGCACCTGGCTGTGGAACTGCTGGCCTACAAGTCGGGCGTGAAGTTCACCCATGTGCCCTACAAGGGCAGCGGCCCCGCCATTCAGGACGTGATTGGCGGACAGGTGGACATGATGTTTGACACCACCGTGGTCGCCGCGCCGCACATCCAGAGCGGCAAGCTGCGCGCGATTGCCGTTACCTCTCCCCAGCGGCTGGCGTCCCTGCCCGACGTCCCCACCGTGGCCGAGTCCGGCGTGGCAGAACTCAAAGACTTTCAGGTGCAGTCGTGGCAAGCCATCTTTGTACCGGCAAGCACGCCCACGCCGGTGGTCACGCGCCTGCACGACGAGATCCGCAAGATCCTGGCCCAGCCCGACATGCAAACCCGCCTCAAAGGCTTTGGCATGGAGCCCGCCGACATGACCGTGGCCCAGATTGCCGCGTTCCAGAAGGCTGAGGTGGAGAAGTGGGCCCAGGTGATCAAGGCGGCGAACATCAAGGTGGATTGACGAAGGGGTGGCACCCCGGGGGGACACTGGCCCAGGACGCGCCAGTCTCTCAGGCAGGCCTCGGACGGTGCGCGGCGGGGCGACTAATCGGGGGAAGCCGTCTCCTTGCCGTCTGCCGCTACTGGGCCATGTGCCTGTCCGGCCGCTGGTTGCGTTCCAAGTGGAACTCGGGGTGCTGCCCCGTGAGTAAGAGGAACATCGCAAACACCGGCCCCTGCATGTTTCGCTCGTCGCTCATGCTCTCCAGCGCCTGCCAGGTGCGCGACTGCACACCGCCCCGGCTGCCGGTCTGCAGCGGGTAGCCCATCAGCTCGGCAGCTTGCGCTTGGCTCAGTCCGGCTGCGGTGCGAGCGGCCTTGAGCTGCTCGCCAGTGGGCACGGGCATGGGGAGGGAAATGGCAGGAAGTAGTGGTTGGGACATGCGATTGCTACAAAAATAAGAGCTGCTTGCGCTTGATGGACGGGCGCCATGGGCCATTTTTACTCAAAAAAGAGAGCAAGTGTCCGGGTGTGGTGCTGGCACATCGCTGCACAAACAGAGAAGTGGCGCGAAGCGGGCTGGCGGGGGCGCCCGCGGATTGGCCCTGACCCACCACCAGACCCGAGGCGCACGCGCAGCACGAGCGTGCAGAGGCCGACCCCAGGTGCCGATGAACCCCAAGTTCGCGGTCTGGGGTCAGGCCGCCGAGCAGCGCTCTCCCGAATTCTGGGACATCTACCTCGGTGGACCTGAAATGACCGGCTCCGCCTGGGGCCCAGGCATCAACACCCGCGCTTCGCGATGGGCCCCTCCGTTCTTTGACTGGTCTCCCCCTGGCGCACGCCGCCGTTCCGTGGCTGGGCATGGCGTCGTGCTTGGGGCTGTTGTTCCAGGCCTTTCGCGAACGTTAGGCGCCTTTCCTAGCGCGCGATTCCCAGCCAGGCGAGGTAGGTGGGTCGGAAGTCCAGCACAGTGCGGCGCGCCACTTCAAGGGTGGTGGTGTTGATGGCCACCAGCTGGCGCGCGCCGGGGTCGGAGAGGTAGACCTCATCGCGCGCCTCGTTGGCCGCAAAGGCCGGGAACGGCGCCGCCGTGGGCATGGCCGGGATGGCGCCGGTAATGGTCTTCTTCACCACCCAGCCTGCGCCCCCCCGCTCCAGCGCATGCAGGGCGCCGGTGTCGTCCAGCACAAAGAAGGTGCGCCCCGCGCGGTCAAACCCGTGCGCGCGGCGCAGTCGGCCGTCGGCCCAGCCGGGGATGGCCACTGGGGTGGCTGTGCCCGCCGCCGTGTCAATGTCGTAGAAGCGGGTGGTGGAGGGTGTGCCCGCATTGCCGATGCCGATGAACCGCGCCCCCAGCTTCGAGTGGCCCGCAATGGTGCCCACGCCCGTGGGGGTGGCGATCTTGGTGGCGGTGGCTGGGCCCATGGCCTGCGGCGACACAGCCAACACGCCATCGGCGCAGCCGCTCACGGTGGTGCCGCCGCTGGTAAAGCTGCCGTGCATGCTGGGGCACTGCGCATCCAGGCGCCGCACCAGCGTGTACTGCGCGCCCTGGCGGCTGTAGATCTCCGCCTGGGTGGGGCCGGTGGCATCGGGCGCCCGGTAGGTGGCCACCAGGAAGTTGCCGTTGGGTTCGGCAAAACCATGCATGGGCTGCGCAAAGCTGATGCTTGCGCCCACGCGGCCCGCGCCCAGATCGGCATCCTGGAAGACGGTGGCCGAGGCCACGGCCGATGGTGCACGGCCGTCCATGAAGATGCTGGCCTGGCCCGCACGGTCGTCGTAGTGGGTGGGCTGCGGGCCGGTGATGCGGAAGCTCAGCAGCTTGGGTGTGACCTTGTAGTCGTGCAGGTGGTCGCCATGGTCTTCCTGCCAGATGCCCGCATCGGCGATCTGCACCGTGTCCTGCGGCCGCTGGAAGGCCAGCGCATAGCGCCGACCGGGGCTGGCATACACGGCAGACGGCGGGTTGGCCAGAGGGATGTTGGCCACCACGGCGCTGCTGTCCAGGTCAAAGATGCGCAGTGCGGTGGCCGCGTCTTCGGCCATGGCCAGGCGGCCTGCGGTGTCGATGCGTGTGTCCTGGTGGGGACCATCACTGCTGCTGCCGCTGCTACCACCGCCGCACGCGGTCAAGGCCAGAACGAGGGACAGCGCCAGGCCGCCCTGAAGGGTTGAATGTTTCATGGTTCTTTCTCACTGAATAGGTCGATGCGGCCCGATAGGGGTGTAGGGGCGCATTGGCGCAGGGGTGCATGCGTGCTTGCGCATGCCCGCTGCGCAGGTGGGTTACCGAGGGGTTCAGTGAGACAAGGGCGGTCCGCGCGCGTCAAACAGCGTGGCCCAGCGCGCCACAAACGCGCCTTCCAGGCGCCGCAGCCGTTGCATGCACGGGGGCACTGCGGGCGGGGGCACAGGCACGGCTATGGCGGCGCCCGGCTGCTGGCCCAGGGCGTCGAACAAGCGGCAGTCTTCAGCGTCTTCGTGCTGGGAGAAGAGGGTTTCCAACGCTCCCGGCGCGACCTGTGCATTGCCAGCGGCATGCCCAGGGTGGGCGTGGTGGGGCGCTTCAGTGTGGGCCCCAACAGCCTGTGCGGCCTGCGCGCCAACATTCGCGTGGACCGGGCCATGGGCAATGCCGTGCACCAGCCCAAGTGTCTGCGCAAACAAGATGCACAAGGCGCACCACGCGCACACCAGCGCGGGCGCCCGCCACTGGGGTAGCCCTGCCCGTGGGCGGAGCAATGCGACGGCCCTCGCGCTCATGCTGCCTGCGCGCAATCCGCACACAGGCCGTAGAGCGTCAATTCATGGCGTTGCACCTGGAATCCCTGTGGCGCCAGCCCCTTCAAGTCGCCCGGGCAGGCATGCACATCAAAAACACGCGCGCACTGCGTGCACTGGAAGTGGTGGTGGTGCGACTGGCCTGCGGGCTCGTAGCGTGGGCTCTCGCCGGGCAGTTGCACCACTTCGATGGCGCCATCCTCCAGCAGCGCCTTGAGGTTGCGGTAGACCGTGGCCAGGCCCAACCCCTCCACCGACACCTGGGCGGTTTCCAGGATCTCCTGGGGCGACAGCGGGCGCTGCGCGCCAGCGACCACGGCATAGATCGCTGTGCGTTGCCGGGTGAATCGTTCCATGGAGGTTTGCTGTGGGATGGTGTTTAATGAGAATAAATTATCAACTAAATCCGGGTGGCTGCGACCACCCGGTTCTGTATTTCCGCAAAAAGGGCGGCGTTAAGCGCCCGGCACTTCGTGCGGCAGCATTTGCGCGAAGTAAGACTCCGGCTGGATGTTGGTGTAGTTGGGGATGTCAGCCGCCAGTTCGGCCATCGTCTGCTTGGCTGCTGTCTGGGCCTGTTTCAGGTCGCTGAAGAAGGCATTGGTCAGCGCCACCACCTGGCCTGGGCGCGGCTCGCCGGGGTACAGCACACGGTCGCTCTCCAGACGCACCAGCCCGAGCGGTTGCAGCGCCGCACGGGCAATGCGCATGTGCTCGCTGTGGTAGTAGTCGTGGTTGAAGGTGGCGCCTTCGCGCCAGCGGTATACGGCAGTGACTTTGATCATGGGTGGGTTTCCATCCGGTCGTTGAAAGCCTCGACCGTAAGGACACCGCACCTGCTGCACAGCCGCCTGGGCGACAGGCTGTCACCCAGGTGGCTCAGGGCTCAGTCTTCGGCCGACTCGCCCAGGAACCCGCCGCTCTGGTGGCCCCACAGCCGCGCATACACGCCGCCCTGGGCCAGCAGCTGGGTGTGCGTGCCTTCTTCGATGATGCGGCCCCCGTCCATCACGATGAGGCGGTCCATGGCGGCGATGGTGGAGAGGCGGTGGGCAATCGCAATCACCGTCTTGCCCTGCATCAGGCCGTCCAGGCTTTGCTGGATCGCGGCCTCCACCTCTGAATCCAGCGCGCTGGTCGCCTCGTCCAGCAACAGGATGGGTGCGTCCTTGAGCATCACGCGCGCAATCGCCACGCGCTGGCGCTGGCCGCCCGAGAGCTTGACGCCGCGTTCGCCCACATGTGCCTCGTAACCCTGGCGGCCTTGCGGGTCGGTCAGCGTGGCGATGAAGCCCGCCGCCTCGGCGCGCTCGGCTGCCTGCTGGAGCTCGGCTTCGCTCGCGTCGGGGCGGCCATACAGGATGTTCTCGCGCATGGAGCGGTGCAGCAGCGAGGTGTCCTGCGTGACCATGCCGATGTTGCGCCGCAGGCTGTCCTGGGTGACGTGCGCGATGTCCTGTCCATCGATGAGGATTCGGCCGGACTGCACGTCGTGGAACCGCAGCAGCAGGTTGACCAGGGTCGATTTGCCCGCGCCCGAGCGGCCGATGAGGCCGATCTTCTCGCCGGGGCGGATGATCAGGTCGAGCCGGTCGATGACCGGCCGGGCGTCGGGGCCGTTGCCGTAGGCGAAGCTTGTACCCTCAAACCGCACTTCACCCTGGGTCACGACCAGCGGCTTGGCGTCGGGCGCATCGACCACGGTGCGCGGCTTGGTCAGCGTGTTGATGCCGTCCTGGATGGTGCCCACGCTCTCGAACAGCGTGGTCATCTCCCACATCACCCAGTGGGCATGCCCGGACACGCGCAGCGTCATCGCGATGACGGCGGCCACCGCGCCCGCGCCCACCTCGCCCTGCGACCACAGCCACAGCGCTGTGCCGCAGGCACCCAGGATCATCGCCACGACCAGCGCCTGGTTCACGATCTCGAACAAGCTCACCAGCCGCATTTGCGCGTAGCCCGTGAGCTTGAAGGCGTCCATGGCAGCGCGCGCGAATTCCGACTCGCGGCGGGTGTGCGAGAACAGTTTCACGGTAGCGATGTTGGTGTAGGCATCGGTAATGCGCCCGGTCATCACCGAGCGCGCATCGGCCTGCGCCTTGCCCACCTTGCCCAGGCGCGGCACAAAGTACCAGCAGGCCAGGCCATAGGCCACCATCCAGACGGCGAACGGCACGATCAACCGCGCGTCGAAGCCCGCCAGCAGCACCAGGATGGTGGCCAGGTAGATCCCCATGCCGATCACCACGTCGGTGGTCGTGAAGATCATGTCGCGCACGGCCAGGGCCGTCTGCATGATCTTGGTGGTGATGCGGCCGGCAAACTCGTCGGCGTAAAACGCCATGCTCTGGCCCAGCATCAGGCGATGGAAGTTCCAGCGCAGGCGCAGGGGAAAGTTGATGGCCAGCACCTGGTGCTTGAGGCTGGTCTGCCAGGCCACCAGCACCAACGTACCCAGCAGCAGCGCGATGATGGCCAGGATGGAGCCTTTGCGCTCCACCCACAGCGCGTGGGGCGCGACACCGGAGAGCCAGTCAATCACGCGGCCGAGCACCGCGAAGAGCAGGGCCTCGGCCACGGCAATGGCCGCGGACAGGGCCGCCATCGCGATCACATAGCCGCGCAGGCCCAGCGTGCAGTCCCACACGAAGGCCATGAAATCCTTCGGTGGCAAGTGGGGTTCGGCGCCGGGGTAGGGGGGAAGGCGGCTTTCGAAAAAACGGAACAAAGCAAAAACTCCCGGGATGGAGGCAAACGATGGAGTGCATCAGCGGCCATATCAAGAGGAAACCGCAGGGTATGGCCTGGTGGGGACGCGCGGTTCGCGCGCGAGGTGCGGCGCCATGGCTGTGGCTGCGCGGGACGACAGCCCGAAGGCGCCCAGGGGTTCTTGGCTACAACAGCAGCGTGACCACCACGATCACCACGCCCAGCGCCAGGTTGACGCCCACCCAGCTGCGGATGCTACCCAGGGCCTTGCCGCCTGCGGGCCAGTCCGAAGCCTCCACCGCGCGGCGCAGGCGCTTGAACAATGCAAAGCGGATGTGCCCGAAGATCGCCATCATGGCCAAGCCCAGCGTGGCCATGATGGTCCAGTCCAGGGGCATGGCAAAGCTCCCGCCGGCCTGCACCGTCTGTTTGGCCACGCGCCCGATCATCCACAAACCGCTGCCCAGCACGACCACGACGGCCACTCCCACCGCGGCAAAGAACCGCTGCAGCACATCGTGCATCAGGCGCACGCGCTGTGGTGGCTCCAGCGCCTGGGCGGCGGGGCGCAGAAAGAAATGGGCAAACACCATGCCTCCGATCCACACGATGATGGACAGGACATGGACGAGCTGAAGTGCGTTGTAGAGCATGGAGGTGCGAGGTTGTCGAAAGAGGGAGGCGGCGCAGCGGCGATTTTGCGGTCCTGCGCGTTGCAGAGCATTGCGCCCCCGCGTTGCCCCTGTCGTGCATGGGTGAGTTGGCGTACGCAAGCGTCGCGGCGTTGGGGGGGCAGCAAACCGCTGGGCTTCCAGATTGACCGCTGCCATTCAATGGTGGGTGGTGACGCAATGGTTATGAAAAATGCTCATCATTTCATAGCTAAAACCGCTCGGTAATGTTGCGCGGGCGTTACTTTTTCCACATTTCAAGCTGCGTAACAGGATGTTGACTCTGGCACGCGCGATTTACAGCTATCCTGCGCTCTCCCGATGAACGGCCCCACCGTGGCCGGCTGCAAGGCTTTCTCTGACTCCCCTGAGCACGACTCCTCCCACGGCAGACCTGTTGCGCCAGGGCCGCTACCGACACTGGCTGTCGGGGCTGGCCGTGGCGGTGCTGGGCCTCGCGCTCAGCCTGTTCCTGGGGTGGAACCAGGCAGAGTCGATTGCCCAGATTGAAAAGGCCCGTTTCACCCAGGAAACCAGCGCATTCTCCGAAGCGCTGATCCAGCGTATCGCCGGGCATACCGAGGTCGTCAACGGCCTGCGAGGCCTGTTCACGGCCAACCCGCATTTGTCCCGCCTGGACTTCGAGCGCGCCGCCAGCGAGCTGGAGGTGGGCCAGCGCTATCCCGGCGTGCGCAACCTGTCGTTCACCCGCTGGGTGCCGGGCGCGGAGCGTGCTGCCTACGAGGCCCGCGTGCGCGGAGACACCTCGCTGTCTCCCGAGGGGTTGCCGGACTTCCATATCCATCCGCCCGGCGATCGGGCCGAGTATTTCGTGGCCGAGTACCTCTGGCCCCTGGTGGGCAACGAGGGCGTGCTGGGCCTGGACATCAGCGCGCAACCGGCGAACCTGGCGGCCATGCACTACAGCCGGGACAGTGGGCAGACAGTGGTGTCGGGACCGTTCGATCTGCTGCAGGAGCAGACCCACCGGGCCGGCATCGTCATCCGCGTGCCCGTGTTCGACCCCACGGCGGGCACGCCCGAGCAGCGCTTCCTGGGTGCCGTGGCGTGCACCGTTCGCGTGTACGACCTGGTCAGGGGCCTGGACAACCAGGGGCTCCTGAACGGGATTGCCGTGGCCATGATCGATAAAGGCCCCGTGCGCATGGACGCTGGCGGGGCCACCACCGCGAGCTTGCTGCTCGAACTGACCGGCCCCGCCTTGCGCGGCGCACAGCCCTTGGTGCGCGACGTGACCGTGCACGACCGCCGCTGGCAGCTGACGTTCTACCCCACTCGGTCCTTCCTCACACGCTCCGAAACCCGCCTGCCATGGCTTGCCGGGTTGGCCGGGGCGCTGGTTTCCCTGCTGCTGGCCACCACCGTCGGGCTGCTGGTGCGCGAACGCACGCTGGCGCTGGTGCGCGCCCAGGTCTCTGAAGAAGCGCGGCGCGAGAGCGACGAACGCTTCCGCGCACTGTTCAACCAGGCCACGGTGGGCGTGGCGCAGCTGAACACCGACACCGGCGTGTTCGTGCGGGTGAACCAGCGGTTTGCCGACATCCTGGGATATAGCGCCCCGGAAATGCTGGGCCTGTCCATTCAGACGCTGGTCCACCCGGATGACCTGCCGGAAGACCTGGCCCAGCTCGAACGGCTCAAGTCGGGCGAAGTGCCCGAGTACCGGCTGGAGCAGCGCTACCTGCACAAGGACGGCCACGAGGTCTGGTGCGACCTTACCGTGTCGCCGCTGTGGGTGCCGGGGGCGGCGCCGGGCCACCACATTGCGGTGGTGCAGGACATCACCTCGCGCAAGCGCATGGAGGAAACCCTGCGCACCAACGAGCACCGCCTGCGCGGAATCCTGGAGCGCCTCCCCATGGGCCTGGCCCTGGTGGAGCCCAGCGGCCGCATCGCGTTTCGCAACCAGCGTTTTGTCGAAATCTGCGGCTACACCGAAGCCGAAGTGCCCGACGTGGACACATGGTGGCAACGCGCGTTCCCCAACGTGCAAGACCGCTTGCCCACCCGCCAGGGGTGGCAGGATGCGCTGGAGCGGGCGCGTGCGGGCGACGGCGTGGTACCCGGCGCCGAGTACCTCATCCGCTGCCACGACGGGCAGTTGCGGCCCGTCGAGGTGTCGGGCGTGCAGGTCGCGGGCGGGCACCTTGTCACCATGCAGGACCTGAGCCAGCGCAAGGCGGCTGAGGAAGAAATCAACAACCTGGCCTATTACGACCCGCTCACCCGCCTGCCCAACCGCCGCCTGCTCATGGATCGCCTGCAGCAGGCGCTCGCCACCAGCGAACGGCACCAGACCAGCGGCGCCCTGCTGCTGCTGGATCTGGACAACTTCAAGACGCTGAACGAAACCCGTGGTCACGACAGCGGAGACAACCTGCTGCAGCAGGTGGCCCACCGGCTGCGCAGCTGCGTGCACGAGGACGACACCATCGCGCGCCAGGGGGGAGACGAGTTCGTGGTGGTGCTGGAATCCCTGGGGGACAACCCCGAGGAGGCGGCAGCCCGCAGCGAAGAGGTGGGCCAGCGCATCCTGTCCGTGCTGCGCGAGCCCTATGCCCTGGAAGGTGGCGAGCATCACAGCTCCATCAGCATGGGCATCACCATCTTCAGCGGCATGCGCGAGACGGTGGACGAGCTGCTCAAGCGCGCGGACCTGGCGCTGTACCAAGCCAAGGACACCGGGCGCGACACCTTGCGCTTTTACGATCCCAAGATGCAGGCGGTCGTGTCGGCCCGTGCCGCCCTGGAACTGGACATGCGCGTCGGCCTGGCGCAGGGCCAGTTCGAGCTGTACTACCAGCCGCAGATCGACCGGGGCCGCATCACCGGTGCCGAGGCGCTTCTGCGCTGGCGCCACCCGCGCGACGGCTTCGTCTCGCCTGCGCATTTCATCCCGCTGGCCGAGGAAACCGGGCTCATCCTGCCCATGGGCGAGTGGGTGCTGCAGACGGCCTGTGTGCAGCTGGCCCGATGGGCGCAGGACCCCGAGCTTTCGCCGCTCAAGCTCGCTGTCAATGTCAGCCCCCGCCAGTTTCATCAAAGCAGCTTCGTGGCGCAGGTCCTGGCGGCACTGGCCAGTTCGGGCGTGGAAGGCTCGCAGCTCAAGCTGGAGATGACCGAGAGCCTGCTGCTGCAGGATGTGGAAGACACCATCGACAAGATGGGCCAGCTGCGGGCCTACGGCGTGGGGTTCTCCCTGGACGACTTTGGGACCGGCTACTCCTCGCTGGCCTACCTCAAGCGCCTGCCGCTGGACCAGCTCAAGATCGACCAGAGTTTCGTGCGCGACGTGCTCACCGACCCCAACGACGCCGCAATCGCGCGGACGGTGGTGGCGCTGGGCACGAGCCTGGGCCTGCGCGTGATTGCCGAAGGGGTGGAAACCGAGGCGCAGCGCGAATTCCTGGCCCGCCACCATTGCTATGCCTGGCAGGGCTACCTGTTCAGCCCGCCGGTGCCGGTGGCGGAATTCGAAGCGCTGGTGCACAAGACGAATCGGTAGCCCCCCTGAGGCGCTGCGCGCCATCCCCCCAAGGGGGCGCCCCCCGACAGCCTGACGGAGCCAGTTCCACGGGCGCACTGGCTGGGGGGCACCCGTATTTGTGCGCGCCGCCGTTTTGAATGCTGCAAAAACAATAGCTGCTTGCGCTTGATGGGAAAGCGCTGGCGGCTGTTTTTATGTCCAATTTCGGCGCCTTGAAGCCGGGGTTCTCCGCGCAAACCATTTGCAGCAGGTGAGGGCGGGGTGGCGCGGTATCATTCCGCCCTTGCCGCAGCCGCGGTTTCCCGTGGGGGACGGCCGTCCGGCGCCATTCTTTCCCGTCTGTCCCGTCTCTTTGCCAGCCTTCTGACCCGTGCGTCTCACCTCCATCAAGCTATCCGGCTTCAAGTCGTTCGCTGAGCCCACCAATTTCATGCTGCCCGGCCAACTGGTGGGTGTGGTGGGGCCCAACGGCTGCGGCAAGTCCAACATCATGGATGCGGTGCGCTGGGTGCTGGGCGAGAGCAAGGCCAGCGAGCTGCGCGGCGAGTCCATGCAGGACGTGATCTTCAGCGGCACGACCACCCGCAAGCAGGCCAGCCGCGCCAGCGTGGAACTGGTGTTCGACAACTCGGACCACCGCGCGGGCGGCCAGTGGGGCCAGTACGGCGAAGTGGCGGTGCGCCGCGTCCTCACGCGCGACGGCACCAGCAGCTACTACCTGAACAACCAGCCCGTGCGCCGCCGGGACGTGCAGGACGTGTTCCTGGGCACGGGCCTGGGGCCGCGCGCCTACG
>NZ_JALEGG010000159.1 GCF_022763525.1 Acidovorax sp.
ATCCTGGTGTTGCAGCAGGTGGCCACGGCCCTACGCTGCCCGCTGGCCGAGCTGGTAGGCGACTTCACCACCCAGACGCCCGAATGGCTGCTGCTGCGCGAGCTGCTGGAGCACCGCAGCGAGGCCGAGTTGCGCCAGGTGCGCCTGGCCGTGCAGCAGTTGCTGGGCGGTGGCGCGCAGGACAGCGCGCGGCCCCACCGCATCGCGCTCATCGGGCTGCGCGGCGCGGGCAAATCCACCCTGGGGCCGCTGCTCGCACGCAGCCTGGACGTGCCGTTTGTGGAACTGAGCCGCGAGATCGAAGCCCTGGCCGGCTGCAGCGTGCGCGAGATCCACGACCTGTACGGCGCCACCGCCTACCGTCGCTACGAACGGCGCGCACTGGAAGCCACCATCCAGCTGCACGGCGAGGTGGTGATCGCCACGCCGGGCGGCATCGTGTCGGACCCGGCCACGTTCAACGAACTGCTGACCCACTGCACCACCGTGTGGCTGCGCGCCTCGCCCGAGGAGCACATGGGCCGCGTGGTCGCCCAGGGCGACATGCGCCCGATGGCCGCCAACCCCGAGGCGATGGAGGACCTGCGCCGCATCCTGGACGGCCGGGCGGACTTCTACTCCAAGGCCGACCTGACCGTGGACACCTCGCAGCAGACGCCCGAGCAAAGCCTGCAGCGGCTGGTGCAGGGCCTGCGCCAGCTAGGGCCTGACGCCCCCCTCTGACCACGCCGGGCGCCCACGCCCGCACCCTGGTGCCTGTCCGCAGTACCACCGATGGCAGCATGGTGCATTGACTTGCCACAAAACATGCATCATGATGCATTTCAAACGAGAAACATGAACTATTGTTCATTAATCTTTGGAGGCACAGCAATGGCATCTGCAGCAGAACCCGCGTCCGCCCCGGCGGTGGACTACCGCACCCACCCCAGCCAGTACCGGCACTGGAAGCTACAGGTGGACGGCCAGCTCGCCACGCTGGCGCTGGACATTGCGGAAGACGGCGGCATCCGCCCCGGCTACAAGCTCAAGCTCAACAGCTACGACCTAGGCGTGGACATCGAGCTACATGACGCGCTCAACCGCATCCGCTTCGAGCACCCCACGGTGCGCACGGTGGTGGTCACCAGCGCGCGGGACCGGGTCTTCTGCTCCGGCGCCAACATCTTCATGCTGGGCGTCTCCAGCCACGCCTGGAAGGTGAATTTCTGCAAGTTCACCAACGAAACGCGCAACGGCATCGAGGACTCCTCGCGCCACTCGGGCATCAAGTTCCTGGCGGCCGTGAACGGCGCCTGCGCGGGGGGCGGCTACGAGCTGGCCCTGGCCTGCGACGAGATCCTGCTGGTGGACGACCGCTCGTCCGCGGTCTCGCTGCCCGAAGTGCCGCTGCTCGGCGTGCTGCCCGGCACTGGCGGCCTCACGCGCGTGACGGACAAGCGCCATGTGCGCCACGACCTGGCCGACATCTTCTGCACCAGTGTGGAAGGTGTGCGCGGCCAGCGCGCCGTGGATTGGCGGCTGGTGGACCGCATTGCCAAGCCCGCGCAGTTTGCCGCCGCAGTGCACGATGCCGCCGCGCGCCTGGCCGAGGGCAGCACCCGTCCCGCCAAGGCCCGGGGCATTGCGCTGCCGCGCATCGAGCGCGAGGAGACCGCAGACGGCCTGCACTATGCCCATGTCCGCGTGGACATCGATCGCGCCCGCCGCACCGCCACCTTGACGCTGCAAGCCCCCACCGGGCCACAGCCCACCGACGCCCTCGGCATTGAAGCGGCAGGTGCCGCGTGGTGGCCACTGGCACTGGCGCGCGAGCTGGACGACGCCATCCTGCACCTGCGCACCAACGAGCTGCAGATCGGCACTTGGCTGCTCAAGATCGCAGGCGATGCGCAGGCCGTGCTGGCCAGCGACGCCACGCTGCTGGCGCATCAGGACCACTGGCTGGCGCGCGAGACCCTGGGCGCACTGCGCCGTACTTTGGCGCGGCTGGACGTGTCTTCGCGCAGCCTGTTCGCCCTGGTGGAGCCCGGCTCAGCCTTCGCGGGCTCGCTGGCCGAACTGGCCTTTGCGGCCGACCGCACCTACATGCTGGCGCTGCCCGATGACGCTGAACGCGCGCCCCGGCTCACGCTCAACGAGTTCAACTTCGGGCTGCTGCCCATGGTCAACGGCCAGGGCCGCCTGCAGCGCCGCTTCTACGACGAAGCCTCCCCCCTGGAAGCCGCCCGCGCGGCCGCGGGCCAGGCGCTGGACGCCGACGCGGCCCTGGCCCTGGGCCTGGTCACCGCCGCGCCGGACGACATCGACTGGGACGACGAGATACGCATCGCCATCGAAGAGCGCGCCGCCATGTCGCCCGATGCGCTCACCGGGCTGGAGGCCAATCTGCGCTTTGCGAGCCAGGAGAACATGGCGACGCGCATCTTCGGCCGCCTGACGGCCTGGCAGAACTGGATCTTCAACCGCCCCAATGCGGTGGGCGAAAAGGGCGCGCTCAAGGTATATGGCACGGGCGAAAAAGCGGGCTTCGACTTGAATAGGGTGTAGCCCCCTGAGCCGCCTACGGCGCCTTCCCCCTCGGGGGGACGACGCCCTCGCTGCGGGGCGGCCCTTGCGCGGCGTCCCTCGCCCAGGCAGTGCCAGTCGCGAGCACTGCGGGTTGTAAGCAGCACCAAGGACCCCTGAATTCCCACTCCAAGGAGACATCCATGAGCACGATCAACTACAGCGAGAAGATCCCCAACAACGTGAACCTGAGCGAGGACCGCACGCTGCAGCGCGCGCTGGAAGGCTGGCAGCCCAACTTCATCCAGTGGTGGGACGACGTGGGCCCCGAGGGCTCGACGAACCATGAGGTCTATCTGCGCACCGCCGTGAGCGTGGACCCGAGCGGCTGGGCGCAGTTCGGCCATGTGAAGATGCGCGACTACCGCTGGGGCATCTTCCTGAACCCCGGGGACGCGAACCGCGAGATCCACTTCGGCGACCACAAGGGCGAAAAGGCTTGGGCAGACGTGCCCGGCGAGCACCGCGCCAACCTGCGCCGCATCATCGTGACGCAGGGCGATACCGAGCCCGCGTCGGTGGAGCAGCAGCGCCACCTCGGCCTCACCGCACCCAGCCTGTACGACCTGCGCAATCTCTTCCAGATCAACGTGGAGGAAGGCCGCCACCTCTGGGCCATGGTGTACCTGCTGCACAAGCACTTCGGCCGGGACGGCCGCGAAGAGGCCGAGGCGCTGCTGCAGCGCCAGTCCGGCGACGTGGACAACCCGCGCATCCTGGGCGCCTTCAACGAGAAGACGCCCGACTGGCTGGCGTTCTTCATGTTCACCTACTTCACCGACCGCGACGGCAAGTTCCAGCTTTCGGCCCTGGCCGAAAGCGCGTTCGATCCGCTGGCGCGCACCACCAAGTTCATGCTGACGGAAGAAGCCCATCACATGTTCGTGGGCGAGTCCGGCGTCTCGCGCGTGCTGGCGCGCACGGCCCAGGTGATGAACGAGCTCAAGACCGACGACCCGGCCCGGGTGCGCGCCGCTGGCGCCATTGACCTGGCCACCATCCAGCGCTACCTGAACTTCCACTACAGCGTGACCATCGACCTGTTCGGCGCCGACCAGTCGAGCAACGCAGCCACGTTCTACAGCTCGGGCCTCAAGGGCCGGTATGAGGAAGGCAAGCGCGAGGACGACCACATCCTGAAAGGCCACACCTACAAGGTGCTGGAGGTACAGAACGGCCAGCTGGTGGAAAAGGAAGTGCCCATGCTCAACGCGTTGAACGAGGTGCTGCGCGACGACTTCATCAAGGACTCCATGGCCGGTGTGACGCGCTGGAACAAGGTACTGGAGAAGGTCGGCATCCCCACGCGCCTGGCCGTGCCGCACAAGGCCTTCAACCGCCAGATCGGCGCACTCGCCGGCATCCGCATGTCGCCCGACGGCCGCGTGGTGAACGAGACCGAATGGACTGCGCGCAAGGGCGAGTGGCTGCCCACCGACGAGGACTTCGCCTTCGTCGCTTCGCTGATGGGGCGTGTGGCCGAGCCCGGCAAGTTCGCGGGCTGGATCGCACCGCCCGCCACGGGCATCAACCGCCAGCCCATCGACTTCGAATACGTGCGGTTTAACTGAACCCCTCTGAGCCGCCTCCACGGTGGCAGTGGAATGGTTCGCGCCAGTTTCAGAGCTCGTGCGCTGCGGCGCCGGGCGAATGGATGGACAAAGACATGGACACCCCCACCACCACGCTGGTCGATAACGGCATGCTCAAGCAGCACCTGATCGACCCCGAGATCTGCATCCGCTGCAACACCTGCGAGGCCACCTGCCCCGTGGGCGCCATCACGCACGATGACCGCAACTACGTAGTGCGCGCGGACGTGTGCAACGGCTGCATGGCCTGCATTGCGCCCTGCCCTACAGGCTCGATCGACAACTGGCGCAGCGTGCCGGTGGCACGGGCTTACTCGGTGGAGGCCCAACTGGGATGGGACGAACTGCCCCCCGAGCTCACGCCCGCGGAGCTGGCTCGCAGCGCCCCGGCCACTGCGGCCTCTGCGCAGGCCGCGGCCACAGCACCCGCCGCCCCCACTGCGCCTTCAGAACCTGGCACGCAAGTGTTTCGCCCAGCCCAGTACGGCGCGAGCGTGCCGCCGTGGTCGGCCGCCCACCCCTACACCAACCTGTTCACGCCCAAGAGCCCCGCCACCGCCACCGTGGTAGGCAACTACAACTGCACCGAGGCCGGCTTCGAAAGCGAGACGCACCATGTGGTCCTCGACCTCGGCAGCATGCCGTTCCCGGTGCTGGAGGGGCAGTCCATCGGCATCATCCCCCCGGGCACCGATGCGTTGGGCAAGGCGCACCAGCCGCGCCAGTATTCCGTGGCCAGCCCGCGCAATGGCGAGCGGCCGGGCTACAACAACCTGGCCCTCACCGTGAAGCGCGTGACCATGGACCACCACGGCAACGCCCTGCGCGGCGTGGCCTCCAACTACCTGTGCGACCTGCAGGTGGGCGACACCGTGCAGGTCGTCGGGCCGTTCGGCAGCTCGTTCCTCATGCCCAATCACCCGCGCTCGCACATTGTGATGATCTGCACCGGCACCGGCAGCGCCCCCATGCGAGCGATGACCGAGTGGCGCAGGCGCCTGCGCAACAGCGGCAAGTTCGAAGGCGGCAAGCTCATGCTGTTCTTCGGCGCACGCACCCCGCAGGAGCTGCCGTACTTCGGGCCATTGCAGAACCTCCCCAAGGATTTCATCGATATCAACCTGGCGTTCTCGCGGGCGGCCGGGCAACCCAGGCGCTACGTGCAGGATCTGATGCGCGAGCGCGCCCCTGACCTGGCTGCTCTGCTGCGTGACGCCAACAGCCACTTCTATGTGTGCGGCCTGAAGAGCATGGAGGAAGGCGTCGTGATGGCCTTGCGCGACATTGCCCACGACAGCGGCCTGGATTGGGAGCAGGTCGGCCCAGCGCTGCGTCAGGGCGGGCGCCTGCACCTGGAGACGTACTGACAGGAGCGGTCGCGGGCGGTAAAAAATAAACGCCAAATTGGCCACCAGCGCTTTGTTTTCAAGCGCAAGCAGCTACCAACTTAATAGCAATTTGCAGAGCCCCTTTCACCGGCGGCTTGGTGTTCTCCAGGATGGCCCACGCTGCCGCCCAACGGCCACTCCGCCCTTTTGAGGCGCACTGGCCCCTTGCAGGCCCGCCAGTACGCTCTGCGGCCGAGTTGCTCGCTCGTCCTACAGCACACACGCGAACCCCGGTCCTACCATGGCGGCGTCCTTGGCGGTCGCCCGCCGCACCGGCCCCTCTCGCCGTGGTTCGAGAGCAGCACAGGAGGCCCGCATGCCTGCTTCGTCCGCATACGCCGACGCCCTCGCCGCCCGGCAATCGGGCCCGCAAGCGGTCGAGGTGGTCATGCCGTTCACCCAAGGGATCAAGGGGCACGCCAGCGTTCATGAACACGTCACACGCGAGCAGATCGCGCGGCGCGTGGCAGCCCTCAAAGGCTGCCCGTTCATCGAGGAAATCCCCCAGTCGCTCTGGCCCCGCCGCACCTACCTGGTGCCCAGCGACACGCTGGTGGCACCCGACGTCCGTCGCCTGCGGCTCTTTGGCGAAGACGATCTGCTGGGCGGTGTGGTCCCCCATGCATTCCTGGCGACCAAAGCCATCAGCCACCCCCTGGCCTTCGCCTCCGCCGCCGCGCCCGAGGGCTGGAACCCTCTGCTCGCCGAACTCGTGCAGGCGGCGGTGCTGCCCGGCTACACCGCTTTCGCGCGGCAAGACGCCCAGCTGGCGGGTGAAAAGCTTCTGGCGCTGGGACCGGTGCGCGTCAAGCCCGTGGGCGAAACCGGCGGACGTGGTCAGGTGGTGGTGCACGATGCCTCCGCCCTGGCCGCCCGCCTGGCCATGCTGGACAACGCCGCCCTGCTGAGACAAGGCGTGGTGCTGGAGCACAACCTCACCCATGTGGAGACCCTGAGCGTCGGGCAAGTGCGGGTGGCGGGCATCCTGGCGTCGTACTGCGGCACGCAACAGCTGACGCAGGACAATGCAGGCGCGCCAGCGTACGGAGGCTCGGACCTCGCGGTGGTGCGCGGCGATTTCCACGCGCTGCTGGCCACGCTGCCGCCCGGCACGCGGCGCAGGGCGGTGGACCAGGCACTGGTGTATGACGCCGCCGTGCGCAGCTGCTACCCCGGATTCTTTGCATCGCGCATCAACTATGACGTGGCCCAGGGTCTCGACGCAGAGGGCCAGTGGTGCTCGGGCGTGCTGGAGCAATCCTGGCGCATTGGCGGTGCTACCGGCGCCGAGCTGGCCGCACTGGAAGCCTTCCATGCCGACAGATCGCTGCAAACGGCGCGTACCCGCTGCGTCGAGCGGTACGGCGCGCTCACGCCTGTACCTGCTTCGGCCACCCTGTATTTCCAAGGCGACGATCCCGAAGTGGGCCTTCTCACCAAGTACGCATTGATTCATCGCGATGGCGACGCGGCATAGGCTCATCCAGATTCCCTCGGGCGACCGCACCATTGCCGGCACCCTCGTCGCCCCCGACACCGTGGTCCCCGGGGTCATGCTGGTGCATGGCTGGGACGGGAGCCAGGACCAGTATCTCGCGCGCGCCCACGCACTGGCGGCGCTGGGTTGCATCTGCCTGACGTTCGACTTGCGCGGCCACGCCCGCGACAAGGCGCACCGGGATACCGTCACCCGCGAAGACAACCTCAACGACATGCTGGCGGCCTACGACCTGCTGACGGGGCATCCCGCGGTGGACGCCAGCGCCGTGGCCGTGGTGGGCAGCAGCTACGGCGGCTACCTGGCCACCGTCATGAGCGCACTGCGCCCCGTGCGGTGGATGGCATTGCGCGCCCCTGCGCTCTACAAGGACGAGGATTGGCTGGTCTCCAAGCAGAACCTCGACCGGCAGGAAATCGCGCGCTACCGCGCGATGCAGCTCCCTGCCGACAGCAACCGGGCCCTGGCGGCCAGCGCCATCTTCGAAGGGGATGTGCTCCTGGTCGAGTCGGAGCTCGACCACATCGTCCCGCACCCTGTCATAGAAAACTACCGCGCCGCGTTCCTGCGCACCCGCTCCATGACGTACCGGGTCATCCAGGAGGCAGACCACAGCCTGTCCAAACCCGAGTGGAGTGAGGCCTACACCACGATGCTGGTGAAGTGGATGACTGAAATGCTCGGCTTGGCCAAGGCGCCCTCGCCCCTGTCCAAAAAGTGACCGGCCGGAGGCCCGGCCAAGCGCCCCGGCCATCATCCGATGGCCTCCGTCAACACTGTCCGACAGCGGCGCTGGCCCGGCAGTGGGTCAATGGAGTCTCCCTCTGCTCTGGAGACTCACCATGTCAAAGACCCACCGCTCCGGCTCCGACAGCCACCTGAAGCCCCGTGCCCTCAAGCGCATGCGGCAGTGGGAGTCCATGGTGCGGCCCCGACAAATACCGCTGCGGTTCCCCGAGCCCGAGCCACCCCTGTGGAAGCCGCTGGGCTGAGCGGCACCGTGCCGCTCGCAGGGGTGACGCGCGGCGCCGCCTCGCCTGCCGGCTCCCCCTTCCCTTTCGTCCTCCCGTATTCATTTCCGATCCCACACCATGACCTCCTCCACACCTCCATCCCCTCCCTCCTCCGCCACCCGCGACGCCGCCGAGGCCACAGCCCACAAGCAGCAGCAGATCCAGGCCGAACAGGACCGCAAGGACGCGCAGCAACAACAGCACCAGAAAGGCGGCCAGGGTGGAGACGAAAAGAGCGCCGCGCCGGGTCCCGGCCGTGCCGAGCCCACACCACCACTGCTGCAGCAGCACCTGACCAAGCCCGGCCTCGAAGCCGACATGCAGCTCAAGCCGCGCTATGACGCGCCGCACTACCAGGGCAGCGGCAAGATGCAGGGCTTTTCCACGCTGATCACGGGGGGCGATTCAGGTATCGGACGCGCAGTGGCTGTGCTGTTTGCGCGCGAGGGCGCAGATGTGGCCATCGGCTATCTGAACGAACACGAGGATGCCGAGGAAACCCGCCGCTTGGTCGAGGCCGAGGGCACGCGCTGCCTGCTGCTGCCCGGCGACGTGCGCGACAGCGGCTACTGCGCGCAGGCCGTGCAGAAGGTGGTCCAGACCTTCGGCAAGCTCAACGTGCTGGTGAACAACGCGGCGTTCCAGGAGCATGCCGCATCGCTGCAGGACTTGACGGAAGAGCGCTTTGACGAGACCTTCCGCACCAACATCTATGGCTACTTCCACATGTGTAAGGCGGCGCTGCCGCACCTGCAGCGTGGAGACGCCATCATCAACACGGGCTCCGTGACAGGGCTGCGCGGCAGCAAGCAACTGCTCGACTACTCATCCACGAAGGGCGCCATCCACGCTTTCACGAAGGCGCTCGCCGCCAACCTGGCTGAGCAGGGCATCCGCGTGAATGCCGTGGCGCCCGGCCCCGTGTGGACCCCGCTGAACCCGGCGGACCAATCGCCCGAGAACATCGCCAAGTTTGGCGAGAAGACCCAATTGGGCCGCCCCGCGCAACCGGAGGAAATTTCCCCCGCCTACGTGTTCCTGGCTGCGCCCTGCTGCTCCAGCTACATCACGGGCACCGTGCTGCCCATCACGGGCAACGCGGGCGATGGGGCTTGACGCAGCCGATCCCTCCCGGTGCGGTTAGGCCAGATCGCGCAGCACCAGCGGCTCCACCTCTGACCACTCGGCATCGGAAAACAAACGCGAGCGGGTGTGAAACGCCCGCCCAGTGCTGCCTTCCAGCGAAAACGTGCCGCCCTGGCCCTCGATCACATCCAGGATGAGCTGGGTGTGCTTCCAGTACTCGTACTGCGACTTTCCGATGTAGAACGGCGCCCCGCCCACCCGGCCCAGCAGCACGTCCTGCGCGCCGATGGTCAGGTCCGTGGGCAAATAGCAGTTGGCGGCACTGTTATCACAGCAGCCGCCGGACTGATGGAACATCACCGGGCCGTGCTCGGCCTGCAGCTGCGCTATCAGCGCCAGCGCGGCCTCGGTGGCGATGACTCTTTCGACCATGGCGATCTCCTGAACTGGCAAGCCAAAAAACGCGGCCGCAAAAAATGCATTGCAGCCGCGCCCCAAGCGTTCCAGCGGTTCACAAACCGTTTCTGGCTGGGCGTCTCCGTCGCGGCCAGCAGCAACGCTACGGCAAGACGGAGCAACGACGCCAGGGGCGGTCTGTGGACCGCCACCCCATCAGAAGAAGCCGAGTTTGTTTTCGCTGTAGCTCACCAGCAGATTCTTCGTCTGCTGATAGTGGTCCAGCATCATCTTGTGCGTCTCCCGCCCAATACCCGACTCCTTGTACCCGCCGAACGCCGCGTGGGCGGGGTAGGCGTGGTAGCAGTTGGTCCACACGCGCCCGGCCTTGATCGCGCGGCCCATGCGGTAGGCCACGTTGCCATTGCGGCTCCACACACCGGCGCCCAGGCCGTACAGCGTGTCGTTGGCGATCGCCAGGGCCTCGGCCTCGTCCTTGAAGGTGGTCACGGCCAGCACGGGGCCGAAGATTTCTTCCTGGAAGATGCGCATCTTGTTGTGTCCCTTGAACAGCGTGGGCTGCACGTAGTAGCCACCTTCCAGGTCACCGCCCAGATGGGCCTGGCCGCCACCGGCCAGCACCTCGGCGCCTTCCTGTTTGCCCAGGTCCAGGTACGAGAGGATCTTGGTGAGCTGCTCCTTGCTGGCCTGCGCGCCCATCATGCTGTCGGTATCCAGCGGGTTCGCGTGCTTGATGGCGGCCACGCGCTTCAAGACGCGTTCCATGAACTTGTCGTAGATGCTTTCCTGGATCAACGCGCGGCTGGGGCAGGTGCACACTTCGCCCTGGTTGAAGGCAAACAGCACCAGGCCTTCCACAGCCTTGTCGAGGAAGGCATCGTCCTTGTCCATGATATCGGCAAAGAAGATGTTGGGGCTCTTGCCGCCCAGCTCCAGCGTGGCGGGAATCAGGTTGTTGGCGGCAGCCTGCGCTATCACGCGGCCGGTGCTGGTGCTGCCGGTGAAGGCAATCTTGGCGATGCGCTTGCTGGTGGCCAGCGGCATGCCTGCCTCACGGCCAAAGCCGTTGACGATGTTGAGCACGCCGGGCGGCAGCAGGTCGGCAATCAGCTCCACCAGGATGAGGATGGAGATGGGGGTGGACTCGGCGGGCTTGAGCACCACGCAGTTGCCCGCGCCCAAAGCGGGAGCCAGCTTCCACGCGGCCATCAGGATGGGGAAGTTCCAGGGAATGATCTGGCCCACCACGCCCAGCGGCTCGTGGATGTGGTAGGCCATGGTGTTCTCGTCGATCTCGCTGATGCCGCCTTCCTGCGCACGCACGCAGCCCGCGAAGTAGCGGAAGTGGTCCACGGTGAGCGGAATGTCGGCGTTCAGCGTCTCACGGATGGCCTTGCCGTTGTCCACCGTTTCGGCATAGGCCAGGCGCTCCAGGTTTTCCTCGATGCGGTTGGCGATCTTGAGCAGGATGTTGGCGCGCGTGGCGGCGTCTGTCTTGCCCCAGGCATCGGCGGCTGCGTGGGCGGCGTCGAGTGCCAGCTCGATGTCTTCGGCGGTGGAACGCGCGGCCTGGGTGTAGACCTTGCCGTTCACGGGCGAGATCACGTCAAAGTACTGTCCCTTGACGGGCGGCACGAACTTGCCGCCAATGAAGTTGTCGTAGCGGGGCTTGTAGGTGATCTTGGCGCCAGCGGCGCCGGGGGCTGCGTAAACGGTCATGCTGTTGTCTCCGGTGATTTATGGACATCTGGCTCTCCACCATGCGGCGCCAGATGCGGGTCATGAATCAAAAGACGTGCCAGCCCGCCCGGGATCGCAACTCGTTGATTTACATGGCGTTCTTTTGCGGCGCCGCAAACGGCAGCGACGGCCGCGCGGTTAACGTGTCCGCGGCAGGACACGACACCTGTCTCGAAATGGAACACTTGGCCGCCCCGCCCGGACGCAGCGCTTGCCCTGACCGAGGGGCACGGCCATACTGGCCACAAAACCGGGCGCACGAACGCCCGGACAGGAGACAAAACCATGCGATCCCCTTCAGCCGCCGTGGCGTTGCGCCAAGCCCGCCAGCACCTGCTGGAGTTCGGCCAGTGTCCGGACGGGCTGGTGGATGCGCGGCTTGCGCGCTCATGGCAGCGCAGTCTGCAAGGCGGCCTGCTGCCCACGGGCCGGCTGGGCACACCGGACAACCTGGAACGCCAGGCTTTGCGGCAGCTGCGGGGCCAGCATCAGGAGCTGCTGGCGCATTCACGCCCCGTGATGGAATACCTGTTCGAGCAGGTGCGTGGCAGCCAGAGCGTGGTCGTGCTGGCCAGCCCCTGCGGAACGCTGGTGGACACCTGTGGCGACCCGTACTTCCTCGGTAAGGCCGAGCGAGTGGCGCTTACCAGCGGCGCCTCGTGGCACGAAGCGCAGCGCGGCACCAATGCCATTGGCACGGCGCTGGCAGAGATGGCGCCGCTGGAGGTGCACGGCGCCGAACATTTTCTCGAGCGCAACGGCTTCCTGACCTGCGCCGCCGCACCCATCCTCTCCGGCACCGGACAGCTGCTGGGCATTCTGGACATCTCCAGCGAGCACAGCCGGGGCAATCCGCACACGCTCGGCCTGGTCAGCACGGCCGCACACATGATCGAGAACCGCCTGCTGGTTTCGGGCAGCCAGCGGCACTTGCGCCTGCACCTGCACACCCACCCCGAGGGCATTGGCACCGTGGCCGAGGGGATCGCCCTGGTGTCGGAAGATGGCTGGGTAGTGGGCGGCAACCGCAGTGCGCTGGCGCTGCTGCGCATCTCCGGCGCGCAGCTGGGCAGCATTCCCGTGCACCAGGTGCTGAACGCCAACCTCAACGACCTGCTGGCCCGGCACCACCGCCGGCCCGACGCGCCGATGTCGCTGCGCCGCCACGACGGCTTGCCGCTCTTTGCACAGCTGGTGCTCGACAAGCGCACCGTCCGGGCGGCGCCGTCCGCGCCCGCCGCGCGCTCACCGGACGATGCCCTGGCGCAGCTGGACACGGGCGACGCACGATGGCAAGCCGCAGCGGCCAAGACGCGCCGGGTGCTGGACAAGCCCATTGCGTTGCTCATCCAGGGCGAATCGGGCGTGGGCAAGGAATGGTTCGCGCGCAGCGCACACCAAAGCAGCTCGCGCCGCAATGGACCGTTTGTCGCCGTCAACTGCGCGGCCATGCCCGAGTCCCTGATCGAGGCCGAGCTGTTTGGCTACAGTCCCGGCGCGTTCACCGGAGGCCGACGTGAAGGCCGCCTGGGCCTGCTGCGCGAGGCCCATGGGGGCACGCTCTTCCTGGATGAGATCGGGGACATGCCGCTGGCTCTTCAGACGCGGCTTCTGCGCGTTTTGCAAGAGCGGCAGGTGGTTCCGCTGGGCAGCAGCCAGCCCGTGGCTGTGGACTTTGCACTCATTTGCGCATCCCACCGCAACCTGCGCGAGGAGGCCGAACGCGGGCAGTTCCGCGCCGACCTGTACTACCGGATCAATGGCTTGTCGGTGGAGCTTCCGCCCCTGCGCGATCGCACCGATTTTGAAGCCCTGAGCCTGCAGATGCTGCAGGCCATTGAGCCGGCTCGCGCCATACGCCTGGGGCCTGCCGCCATGGCCGCGATGGCCACCTACCGGTGGCCCGGCAACCTGCGCCAGTGCGCCAGCGTGCTCCGCACCGCCTGCGCCATGCTGGAGGACGATGGAGAGACCATCGAGCTGCACCATCTCCCCGACGACTTCCGGCAGGAGCTGGCGCGGATCGAGCGCTACGCCGCCCCCGCCGAGCAGGCGCACGCGCCCCAAAACCTGGACGAGCTCTCGCAGTCCGCCATTCAGCGTGCCCTGGAAAACTGCCGTGGCAACGTGAGCCATGCGGCGCGCCTGCTGGGTATCAGCCGCCAGACCCTGTACCGCAAACTGGCACTCCGCAAGGAGCGGCAGGGTCAGGCGAACCGGTAAAGCCAGTGTCCCAGGCTATGGGCGCTGATTTCCCTGGGCGTAGTCCCGGACCGCCTGCACGGCCTCTTCGCGAGAGGGCCACGCAGCGTTCATGACAGGCACGTTGTGGCCGTCGATAAGCAGGCTGCGCAGGGTGAAGTGCCCGTCGGCACTTCTGCCCAGCACGGCCGAGTACGAACTCCCGTCGGCTTCGCCAAAGATATTCTCTTCTTCCCATTCCTGCGGCATATGCGTCACCTCCAGCAACACGATGAAAACGGTTCTGTGATTGTGAGCGTCCACGCGATCTGGATCTGTAGGCCAGGCTCCTTTGCGACGGCCCGCCGGCCCCGCAGGGCATCGGCCGCCCGCAGGGCCGTGGGATGATGTCCGGCCATGAGCACGCGCAAGACACTGCTGGTCGTCTATCACTCCATGACCGATGGCACCCGGCAGATGGCCCAGGCCGTCTGCGACGGCGCTGGCGCGCAGCCCGAGGTAGCCACGCGGCTGTTGTACGCGAGCCAGGCCGGCCCGGCGGACATGCTCGCTGCCGACGGATTCATCTTCGCCACGCCGGAGAATCTGGCGGCCATCAGCGGGCAGCTCAAGGATTTTTTTGATCGCAGCTACTATGCGGTTCTTGATCACGTCAATGGACGGCCGTACGCATGCTTGGTCTGCGCCGGCAGCGATGGGCACAACGCGGCGCGGCAGGTCGAACGCATCGCGACCGGCTGGCGCCTCAAGCCCATCGCAGACCCCTTGATCGTGTGCACTCACGCCCAAACCCCGGAGGCCATCTTGAAACCCAAGCGCATTCCCGCGGACGAACTGAGCCGATGCCGGGCCTTGGGCGAAGCCATGGCCGCAGGGCTGAGCCTGGGCGTTTTCTAGAGGTACCCCTCCGCGCCTAGGCCCTGTGAACCACCCCCTTCCGCCCACGCTTCGATGAACCTCCTTTCCCGCTTCAGGACAACGGTATTGGCGTGCATGTGCACAGGTACTGCCACATGGGCTTCCGAGCCCATGTGGTTGACCATCACCGGCGATCCACAGAGCGCCACGACGGATACGGTGGAAGTGGATGCCACCAGCGCCATGGCCTTTGAGTCCATGCGGATGGTCAAGCTGCGGGTCAACCGCGCCAGGCCAAGGACGGGTTTTGACGGGAATCCGTACCAGTCGTACTACTCCACCGCCATCGTGGACTGCACGGAGCAGAAAGCGTGGCACCGCACCCTTTCGCTGTTCGAGATGCCGCTGTGGCGGGGAAAGATGCGCATCGCGGACTCCACCGAGGGCGAGGGACGCGAAGTGAGCTTTGCCGAGATGGCCTCCAACCCCCGGGACCGGCTGATCAAGGCTGCCTGCGCCATCGCGCTGCGAGGATCCTGAGCCAGCGCAGAAGCAGGCGGCCGCCATGGCCCGGCGTCGCGGATCCTGGCCGTGTTCCCCCGCCGCTCAGCGCGGCACCTTGAAAGCCGCCCGCGCGGAGGCATCGCGCTCCAGCCGGCGAGCAATGTTGCCGCATACCAGGTCGCACAAAGCGTCGACCGACTCATCGGTCAACCGGTAATAGACGCTGGTGCCGCGCCCTTCGCGGGAAACCAGGCCATGTTTGGTCATGAGCGACAGGTGCCGGGACACGTTGGCGGCCGTGTAGCCGCATTCCAGCGCCAGCTCACCCACATTCTTTTCCCCACCCCGCAACAGGTTGAGGATGCGCAACCGCGTGGGCTCGGCCAGCACCTGAAAATAGGCAGCAACCTGTTCAAGAGCTTCTGGGGGCATTTCGTTCATCACGGGCATCTCCGGCATTGGAACGCATGATACATTATTGACTAATTAGCTGATTAGTTAAATAATCAACTTCAGATGCCCTCTGGAGACCCCATGAAGCCCTTGACCCGATTTACTGCAGCGCTGTGCCTTGCCGTGTCCGTCGCCTGGGCGGCCGAAAGCGGCCCCGTGCAGCCGCTGGCTGTTTTCACGGTGAAGACCGCCGGCGCGCAGGTAGGCGGCAGCGTGGATGGGCAGGTGGAGGCCGTACGCGAGGCCACACTCTCGGCGCAGGTGCAGGGCGCAGTCATCAGCGTCTCTGTCCGGGCCGGTGATCGGGTCCATGCCGGACAGGAACTGCTGCGGATTGATGCGCGCGCCGCACAGCAAAACGCAGCGGCCAGCACGGCCCAGGTCGATGCTGCACGCGCTGCCCAACAAGTAGCCGCGAAGGAATATGAACGCCAGAGACAGCTGTTCCAGAAGCAGTACATCAGCCAGGCGGCGCTGGATCGGGCCGAGGCGCAATGGCGCGCGACCCAGTCGCAAGTCCAGGCCTTGCAGGCCCAGGCAGCGGCGGCCGTCACACAGTCAGGCTTTTATGTCATCAAGGCGCCGTTCAGCGGCGTGATCGGCGACGTGCCCTCCACGGTGGGCGACATGGCCATGCCGGGCAAGCCCCTGGTGTCCCTCTACGATCCGCTGGCCATGCGGGTGACGGCCCACCTCGGACAGCACCACGCCGCCACGCTGCGCGGTGCGGCCCCCGAACTACAGGTCGAGATCCCCGGCCTGGGGGCTTCCCGCATCGCGATTCCCGCCGCCAAGGTGCAGGTGCTGCCCATCGTCGATGCGCAAAGCCACACGGTGCAGGTCCGCCTGGAGCTGCCCTCCGGCCTGGAGGGCGCCGCGCCCGGCATGTTCGCCCGCTTGTGGCTGGGCGCCGACCCGACCTCCGGCCCGGCAGCCGGCACCGCGACCGGACCTGTGCTGGTGCCCGCGAATGCTGTGGTCCGCCGCGCCGAACTGACGGGCCTGTATGTGCTGGATGCCAACGACAGACCGCTGCTGCGCCAGGTCCGGCTGGGCCGCCCTATGGGAGACATGGTGGAGGTACTCAGCGGCGTGCGGGCTGGCGAGCGCGTCGCCACCCAGCCTCAGGTAGCAGCGAAGGTGCGCTGAATGACCACCTCCAACCGCTCCGCTGAACCTGGAATCTCTGGCCGCATCGCCGCCCTGTTCCTGAGTGCGCAGATCACTCCGCTGCTGGCACTGGTCGCGTTCCTGCTGGGCGTCTTCGCGGTCCTGGTGACGCCCCGCGAAGAAGAGCCTCAGATCGATGTGACCATGGCGAACGTCATTGTTCCGTTCCCTGGAGCCTCCGTCGCCGATGTGGAACAGATGGTGGCGACGCCGGCCGAGCAGGTGCTGTCGCAGATGCAAGGCACGGAACACGTGACCTCGGTTTCCCGCCCTGGCATGGCCGTGATGACGGTGCAGTTCAAGGTGGGTGTGCCACGCACGGAGGCCCTGGTGCGCCTGCACGACACCTTGCGCAGCAACGCCGACTGGCTGCCCAAGGGGCTGGGTGCCCTGGAC
>NZ_JALEGG010000160.1 GCF_022763525.1 Acidovorax sp.
CCCCCAGGCACGCTGGTGGTGGCCATGGGTGCGCAAGCCGCCATCGCAAGGCAGGCCAGGCCCGCGAGGGCCCAGCGGGGGCCCTCGGACAAGGCGGGTGGCAGAGGATGGGGCTGCGGTGCAGTCATGGCGGGGGTGTCTCCTGAAAAATTCTTGGCGGCGCAAAGCCGGATGCCGATGCATCGTAGAAACCGCCTTTCAATACGTCAAATAGGCAAAATTGGCACTATCGATATGATCTGCATATGACTATCTTTCGTGCTGCCCCTAGGCACTGACATGGACATCCGCCAGTTGCGCTACTTTCTCGCGGTGGCCGAAGCCGGGCACATGACCCGCGCGGCAGAGCTGCTGGGCATGGCCCAGCCACCGCTCAGCCAGCAGATCAAGGCCCTAGAAAACACGGTGGGCATGGTGCTGTTCAAGCGCCACGCCAAGGGCGTCACCCTGACCGAGGCGGGGCAGACACTGCAGGCCGAGGCCGCCCGCCTGGTGCACGACTTCGACGCACTGCAAAGCCGCATGCAGCTGCTGGCCGAGGGCAAGACAGGCCGGCTCGTGATCGCCTTCACCAGCTCGGCCGCCGCCCATGAATTCACCCCATTCGCCCTGCGAGAGTGCCGCGCCCGCCACCCCGGTCTGGTGCTGGAGATTGGCGAGAACAACGCCGCCGAGATCACCGAGGCCGTGGCCGACGGGCGCCTGCACTGTGGCCTGCTGCGCGTGCCCGTGGCGCGGCCTGCGGGCTTGGCCTTCGACACCCTGCAGCACGAGCCCGCCATGGTGGCCCTGCCCATCGACCACCCGCTGGCACTGCGCCAGCGGCGCGGCAAGCCGCTGCCCATCCAGATTGCCGATCTGGAGGGCGAGCCCATGATCCTGGTGCGCCGCCCGGGCGCGCCCGGCCTGTATGCCAACCTGCTGGCGCTGTGTGCCGAGCAGGGCGTGCGCCCCCGCGTGGTGGCCGAGGTGGCGCGCATGCTGACCAATCTCAACCTGGTGGCTGCGGGCACGGGCATTTCCGTGGTGCCGTCGTCCATGCTGGGTGTGCACCGGCATGCGATTGCCTACCGGCCGCTGGTGGATGGCGGGCGGCTGGATGTGCCGCTGACGCTGGTCTATCGCGCCGAGGACAACGTGGGCCCGACAGCGACCTTCACCCGCTTGCTCCAGACGCTGGCGGGCGAAAAGCACCCGGCGGTCACCACGGAGCACCCACAAAAAAAGGCTGCCCGGTAGTCCACCCGGCAGCCTTCGTCAGTATCAGCGCAGCCCCTGCTCTGGAGCCGCCACCGATCACATGGCGCAGCTCAGTTGTTGCCCAGCGCAATCCCCTCCCGGCGGGGATCGGCGCCACCGGCATAGGTGCCCGCGCCTGGGTTGCGCGACAGCAGACCCGCATTGCCGTTGGACCGCACACCGTTGAACACCGCTCCATGCAGGCCGCTGGTGAAGGAGTCGGTCTGCGCCACGGTGTGGCCACGCGCCTTGAGTCCGTCGCGGATGGCAGCGGTGTCGATGAGCGAGCCCTTTTCGATGGACGTGGTGGCGTTGGTCTGCGCACCGAAGTTCGGCAGGTTGATGGCCTGCTGGACGTTCAGGCCCCAGTCCGTCATACCCAGGATGGTCTTGGCGGTGTACTGGATGATGGCACTGCCTCCTGGCGAGCCAACCACACCTTCGAGGTCGCCCGTGGCGGCATTGAAGATGATGGTGGGTGCCATGGAACTGCGGGGGCGCTTACCGGCCTGCACGCTGTTGGCAATGGGGTTGCCCGCCGCATCGGTGGCTGTGAACGAGAAGTCGGTGAGCTGGTTGTTCAGCAGGAAGCCGCGCACCATCTGCAGGCTGCCGAAGCCGTTCTCGATCGTGGTGGTCATGGACACCGCATTGCCTGCGTTGTCGATGATGGACAGGTGGGTGGTCGATGGCAGGGCCAGCGAGTTGTCCCGCCCCTTGGCGCCACTCACACCCGGTGGTGTGCCCGCCACGGGCGTGCCGATGCTCTTGCTCATGCTGATGAGCTTGGCGCGCTCCTTGAGGTAGTCGGCGTTGATCAGGCCGGCCTGGGGCACGTTGACGAAGTCAGGGTCGGCCACATACAGCGCGCGGTCGGCATAGGCGAGGCGGTAGGCCTCGGACACCACGTGCACGGCGTCGAGCGTGTTGGGCTTCATGGCCGCCAGGTCAAAGCCCTGCAGCAGGCCCAGCGTCTGCAGCACCGCGATGCCGCCGGAGCTGGGCGCGGGCATGCCACACACGCGGTACTGCACACGGTAGACGCCACACACGGGCTCACGCACCTTGTGGGTGTAATCGCTCAGGTCATCGAGCGCGAGCTTGCCGGGGTTGGTGGGATGGCTGACCACCTTGGCCACGATGTCCTTGGCGATGTCCCCCTTGTAGAACGCATCGGCACCACCCGCTGCAATGGCCTTGAGCGTGGCTGCAAATTCAGGGTTCTTGAGCAGCGTGCCCGCCGCCTTGGCGGTGCCGTCGGCGTTGAGGAAATAGCTGGATCCGGGCTCGCCCTGGGCCTTGATGCGCGCGGCCGACCCGGCAATGGACACACTCATGCGCTGCGAGATCGCAAAGCCGTCTTCGCTGAGCTTGATGGCGGGCTCGAACAGGTCCTTCCACGGCAGCTTGCCATGGGCCTTGTGTGCGGCTTCGAGCATGCGCAGCACGCCCGGCGTGCCCACCGACAGGCCGCCGTCCACCGCCGCCAGAAACGCCAGCGGCTTGCCATCGGCGCCGATGAACAGGTTGGGCGTGGCGGCCTTGGGCGCGGTCTCGCGGCCGTCGTAGGCCAGCAGCTTGTTGGCGCCCTTGTCGTAGTGCAGCATGAAGGCGCCGCCCCCAATGCCCGACGACTGTGGCTCCACCAGGTTCAGCACCATCTGCACGGCAATGGCGGCATCTGTGGCCGTGCCGCCCTTGGCCAGGATGTCCACACCTGCCTTCACCGCCAGCGGGTTGGCCGCCGCCACCATGTCCTTGTTGGCATAGCTGATGGTTTTGGGCGTGTAGCCCGAGGGCGGCTCGGGCGGCACGTACTGCTCGGTGGGCTCAGGCGTGGCCACCGGGGTGGTGGGGCCGTCACTGCCGCCACAGGCGGCCAGCACGGCCAATGCGGCAATGCTCAGTCCCAGGGCGTAGGGGTTGCGTCGAAAAACAGAAAGCGACATGGATGAAATCCTTGAAAAAAGGGCGACGGGAGGGGCCAGGAACGGCGTGCCATGGGCAAACAGCGCACCACGCACCGGGTGGATGCACGGTGCGAAATTACGGGGACTTGACGCAGATTCCGTGCCAACGATGCCTTGACAGTATGTAACGACAGCCCTGAAAAAACTTTGCTTTTATGCCCTGAATAACGCCCAATAAGGGAAACGATTTCTCACATACCCCTTGAAACAGAATCTGGATTCCATTGACCGCCAACTGCTGGCGATGCTGCAACACAATGCCGAGACGCCGCTGGCCGAGCTGGCCGAGGCCGTGCACCTTTCCAACACGCCCTGCTGGCGGCGCATTCAGTGGTTGCGCGAGAAGGGCTACATCACCCGCCATGTCGCCCTGGTGGACCCGCGCAAGGTGAATGTGGGTGTGACGGTGTTCGTGGCCGTGAAGACCAACCAGCACCACCAGCAATGGTTTGACACCTTGCGGGATGCCGTGATGGGAATCCCCGAGATCGTCGAGTTCTACCGCATGAGCGGCGACGTGGACTACCTGTTGCGCGTGGTGGTGCCCGACATCCGCGCCTACGATTCGGTCTACAAGCGACTCACGCAGGCCGTGGCGCTGTCAGACGTGAGTTCGAGCTTTGCGATGGAAGAAATCAAGTTCACCACGGCGCTGCCGCTGAACTATGCGCAGTAGCGGCCACCGAGGTGACCGTCTGCGCAACGGCGCTGATCAGTACTTGCCCATGTAGTCGCGTTTGCCCAGCTCCACACCGTTGTGCCGCGCAATGGCGTAGGTTGCGTTCACATGGAAGAAGAACTGCGGCAAGCCGTAGTGCAGCAGGTAGTGCTCGCCGACGAACTGTTTTTCGCGCGGTGTGCCGGGCTGGATCGTGATCTGGCGCGTGGCGGCATCGGCAAACGCAGCCTCTGGCAGGCCTTCGACAAACGCGAGTACGGTGTCGATGCGTTCATTCAGGTCGGCGAAACCGGGGCGCTCGGCGTCGGGGAAGGACGGCACCTCCGCCCCGGCCAGGCGCGCCGCCACGCCCTTGGCAAAGTCGCAGGCAATCAGCACCTGGCGCGCCAGGGGGAACATGTCGGGGAACAGCCGGGCCTGCAGCAGTGCATCCGGCTCGATCTTGCGCGCCGTGGCATGGGCCTCGGTTTTGGCCAGGATGTCTTTGAGCGAACCGAGCATCTGGCGGAACACGGGGACACTGGCGTTGTAGAGAGGCGATGTCATGGTGGAGATTCCTGAAGGGGTGTGAAGCAACAGCCGGGGGCACGTGGTGCCCAGCACGGGGCCGCATTGCAACACACCCCGCCCCGGCGTGCAGCGGAAAGGTCAAGCCGACCGCGACTGGGCCAGCGCGATGGCCGCCTGGATGGCGGCACGGGCCTGGGGACTGTTCTTCCAGCAGGAGGAGCCCAGCATGGCCGAGGCCTTGGAAACAATGTCCAGGGCATTGGCCTTGCCCAGATGCGCCAACGATTCAAAGCCCATCTGTTCAAGCCGGGCGATCACGGTCGGCCCCACGCCCTTCACGTTGAGCAAGGCGCGGCGTTCTTCGAGGGGAAATGGCATGGCAGGAGTATGCGGGAGCCGAAGAGCTGTCGGACTGAGAGATCGTCGGCTGCAAATCGACCGCGCCGATTTTTAACGCCCACCTCCGCCCCTGCGCCTCATCGCCAGCACTCCGAAGACCACCGCCACACCAAAAACCACGTGCACCACCAGGCTCGGCAGCACCACGGCCAGCCCCAGGCTCCAGGGCAATGGGTCACCAAAGTAGATCGGGAGCGCCAGCGAGTTGACGGTTGCGTAATAGAGTGCACCGTAGACAGCACCCACACCCAGCGCCCCGCCTGTGACCATACGGTGCAGTGGCAACACTACCAGGGGAAGGGCAGACACCCAGCCTAGAACCAGGTGTTGAACGAATAGCGCGACGGGCCCGGGCTGCGCAAGGTACAGGGCCGCAAACTTGGGGCCGTAGTGCCCGACGCGCATCTCCAGCAGCCGAAAGAGCCAGCCCGCCGGCATCATGGCCAGCGCAGCGAAGGTGCCAGCCGCGATGGATTCCAAAGCAATCTTGCGCATGGGTGTGTACGAACAGGGCAATGAAGGGTTGGTGACCAAAAGCAGCAAGCTCCGTTGCGGCCAAGCCCCGGCTGGGGCTACCGGCGCGGGGCGCGCGTTCAGCCTGGCATTAGAACGCGTTCGACCTGTCTCTCGACAGCCTCGCCAGCGCGGCGGGAGTGCCCGTAGCTGCCCCAGCGTCCTTCAGACCGCCGTCGCCAGGGGCCTGGCAGCCCGTGCCGCAACCCCCACCCCCACCAGCGCCGCAGACACTACGCTCAGCGCCAGCGTGAAGGCCGAGCCGTAGAAGATGCCCGCCGTCATGCCGTGGTCCAGCATGGCGCCAAACACCGGGGCGGCCAGGCAAAAGCCCAGGTCCAGGCCCGAATACACGGTGCCATACACCCGGCCCGTGGCGCCGGGGGGGGCGGCGCGCTTGATCAGCATGTCGCGCGAGGGGCCGGCCAGCCCCGTACCCAGGCCAGCCACCGACGCCACCACGACCGCGGCCATGCCGGGCAGCAGGCCCGTGCCCACCAGCACCAGCAAGGCCGCCGAGCCCAGCAGGCACACAGAGATGATTTTTTCGAGCCGCTGCACGCGCCCCACCAGGAATCCGCCCACCACCATGCCCGCCGCGCCGCACAGCATGTAGCCGGTAACCACCATGGCCGTCACGCTCAGTGGCAGGCCGTACATGCTCTTCAGCGCCGGGCCGGCAAAGCTCTGGATGGCGCTCAGCGCGCAGGTGCTCCAGAAGAAGAACGAGAAGCACAGCCACACGGACGGCAGCTTGAGGAAGGCCATGGGGTGCTCGGGCTTGCCGGCTCCTGCCCCTGCCCCGCCCTTGGCCTGGTGCGCCCAGGCGCCCTGGCGGTCGTCCAGCGCATCGCGGTTCCAGACCATGATGCCCAGCACTATCAGGGCGAACAGGCCCCCGCACAGGCAGGCCGTGCGCCACGAGCCCGTGGCCGTCGCAATGCCCGCCATGAACACTGGCGCCGTGGCCCAGCCCAGGTTGCCGCTGATGCCGTGCACCGAAAAGCCATGCCCCAGGCGCTGCGGCGACACGCGCTTATTCAAGATCGTGAAGTCCACCGGGTGGAAGGGCGCATTGCCCAGCCCGGCCAGCGCCGCCGCCAGCAGCAGGCCGGTGTAGCCCTGGGCAGTGCCCGCGGCCAGACCCGCTGCGGCAAAACTCGACAGCGCAAAGAACATCACCGGCCGCGCGCCCACGCGGTCCACCAGAAAGCCCGACAGCGCCTGCCCCACGCCGGAGATCACGAAGAACACCGACACCAGCAGCCCCAGCTCGGAATAGCTGAAGCCAAACTCGCCGATCAGCCACGGGAACAGCGGCGGCAGCAGCATGTGGAAAAAGTGCGAACTGCCATGGGCCAGGCCGATGAGGCCGATGGTGCGAGCGTCCTGCCGAAGGGGCACAGGGTTGGCGGCGGCGCCGGAGGATGAAGCTGAAGCGGTCATGGGCTTGATCTTAGGCAGGCGGGCTTCGGCAGGTTTACGATAGGCGGCCAACTTCTATCGCAAACATGCCAACCCCCGCCGCCGCACCCGCCCCATCCCCCGAGCCGGTCGTGGAGCACTTTGCCGCCCAGGTCGTCCCCCGACCAAAAGCCGGAAGCTCGCGTGGAGCCGGACGCGGGCTGTCGTACGTGGGCTCGCTCACGCCCGAGCTGTTCGTGCCCACCCTCGCCCGCCCGGTGCGCGCCAAGCTGCGCTGGCTGGCCGCCGACACCCAGGTGATGCCCCACAGCCACCCCTGGGCGCAGGTGGCAATCTCGACCACGGGCGTGATCCGGCTCACGGTGAACCACGGCACCTACATCGTGCCGCCCTCGCGCGCGCTGTGGATTCCGCCCGGTGTGGAACATGCCGTGACCATGGTGGAAGACGCCGACCTGCGCACGCTGTACTTCCACCAGCCGCGCGGCCGGTGCGGGCCCGGCGCCCTCGGCGGCGATGGCGCCGGCCCCAGTCTTCGCGGCGAAGACGATTCAGCCGCCTGGCGCCAGTGCCGCGTACTGGAGGTGTCCGACCTGCTGCGCTCACTGGTGCGCGAGATGCCCACCACGCCCGACGGCGGGCCCGCCCTCACGCCCGCCGAGCGGCTGCGCGAGCAGCACCTGAGCGCCCTCATCCGCGATGAACTGGCCCGCGCCGCCGCCGTGAAGCTGGGCGTGGACCTGCCCCAGGACAAGCGCCTGCGCCACCTGTGCGAGGCCGTGCTGGCCGACCCCACGCGCCACGAAACCCTGGCCGACTGGGCACAGGACACCGGCGCCAGCCCGCGCACCGTGGCACGGCTGTTCCGCTCCGAACTGGGCAGCACCTTCACCCAGTGGCGCCAGCAGGTCATCCTGGCCAAGGCCGTGTCGCTGGCCGCCGGGCGCATGCCCATGGGCCAGATCGCCGCCGAGCTGGGCTACAGCCCCAGCGCCTTCAGCGCCATGGTGCGCAAATCGGTGGGACAGCCACCGGGACGGTTTCTGGGACAGCAGCAGCCGGGACATGGCAGTGCCTGACACGGATTCGCGTTCGGTCCATCGGCGCCGTTCAGCGTGAACGGATGCCGGCGTGCAGAAGTCTCGGGATGAACAGCGCCATGGATATCAAACCGCTCCGCGCCCACGCCCGTGGGACTGCATCCGCCGCTTCCGGGGAATCGGTCCCCATCGTTGCCCAGCGCTTGCTGATCAAGCGCTGACAGCTATAAAAACAGGAGCATTCTGAGCACTGCGAACAGCGCTCAGGCCGTCGCCTTGTTCTGCACCAGGTCCATCGCGAACCGGCCGTGGCCCACCGACCAGTCGGAATAGTCGTTCTCGTGCATGAAGATGAACACGTCGGCCGGGGCCACGCCCGCCATGGCCTGCAGGTTGCGCGCGATAGCGGCGTAGAGGGTGCGCTTCATCGCGTCGCTGCGCCCACGCCGCAGTGTGATCTCGACCACCACGACACGGTCGGAGCGGGCCACGCCGTTGAACGTGCGGCTGCAGGCAAATTCGCCGGGCGCGTAGCCGGCCACCAGGTTGAAGAGTTCATCCGGCGGCATGCCGATGCCGTCCACCAGCGCCTGATGGATGCCTTGAACGATGGCATCGCGCGTGACAGCGGGGGTGTCGTGCGGAACATTGGTACGGACAAAGGGCATAGCTTCTCCTATATTCTTTCAAATCAAATAGAGATACTGAAATGAGCGCCAACTGGACTGAAACAACTTCTGGCCAGCAGCGCTTGTCTATTCGTTCATTGTTGCTATCAGATTCAGTTCTTGAAAGCGATGATTTGTCTGCCCTTATGTTCTCCAAAATCACATAGATGAGTCACCGTCTACCCCCATTGGGTGCCCTGCGGGCGTTTGAAGCGGCTGCCCGGCTCGGCCGCATGACAGCGGCGGCGGACGAGCTGTCGGTCACGCCCGGCGCCATCAGCCGACAGGTGCGCCAGCTGGAGCAGCACCTGGGCGTGGCGCTGTTTGGCGGCAGCAAGGCCCGCCCCACCCTCACCCCGGCGGCGCATGTGCTGCAGCCGGTGCTGACCACCGCATTCGCCCACATCGCCGATGCCGTGCGCGAGGTCAGCGACCCCAGCCGGGGGCCGCTGGACGTCGCCTGCTTCAGCACCTTTACCGTGAAGTGGCTGATCCCCCGACTGTTCGACTTCCAGGCGCAGCACCCGGGCATCGAGGTGCGTCTGCGCACCACCGACGCAGGCGCCGGGGCGGGCCGCATGCAGGGCGATCTGGTCATCACCGCCGAGGCCGCCGCCGGGGTGCGCGATGCCCGCACGGAACAACCGTTGTTCCCCGAACACCTGGGTCCGGTGCTGAGCCCCGAACTGGCCCAGCGGGTGGCGCTGCACCAGCCGGCCGATCTGGCCGATCCCGCCCTCGGGCCCCTGTGCCTGCGCACCCGCACGCGGCGCAACGCCTGGGCCATGTGGAGCACTGCGGCGGGCGTGCCGCTGCCCACGCCTTCGCAGGCGGCTCCCGAATTCGAGCACTACTACTTCACGCTGGAGGCCGCCGTGCGCGGGCTGGGCATTGCCATAGCCCCCTGGCATCTGGTGATGGACGACGTGTTGGCGGGCCGGCTGGTGGCCCCGCTGGGTTTTGTGACCTCGGGGTATGACTACGTGGTGTGCCGCCGAGCCAGCGGTCCCCTGCCCCGGCTGGATGTGTTCTGCGACTGGCTGCAGGCGCAGGCCCGCGCCAACCCCGTCCCTCCTGGGCCGCAAGGCCCACCGTCGGGCTGAGCGTCCGTTGAATGCGATCCTGTTTCAGGGAACGCCCGCTGAGGGCAGCAGGGTCAGAGGCCGGTCCAGCAACGGCGCGCACAACCCTGCGGCCGGGGTGCGAGCCCATTGCTCGATCCAGGCCCAGACCAGCTGCACACCGTCTGTGGACTGCCCTGTACCGCGCTGCAGGCCATGGTTGGCGCCGTCCAGGCGGCGCGCGCAATAGGGCACGGTGCGCACGCTGGCCAGTTGTGCAAACCGTTCGTAGGCGGCGGGCGGCACCAGGGCGTCGTCGCCGCCCCACACCTGCAGCAACGGCCAAGGGCTTTGCACCAGCGGCAGGGTCAGCGGCCAGTTCCACAGGTCGCGCCAGTAGCCCAGGCTGCGGCCCTGCGCCACGGCGCTGTCGGGGCGGCGGCTGGCCACCGTGCGGCCCAGCTCTTCCCAGTCGGCTTGCGCACCGAGGCGCTGGGCCTGCAGGGCACCCGCCTCTTGCGGGTCGAGGCCGCTGGAGGCCAGCGCCACCAGGCCGGCCAGTCGTGGCACCTCGGGCGCCAGGGCGGGCAGCAGCTCGGCCCCTTCGGAGATGCCCACCAGCAACTGCGGCAGCGCGGGCGCGCCGTCACGCTCGCGCTGCCGCGCATCTGCGATCAGGGCTGCACGGGCGTGGGCCAGCCAAGTGGAGAGGCGGTCCTGCTGCACGAAGTCACGCGCGCAGTCTGCGGGGGCCGTGCGCGCTTGCGGGTGCACGCCGGGCTTGTGCAGCACGAGCACCTGCGCATGCAGCAAACCGGCAAAGTAACGGTCTGCAATCGGCCCCATGCCAGCGCAACCAGAGCCCGGGATGACGATCACGCGGTAGCGCAGCGGCGCGGTGCGCTCGTTGCGCGCGAGGGCCTGAAGAGTGGCGCCATCGGCGCCGGGCAGAGGCCGCATGGCAAAGGTCTCTGCCGGGGATGGGTTCTGGACGGATGCCTTCGGTGCTGGCGCGGGTGGCGAGGACGTCTCAGCAGAAGCCTCTGACCCGTACATATTCACCAGCGATTCGGACGCCGCCGCCGCGTAGAAAGGCGGGGGGGATGCGGCGCAGCCGCCGAGCATCAGCGCCATGGCCGAGGCCACGAAAAAGGCCAGCGCAGCGCGGGCCGGGGGCCGCACGGATGCGGCAACAGCGAGAGGGCGGGACATGTTGAGCACAGCCGAAGTCTGGCACGACCGCGAAGGCCCCAGACGCTGCGCGGCCCGGGGGAAGAAGCCCGGCAGGGGCTATGCCACGGGGTGCCGGATCTTCACAATGCTACCAAATTGGTAGCACATTGCGCTTTATGGACAAGCGCTGAAGCGGTTTTTGTTGGCGATGGAAGTGTCGGGTTACGCTGCGCTAACCCGACCTACGGAATGAATGGCGCATGCCGTGGCACGCACTCCGCAAAGGAACACGCCAAGCCAGCGCCACCGTGGAACTGGCTCTGCCAGGCCGCCGGTGGCGCCCCTGGGGGGAAGGCGCGAAGCGACCCAGGGGGGCTTCACTTCAGGATGATGACCTGCTCCGGCTGCTGGGGCTGCGGCACCGGCATGGGCTGGCCGCCTTGCTGGTACACCACGGGCGGGCGCACGCCGCGCGCCAGGTTGGCGTCGGTGTAGCCCAGCTGCATGGCCAGCTGCTGGTACACGTCCTGCGCCAGCGAGAGCGAGGTTTCACGCATCACCTTGGCACGGTTGGGGGGCGCGATGTCGCCACGGATCGACAGGATCTTGGTGTCGTTGCCTTCGCCCTGGGCGGAGAACGCGGCCTTGATCTCGTACGTCTTGGTGTTGATGAGCGAGAAGTCGGCCAGCAGCTGCAGGCCATACTGGCGCGTGGCGCTGGTGGTGCCCTGCAGGGGCGACAGGGCATCGGTGAAGTCGATGCTGGAGACCACGCCGAACAGCACGTAGTCGGCACCGTTGAACTCGCCCTTCTTGATGCGGCTGATCACGTCGTTGACCTGGGGCTGCACCTGGGGTGTGGCCATCTTGCCGCCCTGCACCTGGTTGAGCACCTGCTCGGCCTTGCTGGGCTGGGGCTTGCCCGCGTCAAAGCCCTTGCCCTGCACCAGCTTGAAGTAGGTGCCCTGCAGGATGGCGCCCTTGATGTCGTTGGTGTAGCCACCCAGCTCGCGCTGCTCGATGTAGCTGTAGCGGCCCGCCACGTAGGTGCCGCTGGCCTGCTCGGAGGCCTGCATGTGGTGGCTGCCCGAGTGCGAGCCGCCACCGCCGTAGGGCCCGGCGCTGTAGCCGCCGCTGTGGCTGCCGCCCGCGCTCATCTGGCTGCTGCGCTGGTAGGTGCCGGCGACGAAGTATTCGGACACGCGCTGGGCGTAGGCCAGGTCGGTCACGGCGATCTTGGGCGCGGCGCCGGGCTGCTGCGCCTGCGCGGTCGTGCCCCAGGCCAGCGTGGTGGCCGCGATCACGGCCAGGGCCGTGTGCAAGGTGGTTCTGCGTTGCATGGTGTGCTCCTTGTGAGCTAACGGGAAGTCATGAATTCATCGAGCGATGTGGCCTCAGCACCGACATCCTTCGAAACTGGCGCGGCCCAGGCCAGCGGCCGCCGTGCAAGGGCCGCCCCGCCGCACTGGCGGCGTCCCCCTTCCCGCGCGCAGCGCGAGAGAAAGGGGGAAGCGGCGCAGCCGCTCAGGGGGTTACCTCTTGCTTGTTTTGCGGATTTCCTTCTCGTCCTGCCACTCGATCGTGCCTTCCTGCACATCAAACAGCTTCAGCGTGAACTTGTAGTACACGTCCTTGGTCGTGTTGTTCTGCTTGACGATGCTGGTCAGCTCGCCCTCCATGCTGTACTTGGCGGCGGTCATCTGGCCGACCTTGGCGGTGGTGCCCTGCTTGTACAGGCCGCTCTGGTTCTGGCGCTGGAGCTCGTCCACGCCGGCCTGCATCTCGTTGATGGAGCGCACAAAACGCACCTTGCCCGACTTGACCAGCGCGGTCTGGATGGAGTTCATCACGTTGGTGGTGTCGATGTACTCGCTGGTCTTGTTCTTCACCGTGGAGATCGTCACCGTGGGACGGCCCTGGAAGATGCCGGTTTCGAGCAGGCCGCCGGTCATCTTCTCGGCAATCATCTGCAGGTCGGTGGAGCCGAATTCGTTGGTGACCAGCTCGACGGCCTTGGCGTCGCCGTAGTTGACCTGGCGGTCAAAACGCACGGTGGGCGACGACAGGTTCTGGCAGGCCGACAGGGCCAGGGTGCTGGCCGCGAAGGCCAGGATGAGCGCAGTGCGCTGGATGGGATTTTGGGTCATGGTTTGGTATTCCTTAGTAAGACATAGCAGTTCACACTGCAGCTAACGCTTGAAACCGGCGCGACGCAGGCGCGGGCAGCCGGGCAAGGGCCGCCCCGCCGCCCTGGCTGCGTCCCCCTCCCACGCGCAGCGTGAGAGAGGGGGAAGGCGCGAAGCGACTCAGGGGGTGCTTCATGCCTTCAGCGCGGCTCCACATTCATTTCCAAGCGCAGGTCCACGGCGGCGCTGGTGGGTGCCACGCTCTTGACGGTCTGCTGCCCCAGGCCGAGCACGCTCATCTGCTTCCACGATTCGCCATCGCCCACCTGGTTGCCCACGTTGTCCAGCCACTTGAAACGGTAGAACACGGTGCGGTCGGTGCGGCCCATGTTGGCCATGTCGGCCTGCACGACCAGGATGTCGTTCTTGCGCACGATGCGCATCTCGCGCACGGCAATGCTGTTGGCCTCGCCACGCAGGGCGATCTTGGAGGCCACGGCCAGCGGCGTGGCCGGGTCATGCAGCTGCGCGCTGGCGGTGGTAGCGGCGCCAGCCAGCGCCACAGTGGCGGCCGCAAGGGCCAACAAACGGACTTTCATGCCAGGTTCCTAGAAAAAGAAAAAAGGGATACGGCGTTGTGATGGTTTGCAGAATCAGTTCTTGGCAGCAGGCGCAGCAGCCGTGGGCTTGACGGCCGCCTTGGGCACGCTGGTCGAAGCCGAGCGGGTGCGCGTGTTGCTGGTCGTGGTCGTCGTGCGCACCGTCGCAGCAGGCTCTGCCGCGGGTTGCGGCGCCGCAGCCACGGTGGGCAGCTGGCCCAGCATGGCCACGTCGCCGGTCAGCACGCTGTTGTCGTACATGCGCAGCGGCACCAGGGCGTACTGGCCGTCGATCTTGATGGGCTGGGGCAGCTGGCGGCCGTTCACGCTCACCACGTGCTCGCCAGGCGGCAGGTAGCCACGGGCCACGTACACGCGGCCGGGCAGCATGCGCCACATGCGGTCATCGGCCTGCTCGGTGGCCACCGACGCGGCCGCACCGATGATGCCGCCGATGATCCCGCCGCGCTTTTGCAGCTCGTTCTGCAGCACGCCCTTGGCCACGGCGCGCGTGAAACCGCGCAGCACCATGCCGGGCATTTCGTCCTTGAGCGCGCGGCGCGCCATCACGTTCACGTCCACCACTTTCTCCAGCTTGAGGTCCGTGCCGGCAGCGGAGATCACCGTGAGCGGCGCGTCCCGGGACGGCTCGATCACGGGGTAGGAGATGCTGGCCGTGACCATGCCGCGGCCCGTCGGCACGGGAATGGTGAAAGCCTTGGGCTTGCGCGCGGGCGCATCGCCGGCCTCGACGATGAAGAGCACGTCGGTCATGCGCTGGCGGCGCTTCCAGGTGAAGCCGGTGCGGTTGTCCAGGCCGCGCAGGCCTTCTTCCAGAATGGGGGTGTCGGGCTTGAGCTCGATGGCCTTGCGGTAGCCGGGCGCGGCCAGGCCCGGCTCGTTGAGCATTTCGTACAGAAAGCCGGCAAGGTAGTGGCTGAGCGCGTTGGAGTAGCCGTTCTTGAGCGCCAGCACCTCGGGGTCGTTGAGCGTCTCCACGGGGTAGCCGTTGAGTTCCTTGCCGCCCGAGCTCGCGCCCTTGGACTTGGCTTCTTCTTCGGCAGCCAGCGTTTCCTTGGCGCGGAACTCGGCAATGACGGCCTCGCGCTCGTGCGTGCGCTTGATGTCCACGCGGGCGTTTTCAAAGTCGCCCACGGCCATGCGGTTGAGGGCCAGGCGCGTGGTCAGCCACACTTTTTCGTAGTCCTGGCCTTCATAGACCTTGAGCCGCTCGCTCACCAGGGCAGCGCCCACCGTGCCCATCAGCTTGCTGGGGTTGGTCTTGGCGGTTTCTTCCCATTCCTTGACCTTGTTGTCAGCCAGCAGGAAGGCGTTGGTGCTGTCGGGGTAGCGGCGGTCCATGCGCAGCAGCTCGCCGCGCTCCATGTTGTAGAGCAGCGCGGTTTTTTCTTCTTCGGTCTTGGCGGTGCTCTCCAGGCTGGCCAGCGCTGCAGGGATGCCGCCGCTGCGGCCGGCGCTTTGCATGTCGGTGGCCAGTTTGTCGTGGCTTTGCATGGTGGCGCAGCCCGTGAGGGCGGCGCTCAGGGCCAGCACCCACAGCAGGCGTGGGCGGAAACGGGATGTGTGGGCGGTCGTCATGAATGCTCCTTGCAGATCGATCGGTTGCACACCAGAAAACCCCGGCTGGCGCCACGCGCGCGGCCGCACTGCACGAAGGGCGCACCGCTACAGCGGGGCGCCTTGCAGGCAAATGAAGTCGGCGGGATGGTGGCGGGCCACAAAAGCAGGCGCTGGCGCGCGGTGCGCCCCCTCTCGGCGCGAACCCGTGCTGCTGGCAGCCCCCTTTGGCTGTGAGTTTCTTGGTAGTTTTGTATGGGGTTGTAGCCAGCTCGGCAATGTAGCAAAACGATGTATCTTTTCTGTAACCGCGCCGCGCACTGCCGGCCGTGCAGATGGTGTGCCATGTCAGACCTCGCTGCGGTTCAGGGGCAGGCGGTAGAGCCACACCACGCGTCCACCGGGGGCGCGCAACTGCGCGCTGGGCAGCGCGCCGGGTACCGCAAATTCCAGGCTGACCAGCCAGGCGCCCGGCGCCATCTCGGCCTGGGCCTTGGCCGCCGCGCGGGCCATGCTCTCGGGCCGCTGGAACAGGTAGACCATCGCAAAGGGGCTCCAGTCGGCGGTCCACATGTCGCCCCGCCGCACACGCGCCCACGGACAGCGCAGCGCGCACAGCAAGCGCAGGGGCCAGCTCCACTCGATGCCCTCCAGTTGCGCAGCAGGGTAGGCCAGGCGCAGGGCCTTGAGGCCGTCGCCCAGGCCGCTGCCTGCGTCCAGCACACGCGCGCCCGCTGGCAGAGGCGCCTGGGCGCCCAGCGACTGGAGCGCGTGGTGGGGCGTGGGAAACACGGGCGCATCGCGCCACGCGTTGAGCGGGTAGACCAGCATCAGCAGCGCCAGCGGCACCAGCCAAGACCAGGTGGGCAAGCCCGCCGCGCCCAGCAGGGCCAGCGACAGCGGAAACCCCGCCGCGATCAACCCACGCCGCCACCAGCTTCCGCCGAGCAGGCTGGCTGCCGTGCCCAGCACGCACGCCACCACCAGCGCAGCCACCGGTGGCACCGCCGCACGCTGCAGCGCTACAAAGGTCAGCCACGCGCCCGCCCACGCGATCAACGCGGGCAGGGGCCACGGCATGCGCAGGGAAAAGAACATCGCCGGAAGTTCGTGAACAGTCTCAGCGGCCCAGAATGCCGCGCAACAGGTTCACGGGATTGACCACGTTGCCTGGCGCGTCGGCGCTGCCGTCGCCCTGGGGCTGGCTACCCGCATTGCTGCTGCCCATGCCGCTACCGTAGGCGCCGCTGGACGAGGCCCCGGAGGGTGCCGCCATGCCGCCGCGCGGGGCCTGCGGCATGTCCTGCCCCAGCATGGCCATGGTGTGCGACTTCACACGCACGCGCACAGACCATTCAGGCTCCCATGGGGCCTTGGGGTCGGCGGGGCGCGGCGGGTGCACGATGTGGGTTTCGCCGCCATAGGCCATCATGCGCAGCATGGGCGTCGCGTCCCGCCCGCCCGCGAAGATGCCCTGCGGAATCGCGCACTGCGTGGTTTCGGGCGCGAGCAGCACGCGCTCCTTGAGCCAGCGGTCAATCGTGGCGGGCGCCAGGTAGTCGAACAGGCCCATGCCCGTGTCGGGCGTCTCGGCGCTGGACCACATGACGAGGTCGTCCCCGTTCTGCGACATGGCGTGCAGGTAGTAGGCGCGGGCGTTGCGCACGGGCTGCCAGCTGGTACCCATGCTGTCCTGCGGCTTGCCGGTGGTGCGCAGGTCGATGGCGGGCATCAGATCCTGCGCGGCACCCAGCGTGAATTTCATGGACGCAGGCACGCCGTCACCCCGCACCTGGTGCTCGCCCACCAAGGAGCTGTCCCGCGACAGGTTCACCTGGTTGCGTTCATTCGGGTACAGCGCATAGGCCGGGCCCACGCGCGGGCCACGGTCGGGCACGGCGCGGCCCGCAAAGGCCTGGGCGTAGTCCGTGGGCTTGGCGCGCGCTAGGTCGATCACGCGGGGCTGGCCTGCACGCACCGCGCTGCCGCAGCCCCAGTAGAGCAGGATGCGGCCCTTGGGCTGGTGCTGCTGGTACTCCTGCGGCACTTCGCCCGGCTCGGTCTGCACGGGCTGCGCGCGGGGTGGGACCAGCGGCAGGGATTCGCCCATGCGCATGCCGGGCGGGATGGACTGGCTGGCCTCCACGCCGGGGCGCAGGCTGTTGTGCAGGGCGATGTCGATGACGCGCGGCGGCATGATGGACATGGCGCGGGCGTTGCCATAGGCAGTGTTGCCGCTACCCGCCCCCCTGCCCTGCGCGCCGCCGCCCATGCCACCCATGAGGCCGCCGAGCATGCCGCCGCCACCGGGCAGGCTGTCCATATCAGGCATGCCCGCCATGGTGCCGGTGGAGAGGTCCATCCACAGCTGAACCTTGGGGGGCTTGGTGGTTTGGGCCTGGGCGCCCAGGCTGGCGATGCCAAGGCCGAAAGCCAGTAAAGCCAGGCACACGGGGGTCAAGCGCAAAGAGGTCATCGGGTTAGCTCCAGGAGATGCGTGGATCACCCGGCAAACCATCGTGGGCCGCAGCGCGGCACTTTCGCCGCCCTGTGAAGAGGCCTTGCAGTCAACCCGGGTGTGTTGAACGCAGCGCAGTGTAGGCCCCGCACGGACGCATTTTGCCTGCGCAAGTTACGGACGGAAACCATTTCTGTGCGCTATTTCACGCATCAGGTCCCCGCGCAAGAGTCACAGATATTCATCTCTCCACGCCCCGGAAAGCGGCCTTCAAAACCGGCGCGGCCGAAGCGAGAGGCGCGAAGGCGACTCAGGGGGGCCCCGTTCACCCCCGCAAGCGATCGATCAACCCGTTCAGAGCCTCCAGCGATCCAAACTGGATCGCCAGCTCGCCCATGTCTTCCACCCGGCCATGGCGCTTGACGCGTTTTTTCACACGCACCTCGACCTCGGCCATGAGCAGATCAGAGAGCTCTTCCTCCACGCGCTTGAGGTCGCGGGACTTTTCCTTCTGGGGCTTTTGCGGCACCAGGCTGAACTCGGCGCTGAGCTTTTTCACCAGCGCCTCGGCCTCGCGCACCGACAGCTTCTTGGCCGCGATCTGGTTGCCCGCCGTGATCTGCGCCGCGCGGTCCAGCGCCAGCAGCGCACGCGCGTGGCCCATGTCGATGTCGCCCGCCATGAGCATGGTTTGCACCGGCTCGGCCAGGTTCAAGAGGCGCAGCAGGTTGCTGGCGGCGCTGCGCGAGCGGCCCACAGCCTGCGCGGCCTGCTCGTGCGTGAGGCCAAATTCGCGGATCAGGCGCTGCAGGCCATGGGCTTCTTCCAGCGGGTTCAGGTCTTCGCGCTGGATGTTCTCGATGAGCGCCATCGCGGCGGCGGACTCGTTGGGCACGTCGCGCACCAGCACCGGCACCTCGGCCAGGCCCGCCAGGCGGGAGGCACGGAACCGCCGCTCGCCCGCGATGATTTCGTATTTGCCTGCATGCTCGCCATCGGCCAGGCGCCGCACCAGGATGGGCTGCATGATGCCCTGGGCCTTGATGCTCTCGGCCAGCTCGTACAGCGCGCCCTCGTCCATGCGCGTGCGTGGCTGGTACACGCCGGGCACCAGTTCGGAGAGCGGCAAGCGCGTGGGCAGGCCGGCTTCGGCCGCCTGGGCCTGCTCCACTTTGTCTTCGACCTTGGGGCCGAGCAACGCTTCCAGGCCGCGGCCGAGGCCCTTGGGTTTTTTGGTGACCATGCGATGTCTTCTTCTCGAAAAGGATGGAGGGGGAAAAATCTTCAGCGATCGATGATGACCAGCGTGCCATGGCTGCCGGGCGCCACCGCGTGGGGCACGCCTGCGGGCACGATGAACACCTCGCCCGCGTTCACCTCGGTGACCTGCCCCTGCAGGGCGAGGCGCATGCAGCCGTCCAGCACCAGCAGCGCCTCGTCGAAATCGTGCGACTCGTCGGGGTAGGCGGCAGCGTCCATGCGCAGCACTTTGAAGTTGGCGCCAGCGGCCTGGCCCACGACCGTGGAGCTCCAGGCGCGGGGCAGTTGGTCGGCGATGGCAGCGAGATGGATTTTGGACATGGTTCTAAAGCAGGAAATCTTGGGGCTCAGCGCAGGCCCGCCGCGCGGCGCCGCTGGCGGCTGCGCCACAGACGGAGCCACACACCGAAGGTGATGGCCAGCAGCACCAGGGCCAGCATGAACTGCCCGAGCGCGCCTACGACCACCGCCCCGCTGGGCAGCAGCCAGGCCAGCAGCAACTGCAAGGCATCGCCCACCCAATAGAAGCCGGCAGGGCGCCGCGGGGGTGCTGAGACAGCGTCCGGTGCGGCAGCGGCCGCAGTCTCCGGCGGGCGCTGGTGCCAGAAGGCCCAGCGGCTCATGCCGCAGCGGCCAGCTGCATCAGCCAGCTCCGCCCCTCTTCCCAGTCGCCCAGCCCTGATTCGGCATTGATGTGCCCGCGCTCGCCGTAGTCGACAAAACGCGCGCCCCAGGCGTCGCCCAGGCCCTGCACGCGATCAAAGCTGCAGTACGGGTCATCGCGGCTGCCCACCAGCACGGCAGGGAACGGCAGGGGCTGGCGGGCGATGGGCGCCCAGCCCGGGATCACTTCAGCCAGGTCGGGCCGCTCCACATCGCCGGGCGCCACCAGCAGCGCACCGCGCACCTTGGCCGCATGGCGGGTGTGCGCCGCCCACCAGGCGGTGAGGATGCAGCCAAGGCTGTGGGCCGCCAGCAGCACGGGGCCGTCGGCATCCGCCACGGTTTCTTCCAGGCGGGCCGACCAATCGCCGCGCAGCGGGCGCATCCAGTCGTGCTGCTCCACACGCTGGTACCCGTGCAAGGCTTCCCAGCGGCTTTGCCAATGGTCGGGGCCGGAGTTTTGCCAGCCCGGCAGCAGCAGAATGTTGGAAGGCGTCATTGCTACAAATTTAATAGCTGCCTGCGCTTGTCCATCAAGCGCTGGGGGCCATTTTGGCCATGGAAGATGCGGCGGCGGGCATGGTCTGCACGCGCTGCACCATCTCCTGCGCAAACTCGACGAACGATTGGCTGCCCTTGGCGCCCGGGTCGAACACCACGCCCGGCAGGCCGTAGCTGGGCGCCTCGGCCAGGCGCACGTTGCGGGGGATTACGGTGTTGAACACCTTGTCGCCAAAGTGGCCCTTGAGCTGGTCGCTCACCTGCTGTTGCAGCGTGATGCGCGGGTCGAACATCACGCGCAGCAGGCCGATGATCTGCAGGTCGGGATTGAGGTTGGCGTGCACCTGCTTGATGGTATTGACCAGGTCCGTGAGGCCTTCGAGCGCAAAGTATTCGCACTGCATGGGCACGATCACGCCGTGCGCGCTGCACAGGCCGTTGAGGGTGAGCATGCTCAAGCTGGGAGGGCAGTCGATGAGAACAAAGTCGAAGTCTGCATCGGCCTCGGCCAGTGCGGCCTTGAGGCGCTTTTCACGGTGCTCCAGCGTCACCAGCTCCACCTCGGCCCCGGCCAGTTCGCGGTTCGCGCCCAGCACCCAGTAGCCGCATTTGTCGGACAGCACGGCCGCCTCCTTCACCGAGGCGGATTCCAGCAGCACGTCGTACACCGTGAGGTCGAGGCTGCGCTTGTCCACGCCCGAGCCCATGGTGGCATTGCCCTGCGGGTCTAGGTCGATCATCAGCACACGCTGGCCGATCTTGGCCAGACCTGCAGCAAGGTTGACGGTGGTGGTGGTCTTGCCCACCCCGCCCTTCTGGTTGGCAACGCAAAAAATCTTGGCCATGTGGTGCTGCAGTCTGTGGAGTGTTATTTGGAGATGGCCAGCTTGATGCCAAAGCCGACGAGAAACACGCCGGCCAGCTTTTCCAGTGTGCGGCTGATGCGCGGGTTGGCGCGCATGCGCTCGGCCAAGCGGTGGGTCAGCAGGACCACGATCAGCCCGTAGGCAAAAGTCAGCGCGGCAATGGTGGCGGCCATCACGCCGAAGGTCAGCATGCCCTGGTGGCGGGCAGGGTCCACGAACAGGGGGAAGAACGCCATGTAGAAAACGATGGCCTTGGGGTTGAGCAAGGTGATGAGGCCGGCCTGCTTGAAATAGTGGCGGGGCTCAATGTTCAGCACGGGCTTGGCGCCGGGCTTGGCGGTCAGCATCTTGAAGCCTAGCCAGGCCAGGTAGGCCGCGCCCAGCCACTGCACCGCGTTGAAGGCGGCGGGGTATGCGGCCAGCAAGGCTGCCACTCCCGCAACCGCCGCCCACATCAGCACCTGATCACCTGCGATCACGCCCATCGTGGCGGCCAGCCCCCCACGCACGCCGCCCTTGCTGGTCGAGGTGATGAGCGCCAGATTGCCAGGACCCGGAATCGCCAGAAACAACACGATGGCGGCGACGAAGGCGCCGTAGTCTGCAATGCCGAACATGATTTCCCCCGGGCAGTGAAAAGGCGGCACGCTGGAAGGCAGCGCGCATCCAAAAGCAAGAGGCCGAGTTTACGCGACGGGTCGCATCCAGACGATGCAGCGCTCGGCGTCCAGGCCGGGAACGTTCAACGGTTCCACGTGAAACACCCCTACGCCGGGCGGCAGCGCGGCGATTTCATCGTCGGGGTGCTTGCCCTTCATGGCCAGCCAAACACCGTGGGGCGCGGCCAAGGCACCGCGTGACCAGGTCACAAAGTCCGGCAGCGAGGCAAAGGCGCGGCAGCTGATGATGTCAAAAGGCCCGGCGAGCGTTTCTACCCGTGCATGCACACCATGCAGGTTGCGCAGCTTGAGCGCCACGGCCGCCTGCTGAATGAAGGCCGCCTTTTTGCCCACGGTGTCCACGCAACTCACGTCCACCTCGGGGCAGCAGATGGCAAACACCACGCCGGGCAGGCCACCGCCCGATCCCACATCCAGCAGCTTCACCGCCGCCCCCCCGCCCTGCTGCAGGCCCGAAACGTGTCGGCGCAGTGGCGCCACGGCGGCCAAACTGTCGAGCAGGTGATGGGTCAGCATCTCTTGCGGTGCGCGCACCGCCGTCAGGTTGTAGACCTTGTTCCATTTCTGCAGCAAGGCAAGAAAGTCCATGAGCTGGCCGACCTGGGACTCGCCCAGGCCGAGACCCAGCGCCTCGGCGCCTGCCTGTAGCTGCGCCCGCAGGGTGACGTGATCTACCACGGCGGTCATGCCGTTTCGCCTTCCACCTTGGCTGGCACGGTGGCAAAGTCCTTGAACCCACCCTTCTTCAGATGGACCATCAGCAGCGAAATGGACGCGGGGGTAATGCCGGTGATGCGCGAAGCATGGCCCAGGGTTTCCGGACGATGGCGGTTCAGAACCTGCCGAGCCTCGATGCTGAGTGCCGTCACCTGCATGTAGTCCAGGTCGGCCGGCAGGCGCAGCTTTTCAAAGTGTGCGGCCCGCTCCACCTCACCCTTCTGGCGATCAATGTAGCCGGCGTACTTCGCAGCAATTTCTACCTGCTCCAACACAGGCTCGCTCAGGTCGCCCAGCGTTTCACGTGAAACTTCGTGCGATGCGTACTTGCCGCCATCCAGCGTCATCAGATTGGCATAGCTCACATCCGGCCGACGCAGCAGTTCGAACAGGTTGTATTCATGCTCGATGCTCTTGCCCAGCACCCGCTCGGACTCGGCCGCGGCCAAGTTGCGGGGATTCACCCAGGTGGCTTTGAGGCGTTCTGTTTCACGTGAAACAGCATCGCGCTTGCGGCTGAAGGCATCCCAGCGCGCATCGTCCACCAGGCCCATCTGGCGGCCCACCTCGGTCAGGCGCATGTCTGCGTTGTCCTCGCGCAGCTGCAGGCGGAACTCGGCGCGGCTGGTGAACATGCGGTAAGGCTCGGTCACACCCTTGGTGATGAGGTCATCCACCAGAACGCCCAGGTAGGCCTCGTCCCGGCCAGGCAGCCAGGGCGCATCGCCCCGGCACTGCAACGCGGCGTTGATGCCGGCGAACAGGCCCTGCGCCGCCGCCTCCTCATAGCCCGTGGTGCCATTGATCTGCCCGGCAAAGAACAGGCCCTGGATCTGGCGCGTCTCGAAGCTGCTCTTGAGCGAGCGCGGGTCAAAGTAGTCGTACTCGATGGCATAGCCCGGGCGCAGGATGTGCGCGTTCTCCAGCCCCGGCATGCTGCGCACCAGGTCGTACTGGATGTCGAACGGGAGGCTGGTGCTGATGCCGTTGGGGTAGTACTCGTGCGTGGTCAGACCTTCGGGCTCCAGAAAGATCTGGTGGCTGTCCTTGTCCGCAAAGCGGTTGATCTTGTCTTCCACGCTCGGGCAGTAGCGCGGGCCTACACCCTCGATCTTGCCGGTGAACATGGGGCTGCGGTCAAAGCCGCTGCGGATGATCTCGTGCGTGCGCTCGTTGGTGTGGGTGATCCAGCAAGGCACCTGCTGGGGATGCATGGCCGCATTGCCCATGAAGCTGAACACGGGCACCGTGCCCTCATTCACGCCGCCGGGCATGCCGTCGCCGGGTTGCTCGGTGCACTTCGAGAAGTCGATGCTGCGCCCATCAATGCGCGGTGGCGTGCCGGTCTTCAGGCGCCCTTGCGGCAGCTTCAACTCCTTGAGGCGTGCCGACAGCGACACGGCGGGCGGGTCCCCTGCCCGGCCGGCGGCGTAGTTGTTCAGGCCCACATGGATCTTCCCGTCCAGAAAGGTGCCCGCCGTCAACACCACGGTGCGCGAGCGGAAGCGGATACCCACCTGCGTCACGGCGCCCACCACCCGGTCGCCTTCCACCATCAAGTCGTCCACCGCCTGCTGGAACAGCCACAGGTTGGGCTGGTTCTCCAGCATGCGGCGGATGGCGGCCTTGTAGAGAATGCGGTCGGCCTGTGCCCGCGTGGCGCGCACGGCCGGGCCCTTGGAGCTGTTGAGAATGCGGAACTGAATGCCGCCCTCGTCCGTGGCCAGGGCCATGGCGCCGCCCAGCGCATCCACCTCCTTCACCAGGTGGCCCTTGCCGATGCCGCCGATGCTGGGGTTGCAGCTCATCTGGCCCAGGGTCTCGATGTTGTGGGTCAGCAGCAGCGTCTTGCTGCCCATGCGCGCGGCAGCCAGCGCGGCTTCGGTGCCAGCATGGCCGCCGCCGACAACGATCACATCAAATTCCTGGGGGTACAACATGGGGAACACTCCGGGGCCCGCCGGGCCCGATAATGAAAACGCGAGGGTGCTGAGAACCTCCGCCCGCCTCGCCAGCCAGGCCCAATGGCCCCGGTCTTTGGCGGGCAACCCGCAATTTTCCCACTTTGCGCCAGCCGTGTCTGTTTCCACACCCCTCACCCTGTTCCTGACCCAGTTGCTGGGCCACCCGCCCTTACCCATTCAGGCCTGGTGGGACAGCGCCCGCTGCCTGCACCTCCAGCGCGGCCAGCGGTTGCTCCAGGCGGGCGATCGCTGGCAGCACCTGTGGTGGGTCGAACGCGGCGCGTTGCGCCTGTACTATTTGGACAACGGGGGAGCGGAGTCCAACAAGAACTTCTTCCTGGAGGGCGACATGCTGTGGCCCATCACACCCCGGCTGCGGGATGCGCCCGCGATGTTTCACGTGGAACCGATCGAAGACGAAACCCTGGTGTGGGCACTGCCCATGCTGCCCGCCAACGCAGCTGTCGCGGCTTGGCCCACTTGGATGAGGCTGGAACACAGCACCCTTTGCGCCCTGCTGGACGGCAAGATGCAGCGCGAGCAGGAGTTCCTCCAGCTGAGCGCCCGCCAGCGCTACGAGCTGCTGCTGCGCCAGCATCCCGCCTGGGCGGAACGCCTCCCCCTCCGCCATCTCGCGTCTTTCCTGGGCATGACCGACGTGACGCTGTCGCGAGTGCGCGCGGAGCTGGGGCTTATCAAAAGTTAAGGCGCTGCCCGGGCCGGGCGGCGACAGTGACGGACAGAAAGATCTTGCTCCCGTCACCGCACACTGCCCCATGCATCTCAACGGTCCTTCCTCCCCATCATCGCCGGTTTCGCTGCCGGCGCTCGCACCCCACGCCCTGGCCGTGCTGTGGCTCGGCCTCATGGCCGGCTTCTTCGGCACCTACAGTGCCAACGTCAACCTCGCCATGCTGCAGATGGACGGCGCAACTTATGCCACGGTGCAGTCGGCCTTCAATCGCAATGTGCGGCACGTGCTGTTCTTTGCCCTCTTCTTCGGCCCGCCGCTGTGGTGCGCGATCGCGCTGGCTGCGGCTTGGCGCGAACATCGCCAACGCTGGTGGCGCGTGCTGGCCATGGTGGGCGTGGCGTACGCGCTCGGCATCATTGTCTTCACCCAGCAAGTGAACCTGCCGCTCAACTACACGACCGAAGCCTGGAACCCCCAGGCCCTGCCCGCCGACTGGGCCCGTGTGCGCGACCAGTGGAACGCAGCCAACCTGTGGCGTGCGCTGCTCAGCCTGGGCCTGTTCGGCATAGCGCTCGGCGCGCTGGTGGCGCGGCTGGTCCATCGCCACCCCATGGCTTGCAGGAATCCTGCCGCCCGCCTGTGATTCAATCGCAGGCACCATGCCCCACACCACCACTTCCCTCCTCGTCTTTGCCGGCAGCACCCGCCAGCAATCCTTCAACCGCAAGCTAGCCCACGCCACCGCCGCCATCGCGCGCGACGCAGGGGCCAGCGTCACGCTGCTGGAGCTCTCGGACTTCGACATCCCGCTGTACAACGCCGACCTGGAAGCCCAGGGCACGCCTGCCGATGTGATCCGCCTCAAGGAAATCCTGTGGCAGCACCCGGCCTGGGTGATCTGCTCGCCCGAATACAACGGCAGCTATACCGCCCTGCTCAAGAACACCATCGACTGGGCGTCCAGTCCGGTCAAGGGCAACCCCGACTGGGAAGACGGCGGCAAGAGCTTTCGCGGCAAGGTGGTGGGCATGCTCAGCGCCTCGCCCGGCGCCCTGGGCGGCCTGCGCTCGCAAAGCCACCTGGCCCCCTTGCTCATCAACGCCGAATGCTGGCTGGCGCCCAAGGCCTTTGCCCTGGGCTCGGCCGGCAGCGCATTTGACGAAAATGGCGCACTGGTACAGCCCATCCACCGCGAGCGCGTGCGCGCCGTGGTCGACCAGGTGCTGTGGGCGTCCAGCCGTCTGCACGGCAATGCTGCCGCAGGCCAGTGAATCTCGAGATTTGAGTCAAAATGGCCCCTAGCGCTTAACCGACAAGCGCTGGTAGCTATACAAACAATAGCAAACACCCATGAACTGCCGCCCCGGCTGCGGCGCCTGCTGCACGGCCCCCTCCATCACCTCGCCCATCCCGGGCATGCCCCAGGGCAAACCTGCGGGGGTGAGGTGCGTGCAGCTGGGGGACGATGCACGCTGCCGCATTTTTGGGCAGCCCGAGCGCCCGGCCGTGTGTGGCGGGTTGATGCCGTCGGTGGAGATGTGCGGCGACAGCACGGCGCAGGCCGTGGCGTATCTGGTGCGGCTAGAGCAGCTTACCCAGCCGGACGCTGCGTGGTCCAGGCTTTGAACCCAGGCCTTGCATCGGCGGGGAGGGTCAGCGTTTTCGCTAGGCAGACAGCCTCTGGCCGACTGACGTAGCGACCGAAGTTGGCGATGGGACGATAGCCCTGGCGCGCGTAGAACTCGACGGCACGCAGGTTCACGCGGCGCGTCTCGAGCCAAACCTGCCCATAGCCAAGCAAAGCCGCCCTGCGCTCCAGGAATTCGAGGACCGCGCTCCCCACCCCACGGAAGCCCGGCACGGCAAACATGCGCTTGAGCTCCGCCACGCCCGGTTCGAGCGGTCGCAAAGCCCCGCACCCCACCGCCACGCCCTCCTCTGTGCGCGCCACCGCAAAACACGCTCCGTCGGCCAGGAAATCATCGACACGAAAGGAGCCCGCGCCGCTACTGCCGGTAATGCGCTCCAGAGTGCGCGACAAATGTGCCAAAAGCTGCTCGGACTCTGGCGAGCGCGGATCAGCGATGTCAACCAGATACATGGGGCTCCTGCAGTGCGATTGTTCAAACGACACGAATCAACTCTCAGCACTTGAGCGAGGAACTGGGTGCGCAGCGCGCTGAATAACCACCCGGTACCCGTCCGCATCCTCCAACGTACAGCCCTGCTGACTCCAGTACGGATTGAACGATTCAACGTCCTTGAAGCCCGCACCACGCATCGCCTGGCAACGTTCTATCCAGGCCTGTGGATCGGGAATGTAAAAGACCAGCAGATCCTCGGGCGTAGGACTCGGCGTCACCGGATGCGTGCGGCAGACGGTGAACTCGAAGTGGAAATCCGCGCCGCGAAAGCCCAGCACGGTTCCATCGAAACCATCGTGGTCCGCAAAGCGGGCAAGCTCTTCCAGGCCGAGGCCCTGCTGGTACTGGGCGACGGCGCGGGAAAGATCCAGCACGGGGCGTGCGATGCGCAGGTGAGGGCTCATGAGGGGGTGAAATGGTGCCAACGCACACCGCACTATAGCCACCCCCCAATGGCCGCCGCCGCAGGAAAGGGCTTGCAGGCACAAGCCGGGTTGCGTACAACGCTGCCATCTCCGCAGCCTTCCTGATTCATGCCAAAAGTGCCTCCAACGCTTATCCAGCAAGCGCTGACAGCTATCAAAACAAAAGCAACCATACCGGTGCTGTCACAAAACAGCCGCCTCCTGCGTCTGTAAAAAACCCAGAGGACTCCACCCCACGCCGCCATGACCACGACCCCTGTACCCGTCTCCCCCGACCCCTTCACAGTCCTGCGGCCGCGCCTCTTCGGCATTGCCTACCGCATGCTGGGCGTGCGCGCCGATGCCGAGGACGTGCTGCAGGATGCCTGGCTGCGCTGGAGCCGTACCGACCCTGCCACCCTGCAGTCCGCCGAGGCGTGGCTGGTGACCGTGGTCACGCGCCTGTCCATCGACCGCCTGCGGGCGCTCAAGGCCGAGCGGGAGGCCTATGTGGGCTGGTGGCTGCCCGAGCCGCTGGTGGAGCCGCTGGACGAGCGCACCCCCGAGGCGGTGGCCGAGTTGGCAGGCGAGCTGTCGGTTGCTTTTTTGTACGTGCTGGAGCGCCTGGGCCCTGAGGAGCGCGCGGCCTTTCTGCTGCGCCAGGTGTTCGACTACGACTACCCCGACATCGCCGCGCAACTGGGCAAGAGCGAGGCTGCCTGCCGCCAGATGGTGCACCGCGCCAGCGAGCGGGTGCAGCAGGCGCGCACCCGCTTCGAGGTGCCCCACGGCGCGCACCAGCAACTGCTGCAGCGCTTCATCGCCGCCGCCCAGAGCGGCGAGCGCCGGGCCATCGAAGCCCTGCTGTCGCAAGACGCAATGCTGATCGGCGATGGCGGGGGCAAGGTGCAGTCGTTCCCGCACCCGCTGGTGGGCGCCTTCCGCATCGCCAACCTCTACTGGGCGCAATGGCGGCGCCTGGCCGACCAGGTGGTGTACCGCGCGGTGCGGATCAACGGCGAACCGGGCCTGCTGCGCTACATCAATGGGCGGCTCGAATCGGCCCAGGCCGTGGTGACGGATGGTGAACGCATCGTGGCCATCTACGCCATCCGCAACCCCGACAAGCTGGCGGGCATTCCCCTCACGCTGGACGACTGAATCCACAAAGTGCGGGCGCGCTGTCACAACCGCACGGGCCGCAGCGTCTTGAAGGGTATGGAGGGCAGCACAAGAAAGCGCCCCTTCCAGACCGCCGCGGCTTTTCAGCCGTTCTCTTGCGCATCCACATCACCTCAGGAGTTTTGCCATGTCCCAGCACACCGCCCGCCTGCCCTACCACCAGCTTTCGTCCAAGGCCTTCATGGGCCTGGTCAATGTGTCCGAAGCCGTCAAGAAAGGCGCCCTGGGCGCACGGCTGGCCGAACTCGTGTTCCTGCGCGTCTCGCAGATCAACGGCTGCGCCTACTGCATGGACATGCACTGGAACTACCTTGTGAAGGACGGCATGGAGCCGCGCCACCTCAACGCCGTGGCCGGCTGGCGCGAGGCGCCCTTCTTCAGCGAACGCGAGCGTGCCGCCTTCCGCTGGGCCGAGATCATCACCGCCACGCCGCACAGCGACGCGAGCGATGAAGAATTCGCCAAGCTCCAGGCATTGTTCACCGACGCCGAGATTGCCGATCTGAGCTTTGCCATCGCCACCATCAACGCGTGGAACCTGCTCAACGCAGGCATGCGCAGCCCCATACCGGCCAAGCCGATGGTGGTCTGAGGCGGCCCGGCGCCACCGGCCCTCAGGCCGCCTGCGGCATCTGCCGCGACAGCGCCACCGCGCTGCCCGCCGCGAGCGTGAGGCCCAGCGCACCGTGTCCCACGTTGAGGTACACATTGCTCCCGCGCCAGCGGCCCACGATGGGCACGGAGGTCGGCGTGGCGGGCCGAAGGCCGGCCCACACCGCCGGGGCCTCCAGGTCGCACAGCCCGGGGTAGGTTTGCGCCACCGCGTCCACCATGGTCCGCACGCGGTCGGGGGGCACATCCAGGCCGGTGGCACCCACTTCGGCCATGGCCGCCACGCGCAGTTGATCGCCCAGCGGCGCGAACACCGTCTTGCGTCCCAGGTCGGTCACGCTCGCGCGGGGCCGGTGCACACCCGGGCGAAAAGGCACGGTGATGCTGTAGCCCTTGATGGGGTAGACGGGCAGGTAGATGCCCAGCTTTGCCGCCAGGGCCACCACGCGCGGGCCCGCGGCCATCACGAACGCATCCGCGGCGATCTCGCCTTCGCTCGTCACCACCGCAGCCACCCTTTCACCATGCCGGCGGAACGACGTGGCGCGCACACCCCACGACACCTGACCGCCCCATTTCTGAAGGCTGGCCACCATGTCCCCACACAGGCGGTGAGGGTCGCCGATGCATTCGTCACGCGTCCACACACCGCCCGCCCAGGGCAGCCCGGGTGCAGACTGCAGCGCGGGCTCCTTCTCCAGGCACTCCCGCACGCTCAGCACCTCCTGGCGGCAGCCCATGGCGGCCTGCAGCGCCACCTGGCGCTCCTGCAGGCGCAGCGACTCGGGCGTCGGGCACAGCACCAGCTTGCCGTTTTCTTCAAAGCCGAAGGACCAGCGCTCCTCCCGCATCCACTGCTCGAGCATGGCACGGCTCGCCTGCGCCATCTGCAGCAGCTGCGCCGTACCCTGCAGCGACTGGCGTGCCGAGCAGGCGCGCAGGAACTGCAGCCCCCAGGCCCACTGCCGCCAGTCCCAGCGTGGATGAAAGCGCACGGCCGAGCCGCGCGACAGCAGCATCTTGGGCAGCCCCCGCAGCGTGGCGGGCGACGCAAAGGGCTCCACGTAGCTGTAGCTCAGCTGCGCGCCATTGGCATAGCTGGTGCCCAGGCCCGGTCCCCGTTCGGAGTCCAGCAGATGCACGTCGTGACCCCTGCGCGTCAGTTCGTAGGCGGTGGCACAGCCGATCACGCCCGCGCCAATCACGCAGACTTTCATGGCAGCGCGCCTTCAACGGCGGGCTCGCGCTGCAGGATGCGCGACACCGCCAGCTGCGCCACGGCCACGTCGGCCAGCCCCACGCCCACGGACTTGAACACGGTGATCCCGGGCACCTCGGGCCGCCAGGGTGCGGCGCCCGCGTAGAGCTGGGGCAGGTCCACAAAAGGCGCCGTGCTGCTGCGCCCCTCCCACAGCACCACCTCGCCCGCTTCGGCCAGGCTTTGCGGCATCCACTCCAGGATGATGCGGCCCGCGCGATCCATGGTGGTGCCGTCCAGCTCGCGGCCCTTGGGCGCACTGATACCCATGGCGGCGACGAACGCGCCGGGCGCGAGCCACGCGCCATCGAACACCGGCGTGGCCGAGCGCGTGGCCGTGACCACGATGTCGGCATCGCACACCGCCGCTTCGGCGGTGGTGAATGCCGCCGGACAGCCGGCCTTGTGCGCCAGCGTCTCGGCCCAAACGGGGTTGCCAGCGGGGTCCACCAGCGCGATCTGTTCAAAGTCGAACCAGCCACTCAGCGCTTCGGCCTGCGCGCGCCCCTGCAGGCCCGCGCCAAACACGGCAAGCTTGCGCGGCCGCAAGGGCCCTGCCTTGGACGCCACCAGCGCCGTGATGGCCGCCGTGCGCAGCCGGGTGATCTCGTTGCCATCGAGGACCGCCAGCGGCTGGTTGGTGGCCAGGTCGAACAGCAGGATCGAAAAGCTGAATTGCCCGCGCACGGTGGGGTAGACCTTGACCCCTGCCACGCCGCGTTCAGCCCATACCGCGCCCATGGTGCTCAGCCGCAGGCCCTGGCAATCGGTGCGCTGACGGTGGTGCACGGCCGCGCCACCCTCCGACAGACTGGCAAAGGCCTCGCCCAGCACGGCGGCCACCGAACGGAAATCAAGCGCCTCGGCAATCTGCCGGTCGCTGATGAAGGGAATGCTGGTGTTCATGGAAAACTCTGAAAGGCAGTAGACGAAAAAGAAGAAAAAGAAAGGGCGGGCACCACGCGCCCAGGCATCACGGAATGCCGTACTTGTTGGGGTAGCGGATGTTTTCGCGCATGTGCACGCTCATCGGGATGCGCAGCGTGTCGGTGTCGAACCACTTGCGGTAAATGGCGGCCAGCTCGCCCGAATGCATGAGCGCGAGCACTGTGCGGTCCACCACCTCGCGCAGGGGCAGGTCGTCCTTGGGCAGCATGAAGGCGTAGGGCTCCACCGTGAGGTGGCGCCCCGTGACGTGCAGGCTGTCCTTCATCGGGGACGCGGCGACCAGGGCGTAGAGCAGGATGTCGTCCTGCGCGAACGCATCGACCTTGCCCTCCTCCACCAGGCGCACGCCATCGGCGTCCGTGGCCACGGCCACCACGGTCAGATCCTGCTCGCGCTGCAGGCGCTGCACGGTCTCCTGCGCGGTCGTGCCTTTGCTCACGGCCACGCGCCGCTTCCACAGACTGGGCGCGCCATCCAGCAACACGGATTTGCGCGCCAGAAAGCGCACACCCGTGGTGAACAGCGTGTGCGAGAAGTCCACATCCTTTTGCCGGCCCACAGTGTTGGTGTTGCCGCCGCACTCGATATCGATGGCACCGGACTGAAGCAGCGGAATGCGCTGCGCCGCCTCCAGCGGCCGGAACTCCACGCGCAACCCCGGCATCGACAGCGCCTTGCGCAGGCTTTGCACCACGCGCAGGCACACGTCGATGGAGTAGCCCACCGTTTCGCCTGCGGCATTGCGAAACGCGAACGTGCCCGGCGTCGGGATGTAGCCCACGTTCACCACGCCGCTGCGCGCGATGCGCTCCAGTGCCGAGGCGCTTTGTGGCGCCGGGGCCTGCGCAGCTTGCGCACAGCACACGGTCAGGGCGAAAACGCACGCCAGGGGCGCGCGGAGGAACGACACAAGCATGGTGGGAACTCCTGAAGCGATGCGGCCTTAGTCCCAGCCCGGCGGTATCGCGCGGTGCCAGTCGGTGGCCTGCTCGAACGCATGGCCCACGCGCAGCGCCATCGGCTCGTCCATGGGTCGGCCGATGATCTGAAGGGACACGGGCATGCCTTCCCGCGTGAAGCCCGCCGGCACGGCCAGCGAGCACAGGTCCAGCAGGTTCACGAAGCGCCCGAAGCGCGACAGCGGCGTGGCCAGCTCGTCGACCGCACTCACGGGGATGGCAGAGATCGCATTGGTCGGGAAGGCACACACCTCCACGCCGTCCATGGCCTGCAGCATGTCGGCCTTGGCCTGCTCCCGCAGCTTGAGCAGATGGATGTACTGCGCCGCATCAATATCGCGGCCCAGCAGAATGCGGCGGCGCACGTGGGGGTCGAACTCCAGCCCCTCCTGCTCGAACAGCGTGCCCAGGCTGGCATAGCCCTCGGCACTCATCAGGCTGCCCGCCACGCGCATGGACTCGGCACAGCTTTGCGGGAGCGCGCGTTCCACACGCTGCATGCCCAGCGACACCAGCACCTGCACGGCCGCGTCATAGGCGGCCAGTACATCGGGGTCCACATCGTGGCGCTCGGCCTCGGGCAGCGTCCACACGCGCATGCCCTCCACGCCACGCTCCAGCTGCGGCTGCACCGACCGCACCGGCGCCTGCAACGACACGGCATCGTTCGAGTCCGCGCCCGCCAGCACGTCCAGCATCAGTGCGCTGTCGCGCACGGTGCGGGTGAGCGGGCCCACCGTGTCGTGCGTGGGACACAGCTCGATGAGGCCATGGCGGCTGATGAGTCCCCGCGTGGTCTTGAGCCCCACCAGCCCGCACAAACCCGCCGGAATGCGAACCGATCCGCCCGTGTCTGTGCCGACCGAGGCGCTGCACAAGCCCGCCGCCAGTGCCACCGCCGAGCCACTGCTGCTGCCCCCGGGCGTGCGATGGATCTCCTGGTCCCACGGATTCCAGGGTGTGCCCATCACCGCATTGGTGCCCCAACCGCCGAACGCGAACTCCACCGTGTGGGTCTTGCCAATCACGATGGCACCGGCCGCGCGGAGCCGGTCGACCACCGTCGCAGTGTGCAGCGACATGCGCGCGGGCCGGGCACGCGATCCTGCGGAAATCGCCTTGCCCTGCACCTCGAACAGGTCTTTCACCGCCACCGTCACGCCGTGCAGCGGGCCCACGAACACCCCGGCGCGCGCCATCTGGTCCAGGCCCTGCGCCGCAGCGCGGGCATCGTCGGCATACACCTCGGTATAGGCATGCAGCTTCTCGCCATGCCGGGCGATGCGCTCAAGCTGCGCGTTGACCAGGGCTTCGCTGGACAGCGCGCCCGCACGGATGGCCGCGGCCTGCGATGCCAGCGGCGCGTGCACCATGGATGCAATCATCGAATCGTTCCTCTTCATGCGGCCCCCACCGTTCGGCGGCCCAGGGCCATGCGGCGTTCCATCCAGCGCGACAACATCGACAGCGGAAACGCGATCGCGAAATACAGGAGCCCCACCAGGATGAAGATGTGCAGGGGCAGGAAGTACTCGCTGGAGATCGCCTTCGCGGCCAGCATCAGTTCGTTGGTGGCGATCAGTGCGCACAGCGAGCTGTCCTTGAGCAGCGCCACATAGCTGTTGAGCAGGGGCGGCAGCATCACGCGCAGCGCCTGCGGCAGCGTGACGTGCAGGAAGACCCTGCGGGGCGTGAGCCCCACGGCCAGACCTGCCTCGCGCTGCCCGCCATGCACGGACTGGAGCCCGCCGCGCAGGATCTCGGCCACATAGGCCGAGCCATGCACGCCCAGCCCAATGGCCCCGGCCCAGTAGCCCGACAGCGTGACGCCGACGGAGGGCAGCACGAAATAGATCGCCAGGAGCAGCGCCAGCAGCGGCACGGCGCGCAGGAGCTCGATGAAACCTTGGGCAGTGCGCCGCAGCGCGGACAGGCCGCTGCGCAGCATCCATACGAGCAGCGCGCCCAACACGATGGCGATGGCGAAGCCGATGGCCGACAGCTCGGCCGTGACGCGCGCGGCATCCATCAGGCGCGGCCACCAATCCGCCCAGTACTCGGCATAGGTTGCAAGAAATGCGTTCATCGTGCCCCCCGGGCGGCGTTGCGCTCCAGGCGCGTGAAGGCCCAGCTGATGGGCAGGACCATGGCCGCGTAGAGCAGCATGGCGGTGAGGTAGATCAGTGGCGTCTCGAACGTTGACGTCACCAAGTTGCGTGCGTAGAACATGACCTCGGGCGCCGCGATGGCCGACGCGATGGAGGTGTCCTTGACGAGCTGGCTTGCGTAGTTGCCCAGCGAAGGTAGCGTCACGCGCAGCATCTGCGGCAGCAGCACCGAGCGCAGCGTCTGCGCGGGCGTGAGGCCCACCGCCAGTGCCGCCTCGCGCTGGCCCGCATGCAGGCAGCGCAGCCCGGCCGCGAACACATCGCACAGGATGGCCGCGCCCACCAGGCCCAGCCCCACGATGGCCGCCGTGAGCGGCGACAGCCGCACGCCCACCGAAGCGAGCCCGAAATACAGCACGAACAGATGTGCCAGCGCCGGCACATTGCGCATCCATTCGATGTAGGCGGCGATGGCCCATTGCAGTGCGCGGTGGCGCACAAAGACCACCAGCAGCGCCAGCAGAAGCCCCAGGCCCGCGGCGATCAGCGCGGCGCCGGCCGCCACCTGGGCCGCCTTCCATGCGCCCCGCGCCAGCGTGAGCGCGATCAGGGTGAAGGTATCGAGGCTTGGCATGGTCAACCCAGCCCCGCTTCCTGCCCCACCTGCCCAAGGAAGCTGCGCGTGCGTTCCATGCGCGGTGTGTTGATCACCTGTGCAGCCGGGCCTTCCTCCACGATGTGGCCACCGTCCATGAAGATCACGCGGTCGGCCACGTCGCGCGCGAAGCGGATCTCATGCGTCACGAGGATCATCGAGCGGCCTTCGTCGGCCAGCTCGCGGATCACGCCCAGCACCTCACCCACCAGCTCAGGGTCCAGCGCCGAGGTGGGCTCGTCGAACAGGATGAGCTTGGGCTTTTGCGCCAGCGTGCGCGCAATGGCCACGCGCTGCTGCTGCCCGCCCGAGAGCTGCTCTGGGTACGCACCGGCCTTGTGGCGCAGGTGCACTTTCTCCAGCATCTCCTCGGCCAGCGCGTAGGCTTCGTCCCGCCGCATGCCACCGGCCTTGATGGATGCCAGCGCCACGTTGTCCCGCACCGTCAGGTGGGGCCACAGGTAGAACAGCTGGAAGACCATGCCGATCTCGCGCCGCTGCGGTGCCATCTCGGTGTCGCTCATCAGGCGCCAGCCGCCGCCCTTGCGCGCCGGCACCTGGCCGATGCGCTCGGACTCCAGCATGACTTCGCCCTCATTGGGCTTTTCCAGAAAGTTCAGGCAGCGCAGGCAGGTGGACTTTCCCGAACCGCTAGGGCCGATCAGCGAGAGGGTCTCGCCTTTCTTCAGGTCGAAGGAAATGCCCTTGAGCACTTCGGCCTGACCGTAGCTCTTCTTGAGGCCGCTCACGCGGAGCAAAGGCGGGTGGTTCACATCATTCTCCAGACAAAACAGCGGGTCTCGCGAACAGCTCGCGTGCACCCAGGTGGCCGGCATCGCGGCACAGTCCTTGCAGACATACCGTTCGATACACAGTGCGTCGATGCTAAAAATTTGGCCCTTCTGTTCATTGGAGGAGGACGCAGCTATATTGAACGTATGCGACAGTCAGGGAAAACCCGATGGCCTCCAGAAAAAGCAATTTCCAGGCGAAAAAAGACAACGTTGGTGCAAAACCGCACCAGGGAAGTGCACAGAACACAGGCGACATTGGTGCACTGATCGGCAAGCTCGACGCCGCATCGCGTCCCGCCGCCGCGCCCCGTCGCAAGACCACCGGCACCGAGCTGCGCGTGGGCATCCTGTTGTGGCCACAATTTCCGCTGCTGTCCCTGGCCGGCCTGTGCGACGGCCTGCGGCACGCGGCCGACGTGGGCGACCAGAGCCGGCAGATCCGCTGCTCCTGGACGATCCTGGGCATTCCAGGCCAATCGGTGGCCGCCAGCTGCGGCGTGCAAGTGCCTGTGCAGGAATCGCTCTCCTCCGAATGCGACTACGACTACATCGCCGTCATCGGCGGGCTGCTGCCGGCCATTCCCTCGGCCAACCCGCGCTACCGTGAGTTTCTGCAGTACGCAGCATCGCTGGGCAAGCCGCTCATCGGCATTTGCACGGGCTCGTTCGTGCTCGCGCATGCAGGCCTCATGGAACAGCGGCGCGCCTGTGTGCACCCCTACCATGTGGACGACTGGCAGCAGGCTTTCCCCACGCTGCCTTTCGTGACGGACTCGCACTATCTGTTCGATGGCGACCGCATTACCTGCGCGGGCGGCATTTCCATCGTGGAACTCATGGCCGAGCTGGTGCGCCTGCACTGCGGCCCCGACCGCGCGGCCAAGGTGGTGCACCAGATGACGGTGAACCCATCCGCCGGCCACACGCATGTGGCGCGCCGCCACGCGCTGGGCTATGGCACCACCGACCACGACAAGCTGCGCCAAGCCATCGTGCTCATGGAGAAGAACATCGGCACGCCGCTGGAGATCGCGGTCATCGCGCGGCTCGTGGATTCGAGCAGCCGCCAGCTCGAGCGCGTGTTCCTGGCCGAGACACGCTGCACCCCATCGGAGTACTACCGCAACGCGCGGCTGAAGTACGCCAAGTGGATGCTCACCAGCACCGACCTGCCGGTGATCACCATCGCCTATGAATGCGGCTTTGCGGACGCCTCGCACTTCATCCGCCACTTCCAGCAGCTGTACGGCATGCCGCCGGGCCGCATGCGCAAGAGCCTTCAGGCCGGCGTCGACGAAACCACCTGAGCGCGGGTGGACAGACGGACGGGCACAGGCGCGGCCTGTCGCACGGCGGCGACCCGAACTACGGCACCACCTGCGCCACCCCTACCGTCCGCACGGCGCCCATCCTCCGCATCGCCCTCGACACGAAAACGGGCCACCACCGACACCAGCCGGTCGGACTGCGCGTGCAGCGCTTCCGACGCGCCCCGGGTTTCGTTCACCAGCGCAGCGTTGCGCTGCGTGAACTGGTCGATGCGCGAGAGCACTTCGGTCAACTGCTGCACGCCCACGGTCTGCTCGCTGCTGGCCGTCTGCACGGCGGTCATCAGCTGAGCGAACGACTCCACCGCAGCGATCACCCCTGCGGTCTGCGCACGGGCCCGTTCCACCATTGCGCGGCAGCTGGCAATCTGCGCGTTCGTTTCCTCGATCATCTGCCGTATCTCGCGGGCCGACTGCGCGGAATGCTGCGCCAGGCTGCGCACCTCGCTTGCCACCACCGCAAAGCCCCGCCCTTGCGCCCCGGCCCGGGCCGATTCCACCGCCGCATTGAGCGCGAGGATGTTGGTCTGAAACGCAATGCCGTCAATGACCGCCGTGGTCTCCGCAATGCGCTGCCCATGGCCTGCCACGGACAGCATGCTCTGCATCGCATCGTCCACGATGGCCTGACCGTCGCGCGCCACCTGGCAGGCCGAGGCCGCCAGGCGGTGCGCCTCCTGCACCGATTGCTGGCTGTGGTCCATGGTGTCCGCAAACTCCTCCAGCGCGGCCGCTGCCTGCTGCAACTCGGCGGATTGCATCTCGGTGCGCTCGGCAAGCGTGCGGGCTTCATCGACCAAGTGCAGGCTGTGGCCTGCCACATCCCTCGATGCCCGGCGCACCTCCTTCACGGTCTCGCCCAAGCCCGCCACCATGGCGCGCAGTGAGTCGATCACCGAACTCCGGGGCGCCGCCACGCCCGGCAGCGGCAGGGTGAGATCGCCCGCCGACACGCGTGCCATGGCTGCCGCGGCGGCGGCCGGCTCCGCGCCCAGCCGCAGCCTGAGCGTGCGCAGCAGCAGCACGGCGACTGCGGCGACCAGCAGCAGCGCTGCCGCCAGCGACGCACCCACTTGCCACAGCATGTCTTGCACCGCCTGGGTGGACGCCGCAGCAGCCCGCTGCACGCCGTCCGCCTGCGACGCGCGCAACTGCGCCAGCGCATCCAGATAGGCCGCCTGGGACTCGCGCAGCACGCCCGTCAACATGCCGCGTGCCGGACCGCGTGCACCGCCCTGCAGGTGCGCAATGAACTGCTCGCGGTCGCTCTGGAAGCGCACCGCGGCCTGCACGATCGCGTCCAGCTGCTGCCGCTCGGCAGGCTGCGCCACCGCCGCCGTGAGCGCGGCCATGTGACCCGCAATGCGCTGGTGCGCCGCCTCGATGCGCTCGACCTCCACAGGCAGGTCTTCCTGCATCTGCACCAGCACCGCATCGCGCAGGGCCCGCGAGATGGCCGAAACCTCCAGCGACACCGCGTAGGCGGCATTCCACTGCGGCAGGCTCTGCGCCGCAACAACGCCGGCCCGCGCGTTGGCGGCCAACCCCGCATGCACGGCGAGGGACAGCACCACCGCCAGCAGCACACCGATAGCCGAGAAACCGAGGATCAGGGAGGCGCGGATGGAGAGTCCGCGCAAAGGCTGGTCATGCGTTGCCATGGTGCTCAACTCGACAGGAGAAAAAAGAACAGGGCGCCATGTGAAACGACCGCATGCCTTGAAAAAAGCATGCGGCCGTTTCGTCGACACCAACGAGAAATCAAATCAGCGGATGCTGCGCGCCGCTATTTGCACGAGGGCAGCTTCCAGTCCGCTGCACGGTCCACGCCGGCGCGAGCGTTCTGGCCCACGGGGATGTACCAGACGTCTTGCACCAGGCCATAGTTCTTGCCGATCTTGCGCATCTCGCAGTTACCCCAGAGCTTGGCGATCTCGGCATTGACGGCCTTTACCAGTTCGGGGTTGTCCTTGTTCAGGCCGAACACCACCTGGCCCAGGCCGGTGAGCAGCGGGTAGTCGGGCGATGCGTCGGTGAAGGCGTTGAACTTGATCTTCCACTGCGGGTTCTGCGAGATCGCGTACTGCATTACCGGCGGGTCGCCGATCACGGCGTCGATGCGCCCGGCCAGCAAGTCGCGCACGGCGGCATCCGAGGTGTCATAAAGCGCCAGTTGCAGGCCGCTGATCTTGCGCAGCTCGGGGATGAACGAAAAACCGGTGATGGTGCCGACCTTCTTGCCCTCCAGGTCCTTGAGCTTGCTCCAGTCCGTCTTGTCCGACTGGGTGATGCCGTTCTTGAAGTAATGGATGGGGTCGCTCAGCGCCATGATCTTGGAACGCTGCTCCGTCCAGCCCATGGTGCCTGCCATCACATCCACCCGCTTTGATTGCACCGAGGCAATGGTGCCCGACCACTCCATCAGCGCGGGCTTGACCTTGAGCTTGAGCGCCTCGGCAATGCGCTGCAGGATCTCGCCGTCATAGCCGACCATCTTGCCGTCCTGGTATCCGGTGCCCGGCATGTCGCCCGAGAAGGCGATGGTGAAAGCGCCCTTGTCGACGGTCTCAAGCGCCCGGGCCGAAAACGCAAGGCCCGACAGGCAGGCGGCAGACATGAGCGTGGCGAGCAATTTGCGCAAAGTGCGCGATGAAGCGTGCATGGTGGGGTCCTCCAGAAATCGTGTGGAAATCCCGCGCAGGACGGCGGGATGAAAAGACTGTAGGGACGCCCGCCAAGCCGCGATTGGAAGTTCGCACAACGCAATGGAACGCGAGCGACATTGAGGGAAACCCCCACCCCGCGCGCCCGATGCCCCTTGTGTAGCCTGCCGGACACTGATTCAGGCCGCAGCAACCTACAGTGCGCCATGCCCCACCCCACGGAGACAACCCCATGCTCAACATCCCATCGATTCAAGGCAGCGTATCCACCGAAGAATGGCAACTGCGCTGCGACTTGGCCGCGTGCTACCGCCTCGTCGCGCTCTATGGCTTCAGCGACATGGTCTTCACCCACATCAGCGCCAAGCTGCCCGAGTCGGTCTCGGGCCCCGAGCACCAGTTCCTCATCAACCCCTATGGCCTCATGTTCGAAGAGATCACGGCATCGAGCCTGATCAAGGTCGACATGCAGTGCAACAAGCTGCACGACTCGCCCTTCCCGGTGAACCCCGCCGGCTTCGTGATCCACAGCGCAGTGCACGAGGCGCGGCCTGAAGCCGGCTGCGTGCTGCACACCCACACGCGCGCGGGCGTGGCGGTGAGCGCGCAGCAGTGCGGCGTGCTGCCCATCAGCCAGCAGAGCACCTTCGTGCTCGCCTCGCTGGCCTACCACGACTACGAAGGCGTGGCCTTCCGCGACGAGGAAAAGCCGCGCCTGCAGGCCGACCTGGGGGAAGCCAACTTCCTCATGCTGCGCAACCACGGACTGCTCACCGTGGGCAAGACGATTGCCGACGCGTTCCTGTCGATGTACAGCTTCGAGAACACCTGCCGCATTCAGATCGACGCGCAGGCCGGTGGCGAGTTGATCCCCGTAAACCCCCAGATCGTGAGCGGTGTGGCCCAGGCCATGCGCGTGCAGACCGGCGGCCTGGGCGGCGCCTTTGCTTGGCCTGCGCTGCTGCGCAAGGTGGAGCGGGAAGCGCCGGGCTGGGACACTTGAGACGTTCTTCAGCCCGCGCAAGCGGGTGCGTTACAAGCCCCTTGATGGCGTCTACACCGGCACGGAAGGCAGCCCCGCCGTCGATCTGGTTGCGCCAAGTGGGCGGGCGGGGGGCGCCGCGAGAAATTGGGCAGCTTTGCCAAATTGGCCACTGTGTATGAGCACGCACAAGCATCATTCGGGATGCGACAGGTAACGGAATCGCATGTGCGAGTGGCTGTGCTCAGCCGCTTCACGGAACTTGCGCACCCGACAACGGTGCCTGCGTCAGTGCCCGCTATGGCACCGCTGCGCTTGGGGTTGGGTCTATCGCGGCCGGAGGGGGGGTTATACGATAAAGCCGCTCGGAGCCGAATTCCTACTGTGCACTTAGTCGAAACACATAAAAGTCATCAGGAAAGCACTGTTTCTCAGGCGTGATATGCAGGATTAGCAACTTCGCAATCTCCGCCTGCTCCTCGCGAGAGAGCCCAACAAGGCTTATGTGGCAAATAAATCCACCAACATCACTTGCCTTGGAAAAGCCAACATAAATGTCGTCATCACCTCGCCACCACTGCACTCCCAAGGGCAACTCAATATCTGAAATTAATGACAACGCAGATGGATCAATTTCAATCTCCCGGTCACTCCATAAATGAATTTTTCCAGATTGATTGTTCGTTAGAGAGAAGTTCAATTGATCAAAGACAAACCGGAATTGATTAATCAACGCAGGCAAGGAGAGATTGGACCAAACTGTGTAGGTAAACGAAGCCATAACAAAATCTTTAGGGAATAGGCTTTACAAAGCCGGGGCCAAGCACTTTGGTCGCTGCATCAATCACCGTCTGAGGCGTATTTGGCGCATAGTAAAAATACGCGCTAACACCCCGAGCGGTGGCGGTTTCAGAATACACCATTAGTCCTCGAACAAAGTTCCCGAGGTTATCTGCTTTGGCTGGTCCCCCCACCGCAATGAGGTTGCCAGCTGGATCCGTCACATCGACATCTGTCTTTCCGCGTGTGGTTTTAATAATCTCCCCAGAACGAACCCCTCCAACGGCATCAGCTACGGCTTGTTCTCTTGTCGCGCCAAGTGTTTGGACGGCAGCGCCGCCGCTTGGACGACTTTCAGCGCCCGCGACTACATTGTCAACGCTGCCACCCAGCCTGTTACCAATACCCCGGCCCAGCGCACCACCTATCGCCACCCCGGCCTGTGCATGCAACCCTTCTGACGTGGCAAAGCCCGTGATGTCATTGATCACATCCCGGCTCCACCCTTTGCCTGCCGCAGCGTCCAGTTGCGCCGCCTTGGTCCACAGGCCGTTATAGATGGTGTCGCGAGAGAAGTCTTTGCCCCGGATTTGCTTGTACTCCTGGGCTACGGCTCTCCACTCTTCTGCGCTGTATTTGTCAGCGGGCACGTTCGACATGTCCGCCAGTGCCATGGTGCGTTGGCGCGGATCAATGTAAGTATTAGGGTCGGTAATCGTGGAGCGTCCTGCAAAGGAGTAGCGACCATGCTCTGAAGCCAGCGCAGGATGCACAAACCCTCGTCCGCCACCTGCTCCTGTGGTGGTCTCTCCCGCCTGCTGAGCAGCCTGAGCCTCCCGCTGCGCCCGCCCCGCACTCTCGTGCTCAATCGCGCGCCCGCCCCACTGCGCCGCGCTCGAGTCCGACAGATCAAACCGCAGCACCTGTCCCGGCTGCACGATGGGCACGCCCTGCGCGTTGAGCTGGATCTGACCGCTGGCCAGCAGTTGTCCGTAAG
>NZ_JALEGG010000161.1 GCF_022763525.1 Acidovorax sp.
CGCGCCGCCCAGAAAGGTGAGCGGCGTGATCACCAGCAGGGGGATGACCTGCAGCTTCTGAAAGCTGTCGGCCCACAGGCCGATGATGAAGCCGAACAGGCAGAACGTGACGGCGGTGAGCACCAGGAAGCCCACCATCCACACCGGGTGGGCCACCTCGTAGGGCACAAACACCCGGGCGGTGGCGAGGATGAGCACCGACACCAGCAGCGACTTGCTGGCGGCCGCGCCCACATAGCCCAGCAGCACCTCGACCCAGTTGACCGGCGCGCTGAGCAGTTCGTAGATGGTGCCGGACCACTTGGGCATGTAGATGCCGAAGGCCGAGTTGGAAATGCTCTCGGACAGCAGCGACAGCATGAGCAGGCCCGGGATGATGTAGGCGCCGTAGCCCACGCCGCCGATGTCGCCCATGCGCGAGCCGATGGCGGAGCCAAACACGATGAAGTACAGCGCCGTGGTGAGCACCGGCGCGATGAGGCTTTGCATCCACGTGCGAAAGGCCCGGTGCATTTCAAAGCGGTAGATGGCGCGCACGCCATGGAGGTTCAGGCCGGTCATGCGGAGATCGCTTTCTGCGTCGATGGCGAAGGAGCGCGGTCCTGGTGCACCAGGCTCACGAAAATGTCTTCCAGCGAGCTCTCGCTGGAGTGCAGGTCCTTGAAGTCGATGCCGTGGTCGGCCAGGGCACGCAGCAGGGCGGCGATGCCGGTGTCCTCCTGCTGGGTATCGAAGGTGTAGGTGAGGGTGGTGCCGCCCTGGCCGAGCACCAGCGGCCAGCGGGCGAGTGCTGCGGGCACCTGCTCCATGGGGTGCTGCAACGTGATGGCCAGCTCCTTCTTGCCCAGCTTGCGCATCAGCACGGCCTTGTCTTCCACCACGATCAGCTCGCCTTTGCGGATCACGCCGATGCGGTCGGCCATGTCCTCGGCTTCTTCAAGGTAGTGCGTGGTGAGAATGATGGTGGTGCCTGCGTCGCGCAACTCCCGCACCAGACGCCACATGTCGTGGCGCAGCTCCACGTCCACGCCCGCGCTGGGCTCGTCCAGGAACAGGATCTTGGGTTCGTGCGACAGCGCCTTGGCGATCAGCACGCGGCGCTTCATGCCGCCCGAGAGGGCCAGGATCTTGGTGTCCTTCTTGTCCCAGAGCGACAGATCCTTGAGGATCTTTTCGATGTACGCCGGGTTGGGCGGCTTGCCGAACAGACCGCGGCTGAAGCTCACCGTGGCCCACACGGTCTCGAACGAGTCGGTGTGCAGCTCCTGCGGCACGAGGCCAATGGCCGCGCGGGCGGCGCGGTAGTCGCGCACGGTGTCGTGCCCGTCGGCGGTGATGGTGCCGGTGGTCGCGTTGCTCATGCCACAGATCACGCTGATGAGCGTGGTCTTGCCCGCGCCATTGGGCCCGAGGAGGGCAAAGATTTCGCCGCGCCGGATGTCCAGGTCGATGTTCTTGAGCGCCTGGAAGCCGCCAGCGTAGGTTTTGCTTACGCCCCGCACACGGACAATCGCGTCCGCAGCGGGCATGGAAGAAGATGATGCAGGCATGGGATGGTGGTCTGGAAATGGTGCGTGCCGCTGCGGCGATGGGCCCGGCTGGCGGGTGAAGCGACGCATTGTGGCGTGACTTGCGCCAGCGCGCTGGCGAGCCCCGGTAAACCCCGATTTGGCCGCGCGGCCACCGGCCTTTCCCCCCAACGCAGCGCGCGTTGAGGTAGGCAAGCCCCCCTGCGGCAGTCCGCCGCATCATCATCCCGGGCACTGTTCCCGGTTCTGCGTGGCAGCGCTGGATCAGCGCGCTCGCGCGGCCGCGACTTCGCGGCCCAGCTCGATCACCGCCATGGCGTAGTAGCTGGACCAGTTGTAGCGCGTGATGGCATAGAAGTTCTCGGTGCCTGCCACGTAGCTGGGTGCCTCCGCGCCGTTTTGCAGTTCCACCAGCGCCAGCGGACCGGTGTGCTGGGCGCCAGCGGCATCCAGCACGGCGCCCCTGGCCTGCATGCTGGCTGCACTGAAGGTGGGCAGGATGTCGGGCGCGAGCAGGTCGCCCAGCTGCAGCCGCGCCATGTCGAATTCCACGCCAAAGTGCGTGGGCATGCCCGGCGTCCAGCCGTGGCCCCGGAAGTAGTTGGCCACGGATCCGATGGCATCGGCCGGGCTGTTGAACAGGTCCACGCGGCCGTCGCCGTCGAAGTCGATGGCATAGCGTACCCAGCTCGAGGGCATGAACTGCCCCAGGCCCATCGCGCCGGCGTAGCTGCCGCGGGGCTCGAAGGGGTCGGTGTTGCTGCGGTGGGCGAGGCTCAGGAACTGCTCCAGCTCGCGGCGAAAGAACTCGGTGCGCTCCGCGGCGCGCGGGTGGGCTGAAGGAAAGTCGAACGCCAGCGTGGCCAGCGCGTCCATCACGCGGAAGCTGCCCATCTGCTGGCCGTAGATGGTTTCCACGCCGATGATGCCCACAATGATTTCGGCGGGCACGCCGAATTCGCGTTCGGCGCGCTCCAGGGTGGTCTGATGCGCCTGCCAGAACTGCTGGCCCGCGCGGATGCGCACGGGGTCGATGAAGCGGCTGCGGTAGGCGCGCCAGTTCTTGGCCGTGCCTTTGGGCGGGGGCAGCATGAGCTTGGGCACCTGCGACAGGAAGCGGGCCTGCCCGATGGCTTGGCGCACCCACTCGCGGTCCAGGTCGCGGCGGGCCGCGAGGTCGTGGGCAAACTGCATTGCCTCGGGGCGCGAGGCGTAGAGCACGGCAGGCTGTTGTCGGGCGGCCGCAGCCTTGGAAGATTTTTGCGGGCTGGCGCTTGCTGGAATTGCGCAGGAAGCTATTAAAAATATAGCAATTTTGGAGAGTGTGGCGGTTGTCCGTGGGACGGTTTTCTTCATGTCGGGGTCGGTCTTGGAGGGGACGCTGGTCCGCGGTGCGGATCAGCGGGATTCATCGTCCAGGCCAGGGCAGCTGGCGGAATTCTCGGCGCAGCTGGCTCAGCTCCTGGGTCGGCTTGGGGGCGTAGCGCAGCTGCTCCAGCCGCAGCAGCCAGTCGGCCACGGCGTTGGCGGGGGTGCCGAACCGTGCGCGGACCTGTTCGGCCATCGCGCGGGGCGGCAGTGTTTCGGGCAAGGGCAGGCCGGCGCGGGCCAGCCGCTGGCGCGTGCGCGCCAGCAGCCTGAGCCACGGGTCGTGCTGGCTGCGCTCCCACAGGCTCCAGCCCATGGCGCCCAGGGCGGCTGTCACGACCAGCATGGCCATGACGGTGGTGAGGTCCTGCCAGCTGGGAGATTCGAACCCGAGCGCCTTGAGCAGGTCCATCTGGCGGCTTTGGGTGTAGTTGAGCACCCACTGGTTCCAGCGGTTGTTCACGGCCTCCCACACGGCGCGCAGCTGTTGCACCATGCCCGGGCTGAGGGCGCCCATGGCCGTGGCGAATGCGCCTTGCGGTGCGCGCAGGCGCTGGAACTGGCCCACGCGGCCGGGGGACACGGCCCCCGTGGGGTCCACGCGCACCCAGCCGCGCCCTTCCATCCAGACTTCCGTCCAGGCGTGGGCGTCGGCGTTGCGCACAGTCCAGTAGCCATCCACGGGGTTGCGCTCGCCGCCCTGGTAGCCGGTCACGATGCGCGCGGGGATGTCCATGGCCCGCATCAGCACCACGAAGGCCGAGGCGATGTGCTCGCAAAACCCCTCCTTGCGGTCAAACCAGAACTCGTCGGCGGTGTGCTCGCCGTACACGCCGGGCTCCAGCGTGTAGTTGTAGCCGCCCGTGCGCAGCCGCTGCAGGGCGGCGTCGATCAGGGCCTGGGTGCCGCCGCTGGCCAGCGCCGGGTCGGCCCGCATCTGGGCTGCCAGCGCCAGGGTGCGGGGGTTGAAGCCGGGCGGCAGGTTGGTGAACACGCGCAGCTGTCGCACCGTTTGCTGCGGGCCGTGGCGGAACTCGGGGTAGCTCACGGCCTGGTAGCGCAGCACATCGGTGATGGGGCGCTGGGTGAGCCACTGCAGGTCCTGGGTCATGTAGGCGCGCAGGTCGCCAGGCAGCTGGGGTGCCTCGGGCGTGGCTTCGAGCACCATCAGCCAGGGCTGGCGCTGGGGTTCCAGCGTGACTTCGTAGCGCAACGCGGGGCCGCCGACCTGCAGGTTGGCGGGCAACGCGGCGCGCGCGGCCCAGGCGCTGTCTTCCCGGAACGGTTCGGCCTGCCATTGGCGGCCGTCAAAGCCTGTCAGCACGGGGCCGCGAAAGTACAACATCGATTGCGGCGGCACGTCGTTGGGGCCGCCTTCGAACTTGAGGCGGATGGCCACCCGATCGTCCAGCGCGATCTCGGCCATGTCGCCCACCCGCATGCTGCCGGACAACCCGCTGCGGCCGGCAAGGTTGTCGCTCGGCACGCCCCACAGCGGCGCCATGCGGGGAAACAGCATGAACAGCGCGACCATGATGGGTGCGCCCAGCAGGGCCATGGTGCCCGCGATGCGAAAGGTCTGCGAAAGCGGCGGGCGCCCCACCGGCATGTGGGCATTGACCAGCGCCATCAGCAGGCCCAGCAAGGCCACCAGCATGGCGGCGGCGGTGGTGAGCGACTGCGAGAAGAAGAAGTTGCTGAGCATCGTGAAGAAGCCCAGGAAGAACACCACCATGGCGTCGCGCCGCGCGCGCAGCTCCAGCATCTTGAGGGCCAGCAGCATGACGATGAGCGTGACGCCCGCCTCCCGGCCGAGGATGGTGCGGTGCGTGAACAGCGTGCCCGCCACCGCCACCGTCAGCAGGGCGGCCACGGTCCAGCGGCCCGGCAGCGGCCGGCCCTTCCAGGCGAGCCAGCCGCGCCACAGCAGCAGACCGCCGGCCAGCAGGCTGGTCCATACGGGCAAGTTGGAGATCTGCGGCGCGATGACCCACACGATCACGAACAGCAGGAACAGCGTGTCGCGCGCGTCGCGGGGCAGGGAGGCAAGGGTTTGGCGCAGGGTCATCGCAAGGGCCCACGCCAGGGTGATGGTGGCATGAATGCTTCAAAAATAATAGCTGCCTGCGCTTGAGAAATAAGCGCTGGAGGCGGAAAAGGCTTGGATCTCATGGTCAGACTCAATACAACGCCAGCGCCTCCAGGCATTTGCGGCGGTGGGCGGCTCCGGCGTCGGGACCGATCTGCAGTCCCGGCAGGCGCAGCCCATAGTCCAGCCCGAGCCGGTCGGCCTGCAGCACCCAGGCGGCCAGGCGTGAGATGCGGGCCTCCGGGTCCTGCAGCGTGGCCAGATTCATGTCCAGCCACAGTTCATGCCGTTGCGCCTGCTGGGCGTCGCGGCTGACCAGATCGTCGGTGCCGGTGGCCAGCGACTTGGCGGCCTTCTTCCAGACCACGAGCTTGAGCGGGTCGCCCCGGCGGTAGGCGCGCACACCGTCGAATTCGCCGATGCCCTGTGTGGGCGCACTGCCCGTGCCGCCGCCGCGCGGCTCGCCTGCTGGCAGCGGCGGTGGCGGGGTTTCAGGGGCGGGGTACACCAGCACCTCGGCGGCGGGGCGCCAATAGGTCCACACGCGGAAGGTGCCCAGCGGAAAGCGGGTCTCGGCCGTCAGCGTGGGCACCCGGTGCAGGCCCCGGCGGGTGGGCTTGAAGGCCACCTGCACGCTGGACTGCCCCTGGGCAGGCACGTCGGTCCAGGCCCAATGATGAGGCTCCTGATGGGCCTCCTGGTCGGTGTCGTGCACCGCCAGCGCGATGCCGTAGCGCGGCGTCTTGCGGTCGCTCGATAGCTGGATCTCGAACGCCGTGCTCGTGCCCATGAAATGCGGCTCGGGCGTCTTCAAGTGCAAGGTGAGTCCGCGCAGGTTGGCATGGCAGACATGCATGCCGATCACGGCGCTGCCTGCCAGCAGAAAAGTCAGCAGGTAGCCCAGGTTGAGCTGGAAGTTGATGGATGCCACCAGCAGCACCAGCAGGGTCAGTGCCAGCATCCAGCCCGAGCCCGTGGGCAGGATGTACACGTTGCGCTGCGTGAGCAGCAGCGTGTCGGTCAGCGGCAATCGGCCTTGCCACCACTGCCGGAACCGGCGCCGCAGTGGCGCCAGCGGGTTGAGCGCACCGGCGGCGCGGGAGAGGGCGAGTGCCATGGCGCAGCAGCTTCAGGGCAGTGGAACCGCGTCCATCATGGCCCGCACCTGCTCCACCGCGCCGCGGCCGGCGTCGCTCACGGGCACCAGGCGGTGGGCGATGGTTTGCGGCAGCACGGCCTGCACGTCATCGGGTGCGACGTAGTCGCGTCCGCTGATGAGCGCCTGGGCCTTGGCCGCGCGCACTAGCGCAATGCCCGCGCGGGGTGACAGGCCCTGCAAGAACCACCGGCCCGAGCGCGTGGCCGCAATCAGGTCCTGCACGTAGTTGAGCAGCGGCTCGGCCGTGTGCACGGCCAGCACCTGGCGCTGCAGCTCGGCCAGCTCCTCGTCGGACAGCAGGGGCAGCATGGTGTCCACCATGTCGCGGCGGTCAGCGCCCGCCAGCAGCACGCGCTCGGCCGCGCGGTCGGGGTAGCCGATGGAGATGCGCATCAGGAAGCGGTCGAGCTGCGATTCCGGCAGCGCGAAGGTGCCCAGCTGGTCGTGCGGGTTCTGGGTTGCAATGACGAAGAAGGGGTGGGGCAGGGCGCGCGTCTCACCTTCCACCGACACCTGCTTTTCCTCCATGGCTTCGAGCAAGGCGCTTTGCGTTTTGGGGCTGGCGCGGTTGATCTCGTCGGCCAGCAGCACCTGGGCAAACACTGGGCCAGGGTGGAACACAAACGCCTCCTTGCCGCGCTCGTATACCGATACGCCCGTGAGGTCGCTGGGCATCAGGTCCGCGGTGAACTGCACCCGCGAAAACTGCAGGCCGAAGGTGCGCGACAGCGCATGGGCCAGCGTGGTCTTGCCCACACCCGGCACGTCCTCGATGAGCAGGTGCCCCCCGGCCAGCAGGCAGGCCACGCAGTCCTGGACCTGGGCCTCTTTGCCCACGATCACCGTGTTAAGCTGGTCCAGTAACGATTTGATCTTGTGCTGTGCATTCATGGCGCGACGTTATCCGAAAAAATCGTAAAAATGCGAGACACGGGGACAAGACTGTGAGCAAGACGGGCTATTTCACCCATCGGGATTGTTGGAAGCACGAGATGGGCCCGGGCCACCCCGAATGCCCCGAACGCCTGGATGCCATCGAAGATCGCTTGCTGATCACCGGCGTGGCCGATGCCCTGGCCCGCTATGACGCCCCCGAGGCCTCGCTGGCGGACATCGAACTGGCCCACGGCCGCATGCACATCGCGGCGCTGCGCGGCCTGTCGGACCGGCTCAACGAAGAGCTGATGGCCGGCGGCCCCAGCTACGCGCAGATCGATACCGACACCTCCATCAACGCCCACACCTGGAAGGCATCCCTGCGCGCCGCCGGCGCCGCGCTGGCCGCCACCGACGCCGTGATGGCCGGCGAGGTGGAAAACGCCTTCTGCTCGGTGCGCCCGCCGGGCCACCACGCCTGCCGCGACAAGGCCATGGGCTTTTGCTTCTTCAACAACGTGGCGGTGGCCGCCAAATATGCGCTGCAGCGCTACAACCTGCAGCGCGTGGCGGTGGTGGACTTTGACGTGCACCATGGCAACGGCACCGAAGACATCCTGGCGAACGACCCGCGCGCGCTGATGGTCAGCATCTTCCAGCACCCGTTTTACCCCTACAGCGGCGACCAGAATCCGGCCCCGAACATGGTCAACGTACCCGTGCCTGCGTATACGCGCGGCATGGACATCCGCGAAATCATCGAGATGATGTGGATGCCCCGCCTGGAGGCCTTCAAGCCCGAGATGATCTTTGTGAGCGCGGGCTTCGACGGACATCGCGAGGACGACATGGGCCAGCTGGGGCTGACCGAGCAGGACTACGCCTGGATTACGCAGCGCGTGAAGGACGTGGCGCAGCGGTTTTCCAAGGGTCGCATTGTGTCGTGCCTGGAGGGCGGATATGTGATGGGACCGCTGGCGCGCAGTGTGGAGGCGCATTTGCGGGTTCTCGCGGATTTGTGACCAACTTCCTGAGCAGCTTCGCCGCTTCCCCCTTCTCTTGCATCGTTGCGCGATGCCGGAAGGGGACGCCGCCAGCGCGGCGGGGCGGCCCTTGCGCGGCGGTCCCCGCCTGGGCAGTGCCAGTTTCAGTCGGCGTGCAGATGGCTGAGAGGAGCAAACTATGACGACAAAGAACTTCGATGATGTGCTGACAACCACCCGCGATGCGCGCGGCGTGCTCACCTTGACCCTGAACGACCCGGCCCGCTTCAACGCGCTGGGTGCAGAGATGCTCTCTGCGCTGCAGCAGGCGCTGGACGATGCGGGCCGCGACGAAGCTGTGCGCGTGGTCGTGCTGGCCGCAGCAGGCAAGGCCTTCTGTGCCGGGCACAACCTCAAGGACATGGCGGCCAACCCCGAGCTGGCGTATTACCAGAAGCTGTTTGCGCAGTGCAGCCGCGTGATGCTGGCCATCCACAAGCTGCCCGTGCCGGTGATTGCACGCGTGCAAGGCATGGCCACGGCGGCCGGGTGCCAGCTGGTGGCGCAGTGCGACCTAGCGGTGGCGGCCGACTCGGCCAGCTTTGCCACGAGCGGAATCCACTACGGCCTGTTTTGCGCCACGCCCAGTGTTCCGCTGGTGCGCAACGTACCGGCCAAGCGTGCCATGGAGATGCTGCTCACCGGCGATTTCATCGACGCTGCCACGGCGCTGGACCAGGGGCTGGTCAACCGCGTGGTGCCGGCCGATGCGCTGGATGCCGAAATCGAGCAGCTGGTGCAGTCCATCCTTCAAAAGCCGCGCGTCGCGGTGGCCATGGGCAAGGCACTGGTCTACCAGCAGCGCGAGCTGGGGCTGGATGCCGCCTACCAGCTGGCGGGCCAGGCCATGGCCGCCAACATGATGGATGAGGCTGCGCAGGAAGGCGCGCGCGCCTTTGCTGAAAAGCGCCAGCCTGCCTGGAAGCGCTGAGAGCCATGGTGACGACGACCGACATCCCCATGCTGGAAGACGTGGGCCGCTGGGCCGAGGCGTTCCTGCGCCCCACGGTGCTGGTGGAACTGGCGGCCCTGGCGGCCTGCCTGGGCATGGCGTGGCTGCTGGTGGCGCTGCTGCAGCGCGGCCTGCACCGGGGCGACCCGCGCTCGATCCTGTTTGGCACGCGGATCGTGGATGGCGCACTGTTTCCGCTGGCGCTGCTCACGCTGGCCTATGTGGCGCGTGCGGCGCTGCTGCAGTGGATTCCGCTCGCTGTGTTCAGGGTGGCGGTGCCGGTGCTGGTGTCGCTGGTGGTCATCCGCATCGGTGTGAAGGTGTTGCAGGTGGCGTACCCGGATGCCGCCTGGGTGCGGCCCATTGAACGCTCCATCTCCTGGCTGGCCTGGCTGGGCATGGTGCTGTGGGTCACGGGGCTGCTGCCCCTGGTGCTGGAGGAACTCGACCAGATCCATTGGAAGGTGGGTGGCGCCACGTTGTCGGTGCGCACCATCATCGAAGGCGCGCTGACGGCCGGGGCCGTGTTGCTGATCGCGCTGTGGATCTCGGCCGCCATCGAGTCGCGCCTGCTGCGCGCGGCCAGCGGGGCCGAACTGTCGCTGCGCAAGGCGGTGAGCAATGCCGTGCGGGCGCTGCTGATCTTCGTCGGGCTCATCATGGCCCTCTCGGCAGTGGGGATCGACCTCACGGCGCTGTCGGTGTTGGGCGGTGCTGTGGGCGTGGGGCTGGGTTTTGGCCTGCAGAAGCTCGCATCCAACTACGTGAGTGGCTTCGTGATCCTGGCCGAGCGGAGCATGCGCATTGGCGACAACGTGCGGGTGGACAACTTCGAAGGGCGCATCACTGACATCAATGCGCGCTACACCGTGGTGCGCTCGCCCACCGGGCGCGAGTCCATCGTGCCCAACGAGATGCTGATCATCCAGCGGGTCGAGAACCTGTCGCTGGCCGATCCTCGGGTCTGGCTGTCCACGGTGGTCAGCGTGGGCTACGACAGCGACGTGGACCTGGTCATCCGCCTCCTGTCCGAGGCGGCTTTGGCCAGCAGCCGCGTGCTGCGCGACCCTGCGCCCAGCGTGGCCCTGTCGGCGTTCGGGGCGGATGGGCTCGAATTCACGGTGGGGTTCTGGATTGCCGATCCCGAGAACGGCTCCCTCGGCCTGCGCTCGGAAATCAACCGGGCCATCCTCAAGGCGCTGCGCGCCCACGGGCTGGAAATCCCCTACCCGCAGCGCGTCATGCACGTGCAGGTGGAAGGGGCGCCCGCCGCCATCGCGGCGATGGGGGCGGGGCAGGGGGGCGATGCAGGCGCAGCTCCACCCGCCGCTGTGCATCAGCCCACTGCATGAGGCATGGCGCCGCATCGCGCAGGCGACAGCAAACTCTAGACAGTGCGGCAGCGCGCTCGCCTATAATCTCGAAAAAGCACGATCGTTCTTTTTTGTGCAAGGCCTGCGAGCAGGCTTTGCGGTCGGCTCGCTGCAGTGCGACATAGAATGTTCTAGTTTACGTAAACGTCAATTCAACCAACTCTATCGAGGAGCCGCAGCAATGAAGGTCTTGGTCCCTGTCAAGCGCGTGGTGGACTACAACGTGAAGGTCCGCGTGAAGTCGGACAACACGGGTGTGGACATCGCCAACGTGAAGATGAGCATGAACCCCTTTGACGAAATCGCCGTTGAAGAGGCCGTGCGCCTGAAGGAGAAGGGCCTGGTGACCGAAGTCATCGCTGTGTCCTGCGGCGTGGCTCAATGCCAGGAAACCCTGCGCACGGCCATGGCCATTGGCGCCGACCGGGCCATCCTGGTCGAGACCGACGTCGAACTGCAGCCCCTGGCCGTGGCCAAGCTGCTCAAGGCCCTGGTCGACAAGGAGCAGCCCCAGCTCATCATCCTGGGCAAGCAGGCCATCGACGACGACGCGAACCAGACCGGCCAGATGCTCGCCGCGCTGGCTGATCTGCCCCAGGCCACTTTTGCGAGCAGGGTGGAACTGGCGGCCGACAAGGTCAGCGTGACCCGCGAAGTGGACGGCGGTGCCGAGACCCTGGCCCTCACGCTGCCCGCCGTGGTCACCACCGACCTGCGCCTGAACGAGCCCCGCTACGTCACCTTGCCGAACATCATGAAGGCCAAGAAGAAGCAGCTCGACACTGTCAAGCCCGAAGATCTCGGTGTGGACGTGGCGCCGCGCCTCAAGACCCTCAAGGTGAGCGAGCCCGCCAAGCGCGGTGCCGGTGTGAAGGTGGCCGACGTCGCCGCCCTGGTCGAGAAACTCAAGAACGAAGCGAAGGTGATCTGACATGTCGGTACTCGTTATTGCTGAACACGACAACGCATCCATCAAGGGCGCGACCCTGAACACTGTCACGGCCGCTGCCGCCTGCGGTGGGGACGTGCACGTGCTGGTCGCCGGCCACAACGCCGCTGCCGCCGCCCAGGCCGCAGCCCAGATCGCCGGTGTTGCCAAGGTCATCCACGCCGATGCCCCTGGCCTCGAACACGGCCTGGCCGAAAACGTGGCTGCGCAAGTGCTGGCCATCGCATCGGGCTACAGCCACATCCTGTTCCCCGCCACCGCCAGCGGCAAGAACGTGGCCCCCCGCGTGGCCGCCAAGCTCGACGTCGCCCAGATCAGCGACATCACCAAGGTGGTGAGCGCCGATACCTTCGAGCGCCCCATCTACGCCGGCAACGCGATTGCCACCGTGCAAAGCAGCGACGCCACCAAGGTCATCACCGTGCGCACCACGGGCTTTGATGCGGCAGCCGCCACCGGTGGCTCCGCTGCTGTCGAAACCGCCGCCGCAACCGCCGACGCCGGCAAGAGCACGTTCGTGGGCAGCGAAATCGCCAAGAACGACCGTCCCGACCTGACGGCGGCCAAGATCATCGTCTCCGGCGGCCGGGCCCTGGGCAGCAAGGAAAAGTTCGACGAAGTCATCACCCCCCTGGCCGACAAGCTGGGCGCCGCCATCGGCGCCAGCCGCGCCGCGGTGGATGCCGGCTACGCCCCGAACGACCTGCAAGTGGGCCAGACCGGCAAGATCGTCGCGCCGCAGCTGTACATCGCCGCCGGCATCTCGGGCGCCATCCAGCACTTGGCCGGCATGAAGGACTCCAAGGTGATCGTGGCGATCAACAAGGACCCCGAAGCCCCGATCTTCAGCGTGGCCGACTATGGCCTGGAGGCCGACCTGTTCACGGCTGTGCCTGAACTGGTCAAGGCCCTGTAAGCACGCCGTTGTGCGCACAAAAGGCATCGCTTGCGATGCCTTTTTTTTGACGAAATCTCGCTTCCTCGGAGACATCCATGAGCTACACCGCCCCCGTCAAGGACATGCTGTTCGACATCGAGCACCTGGCCAACATCGAACAGATCGCGCAGATCCCCGGCTTTGAAGACGCCGGCCTCGACACCGCCGCCGCCGTGCTGGAAGAGTGCGCCAAGTTCAACGAAGGCGTGCTGGCTCCGCTCAACTTCGAGGGCGACAAGAACCCGTCGAGCTGGAAAGACGGCGTGGTCACCACCACCCCCGGCTTCAAGGAAGCCTTCCGCCGGTACGCTGAGGGCGGCTGGCAGGGCCTGCAGCACCCGGCCGACTTTGGCGGCCAGGGTCTGCCCAAGACCATCGGCGCGGCCTGCATCGAGATGACCAACAGCGCCAACATGAGTTTTGCGCTGTGCCCGCTGCTGACCGACGGCGCCATCGAGGCGCTGCTCACGGCCGGCAGCGACGAGCTCAAGGCCACGTACCTCGAAAAGTTGGTGACCGGCGAGTGGACCGGCACCATGAACCTCACCGAGCCCCAGGCGGGCTCGGACCTGGCCCTGGTGCGCACGCGCGCTGAGCCGCAGCCCGATGGCACCTACAAGATCTTCGGCACCAAGATCTTCATCACCTACGGCGAGCACGACATGGCCGCCAACATCGTGCACTTGGTGCTGGCCCGCGTGCAGGGTGCGCCCGAGGGCGTGAAGGGCATCAGCCTGTTCGTGGTGCCCAAGTTCCTGGTCAACAAGGATGGCTCGCTGGGCGCGCGCAACGACGCGCACTGCGTGAGCATCGAGCACAAGCTGGGCATCAAGGCATCGCCCACCGCCGTGCTGCAGTTTGGCGACCATGGCGGTGCCGTGGGCTACTTGGTGGGCGAGGAAAACCGCGGCCTCGAATACATGTTCATCATGATGAACGCCGCGCGTTACGCCGTGGGCATGCAGGGCATCGCGATCGCCGAGCGCGCCTACCAAAAGGCCGTGCAGTACGCAAAAGACCGGGTGCAGAGCCGCCCCGTGGATGGCAGCATCGCGGCCAGCGCGCCCATCATCCACCACCCCGATGTGAAGCGCATGCTCATGACCATGCGTGCCTACACCGAAGGCTGCCGCGCCATGGCCACCGTGGCGGCTGCCGCGTTCGACGCCGCGCACCACCACCCCGACGCCGACACGCGCAAGCAGAACCAGGCCTTCTATGAATTCATGGTGCCGCTGGTCAAGGGCTACAGCACCGAGATGAGCCTGGAAGTCACCAGCCTGGGCGTGCAGGTGCACGGCGGCATGGGCTTCATCGAAGAAACCGGCGCAGCGCAGTACTACCGCGACGCCAAGATCCTCACCATCTACGAAGGCACCACCGCCATCCAGGCCAACGACCTGGTGGGCCGCAAGACGGCGCGCGATGGCGGCCAGGCGGCGAAGGGCATTGCCGCGCAGATCGAGACAACCGAAGGCGAGCTGGCGGCCAGCGGTACGCCCGCCGCGCTGGCTGTGGCCAAGCGCCTGACCGCGGCGCGCAAGGCGCTGCTCGATGTGATCGACTTCGTGGCGGGCGGCACCAAGGCCCAGCCCAACGCGGTGTTCGCGGGCAGCGTGCCTTACCTGATGCTCGCGGGCAACGTGGTTGCCGGCTGGCAGCTGGCGCGCAGCCTGCTGGTGGCGCAGGAGCTGTTGCAAAAGGGACAGGACGCTGCCTTCATGCGCGCAAAAATCACCACGGCCCAGTTCTACGCCGAGCACATCCTGGTGAAGGCGCCGGGCCTGCGCGACAGCATCGTGGAAGGCGCGGCCAGCGTGACCGAGCTGGCACTGGACGCCTTCTGAGGCGTATCCGCGCTGTGAGGAGACAGCCCCGCCATGTGGGGCTTGTTGATATAAAAATGATAGCTTCTGGCGCTTGATGGATAAGCGTCAGAGGCTGATGTCATCAAAAATTCTGTCCTGGAAGTTGTCGCCATGTCCAAACTGCCTCCCGCGTTGCAAAACCTGTCGCTGCCTGTCATCGGCTCGCCGCTGTTCATCATCAGCAACCCTAAGCTCGTGATCGAGCAGTGCAAGGCCGGTGTGGTGGGCTCCATGCCCGCGCTCAACGCCCGCCCCGCCGAACTGCTGGACGAATGGCTGGCCGAAATCACCGAAACCTTGGCCGCTTACAACAAGGCGAATCCCGACAAGCCCGCAGCACCCTTTGCCATCAACCAGATCGTGCACAAGAGCAATGACCGGCTGGAGCACGACATGCAGATGTGTGCCAAGTACAAGGTGCCCATCATCATCACCAGCCTGGGCGCGCGCGAGGATGTGAACCAGGCCGTGCACGGCTGGGGCGGCATCGTGCTGCACGACATCATCAACAACAAGTTCGCGCACAAGGCCATCGAGAAGGGCGCGGACGGCCTCATCGCGGTGGCGGCGGGCGCTGGCGGCCATGCGGGTGTGAAGAGCCCGTTCGCCCTGATCCAAGAAATCCGCCAGTGGTTTGACGGCCCGCTGGCATTGAGCGGCTCGATTGCCAGCGGTGGCGCGGTGCTGGCCGCGCAGGCCATGGGCGCGGACTTTGCCTACATCGGCTCGGCCTTCATCGCCACGCACGAGGCCCGCGCCACCGAGGCCTACAAGCAGGCCATCGTGGAAGGCAGCTCGGACGACATCGTCTACAGCAACCTCTTCACCGGCGTGCACGGCAACTACTTGGCCCCGTCCATTCGTGCCGCCGGCCTGGACCCCGACAACCTGCCCGAGTCCGACCCCAGCAAGATGAACTTCGGCGGCGACGCCAAGAAGGCCTGGAAGGACATCTGGGGCTGCGGCCAGGGCATTGGCGCCATCAGCGCCGTCACCAGCACGGCCGAGCTGGTGGCGCGCTTGCGCAAGGAGTACGAAACCGCTCGCGAGCGCCTCAAGCTCTGAGGGAACGCCTGCCGGCACAGCCGAGGCACCAACCCGCAGTTCATCTGGCCTGTACTTCGCCC
>NZ_JALEGG010000162.1 GCF_022763525.1 Acidovorax sp.
CATTGCGGCTTCGGTCGCCTTGCAGGACAAGGTCCTGCCTTTGGTCAACGGCAAGAATCCGCGCGAGCTGCGCAGCAGCGAGGCGGCCCTGCACGAGGCGCTGCGTGCCCGCACCATCGACCAGCCGCAAATCCAGTCCATCCTGGTGCTCGATGCGCAGGGCAAGCCCCTTGCCAGCAGCCGCCTGCTGCCGTTTCCGCAAGTGGATATGTCGGACGGCGAGTACTTTCGTGTTCACCGCGATGGGCTGCAAACGCCCCACCTGGCCAAGCCCATCGTCACCCGCACTTCGAAAGAGCGGGTGCTGAACCTGAGCCTGGGTTTTGTCGACGACCAGGGGCAGTTTGGCGGCGTCATCAATGTCAGCCTGCTCACCTCGTACTTCGGCCTTTACTATGGCGATATCGTGGCAGGCGATCCCGAGCTCACCATCAGCCTGTTTGGCCAGGGGGGCGAGATCTACACCCGTTGGCCCGATTTGCCGGAAGGGACTGAGCGGCTGGCACCCCATGGCCCCGTGATGCAACGCCTTGCCCGTGGTGATGAATCGGCGCAGCTGCGCGGCATCTCGGCCATCAACGGCAAGAACAGCTTTATCTCCTATCGCAAGGTGGGCAACTACCCCCTCTACATTGCCGCGGGCAGGAGCCTCTCGGCGCTGCGCGAAGAGGTGCTCGAAGAGCTGGCCATCCTGTTTGCCATGGGGGCGCTGCCCGTGGCGGCGCTGTTCCTCACGGCCACAATCGCGCTGCGCAACGCGCGCACCGTGCTGCTGACGATGGAGCGGCTGGAAAAAGAGATTGAGACCCGCCGACGCGCCGAGGAAGCGCTGCTGCAGGCCCAGAAGCTCGAAGCGCTGGGGCGGCTGACCGGTGGCGTGGCGCACGACTTCAACAACGCCTTGATGGTCATCGCCAACAATCTGTTCCTGCTCAAGCGCGCATCGCCGGAGGTGGGGGCCAAGCAGATCGACTCGATGTCGCGGGCCGTCAAGTCGGCCACCAACCTCACGCGGCAGCTGCTGGCTTTTTCGCGCCGCCAGCCGCTGGTGGCGGAACATGTGGTGCTGCAGGACAAGCTGCCTCCCATGAAGGACCTGTTCACGCCCGTGCTGGGCAGCAAGGTGCAGCTGAGCGTGCAGGTGGACCCTGACACTGCACCCGTCGTGCTTGACGTGGCCGAGCTGGAGCTGTCGCTGCTCAACCTGAGCATCAACGCGCGCGACGCCATGCCCACGGGCGGGGGGCTCGCCATTCACGCCCGCAATGCGCGCAACGACGAGACCCCCGAGGGTATGCAGGACATGGTGGTGATCGAAGTGCGGGACACCGGTGTTGGGATTCCCCCGGAGCTGCTGAACAAGGTGTTCGAACCCTTCTTCACCACTAAGGCCGTGGGCGAGGGCACGGGCCTGGGCCTGAGCCAGGTGTATGGCATGTGCGAACGCATGGGAGGGCGGGCGAAGATCTCCAGCGCCTTGGGTGCAGGGACCTGCGTCAGCCTTTTCTTCCCGCGCGCGGCGCACCAGCCGGTGACCGCCGAGTCCGGCCCGGCGCCCGCGCTGGAGCCTCTGGACCAGAGCGTGCTTCTGGTGGAAGACAACGATGAAGTGGCCGCCTCCATGGTCCCCATCCTCGAGTCGCTCGGTTGCCGTGTCACCCGCGTGGACCGCGCCGTGAAGGCGCGCCAGCTGCTGGAGGACGGTTCACGCCCCGACATCATCCTTTCAGACGTGGTGATGCCCGGAGAGATGGACGGCGTGGCGCTGGCCCAGCACATCCGCCAGGCTTGGCCCGCACAGCGCCTGTTGCTGATGACGGGCTACGCCGAGCAGCTGGAAAACATCCGGCACCTGGGGTTCCATGTGCTGCCCAAGCCCTGCACGCCGCAGATGCTGTATGCGGCGATGGTGAGGGGCACCAAATAGCTCACGCGCCGCCGCTGGCTTGAGCGGCGGCCCATCGTCCCGGCATATGAGGTGAGCGGGACGGCCTGCGGCGGACGCTCGCATGGAGTGCGCGATGCGGCAGGAGACCTGCTGCCTACATCGCCCAGATCCGCGGCGCGGCCGCATCCAACTCCCACAGCGCCTCCCGCCAGGCTGCCCGCACGGCCTTGAGCAGCTTCATCGCGGGTTCCACCTGCGGTGCCAGCACGCGCACCACCACCATGCGGTCGTTGGGGCTGGTGGCGCCCGCGGTCGCCTTGACCTGGGGATGCGCGTCCATCACTGCGCGCGCGGCGTCCAGGGCCGCATCGCGGCGCGTGCGGCTGAGCGCCGTGCCCGCGGCCAGAAACATGCTGGCCATGCAGCGGTGGCCTGCCAGGCCCAGGGGGCTGTTCAGCAGGCGGTCGTCGGTGGCGTCGATGAGGCCGCGCTCCAGCCACATGCCGGGCACCTCGAGGTGCTGTACGAAGCGGCCGGTTTCAAAAGGCTGGTTGGCGTGGGGCAGGCCGAGCGCAGTCACGTCCCAGCCCATGCATTCGGCGCCGTACGCGAGGTGCAGAGTGAGGTGGTTCTCGGCGTGGCAGGCGTTGTAGCAAAGCGCCTCCAGCGGCAGCCATTCCAGGCGGGCGCCTTCCGCCAGCGTGAGGTGCGTGCGCTGCAGAGCCAGTGGCCCTGTGGACCGGTAAAAGCGCGTCGCCCCCGGCGTGGTGACCAGGCCGTGCGCTCCAGCCGCCACCGTGGCGGTGATGTCCAGCGTGTCGCCGCCCACCAGTCCGCCGGGCGGGTGCACCAGCACGTTGTGGCAGACGGCGCCGCCCTCGGGGTACAGGCTTTGAAGGATGCGCAGGGGGCCGTGGTGTGCAAAGCGGGCGACGGTGCGCGCGCCTTCCAGGGCGTAGTCCAGTTGGAGGCGGGCGTGCCAGGGCATACGTGGTGGGTGAATGCTATTAAACTTATAGCTGTTTGCGCTTTATCAACGGGCGCTGCAGCCGATTTTGTTCAGCAAGCACATTCCGTTCCCTGCGAGCACGCGGCAGAGGAGCTCATGGCAGCCAGGGCTTCAGCCACCCCAGGCCGTCCGACGTGGCGTGTGGCGCTGCACCGCGCGCGGGCCGGTACTCGCAGCCGATCCAGCCGTCGTAGCCCAACTGGTCCAGTAGCTGGAAGAGGTAGGGGTAGTGCACCTCGCCCACATCGGGCTCGTGGCGCTCGGGCACGCCTGCGATCTGCACATGCCCCACGTGGCCGCCGGGCAGGTATTGGCGGATCTTCATGGCCAGGTCGCCTTCCACGATCTGGCAGTGGTACAGGTCCATCTGCACCTTCACGTTGGCCGCGCCAATCTCGGACACCAGCGCGTGCGCCTGGTCCTGGCGGTTCAGGAAGAAGCCGGGCATGTCGCGGCCGTTGATGGGCTCCAGCAGGATCTGGATGCCATGCGGCGCGGCCAGCCCGGCGGCCCAGCGCACGTTGGCGATGTAGGTGGCGCGCACCGCGGCTGCATCCGCACCCTGCGGCACCAGGCCGGCCATCACATGGATGCGCGGGCATTGCAGCGCCTGGGCGTATGCGATGGCCTCGGCGATGCCGCACTGAAACTCTGCCTCGCGCCCGGGCACGCAGGCCAGGCCGCGCTCGCCCGCACCCCAATCGCCGGGCGGAGCGTTGAACAGCACCTGCTGCAGCCCGTGGGCACGCAGTCGCTCGGCCAGATCGGGGGCGGGGTAGGCGTAAGGAAAGAGGTATTCCACCGCCCGGAAACCATCATGCGCGGCGGCGGCAAAGCGGTCGAGAAAGTCCACGTCGTTGTAGAGCATGGACAGGTTGGCGGCAAAACGGGGCATGGGTGTGCGGGCTTCTTGCGGGGCAGGCAGACCGGGCGAATGTATCGCACGCCTGGCAGCCGATTGCGTGGGCCAGCACAATGGCCGGTCGAACACTGAACCTGCTGCCAGGCCCCTCTGGTTCACTTTTGGAGCACTTCACAGCCATGCCGGACGAACACCCTCCCGCCGATCCCGCCACCTTGCCCGCTGCCGCGCTGGATGTCCTCACCGTCGGCGAGCCCATGGCCCTGTTCATGGCCCTGCAGCTCGGCGAACTGCATGCCGTGGCCGACTTCCGCCGAGTGGCCGCCGGGGCCGAGCTCAACGTGGCCACCGGCCTGGCCCGCCTGGGCTTGCGCACCGGCTACATCACGCGGCTGGGCAACGACTCGTTCGGCCGATTTTTGCGCGGTGTGCTTGCGCACGAAGGAATCGATGCGCGCTACGTGGCGGCCGATGCCGTCCACCCCACGGGCTTCATGCTCAAGACCCGCGCCGACGACGGCAGCGACCCGCAGATCGAGTACTTCCGCCAGGGCTCGGCCGCCAGCCACCTGAGCGTGGCGGACGCGCCCCCGGCAGAGAGCCGCATCACCGCCTTTGCGGCACGGCACCTGCACCTCACGGGCATCACGCCAGCGCTGTCGCCCACGGCGCGCGAGCTGGTCTTTCATCTGGCGCAGCAGGCGCGCGCGGCCGGGGCCTCCATCTCGTTCGACCCCAACTTGCGGCCGCGCTTGTGGCCCTCGCCGCTGGCCATGGCCGAGTGCCTCAACGCCCTGGCGGCCTGCAGCGACACCGTGATGCCGGGCCTGGCCGAGGGGCGCCAGCTCACCGGCAGGCAAACGCCTGAAGACATCGCGGCCTTTTACCTGGACCAGGGCGCACAGCAGGTAGTGGTCAAGCTTGGCCCGGAAGGCGCGTATTTCGCACAGCGCGGCGGTGCCTCGGGCATCGTCCCGGGCCGGCCCGTGGAGCGCGTGGTCGACACCGTCGGCGCAGGCGACGGCTTTGCCGTGGGGGTGATCAGCGGGCTGTTCGACGGATTGACGCTGGCCCAGGCCACAGCCCGCGGCAACGCCATTGGCGCGCGCGTAGTGCAGTTTCCAGGCGATGCACAGGGGCTGCCCACGCGGGAGGAACTCGCCGCTGCCGGCGGGTAATGCGGAGGGTTTCTTGGGCTCGCAGTCCTTCTGGCCCGTGTGCCTGCGGGCTGGATCGCAAAGGGGCTGCCCAGCCTTCGGTCCCGCCCTGGATGTGGGGGTAAAAAAACAAAGAGTGACAAGGCGGCGCACATTGGTTAAAACCATGCAAAACTTTTACTCGCATCCCTTCAGCGCATTGCTCTGCGCCGCCCGTGCAGCAGCCGTCCCTGGCCTGGGCGGTGGGGGCGCGCAGGTGACATCTCCATGACAAAAAACTCGGCCACCGTCCGGTGGCTTCCTGGCTTGCCGGGGACAGGCAAGATCGCGCTGGCAAATGCTGCAGCTGTGCTGCGCCGCGGCAGCGCGACTGATTTACCTGATTCCGTCCTACAGATGCGCCGGGCGTAGGCCGACACGCATCTCCGCTTTCCTCCACACCATCTTTTCATGCCGCGCTTTCACTTCATCACAGGCTTGCCCCGCTCGGGCTCCACCCTGTTGTCCGCCTTGCTGCTGCAGAACCCGCGGTTCCATGCCGGTATGACAAGCCCTGTGGGCAGCTTGTTCAAGGGCATGCTCAATCAGTTGGGCGCTGGCAGCGAGTTCGGACCCGTGGTCACCAAGGAGCAGCGGCGCAGGCTGGCACGCGGCCTGTTCGAGAGCTACTACGCAGACCATGCGCAGAGCAAGGAAGTCATCTTTGACACCAATCGCATGTGGAGCGCGCAGATGCCGGCGCTAATGGACCTCTTCCCAGGGGCCAAGGTCATTGCCTGTGTGCGCAATGTCGCCTGGGTGATGGACAGCATCGAGCGCCGCTACCGCGCCAATCCGTACGAAACGACCCGCCTGTTCACGGACGACACCGAGCGCAACACCGTGTACAGCCGCGTAGACACGCTGGCCCAGCGCAACCGCATGGTGGGTTATCCCTGGACCGCACTCAAGGAAGCGTTCTATGGCGAGCACGCCAGCGCATTGCTGCTGGTGGATTACGAGCTGCTGGCGCAGGCACCGCAGCGAGTGCTGCCCCTGGTGTACCAGTTCCTCGGCGAGCCGGAATACACGCACGACTTCGACCAGGTGAGTTACGACGCACCCGAATTTGACGAGGCCCTGGGCCTGCACGGCCTGCACCAGGTGCGGCCCCAGGTCGGCTTGCAACGGCGTGAGACCATCCTGCCGCCGGACCTTTTCGAGCAGTACAGCAAGCTGTCGTTCTGGCAGCATCCGGCGAACAGCCGAGCCAGTGTGATCACCCCCAAGATGCAGCCAGAGGCGCCCCTGAAGAGGGCAGCGCCATGAACCGGATCTGCTGCGCCCCCATGGGCGGCGCTCCTTTCTGAACGGGCACGGCGAAAAGCGCAGCCCCTTTTGTCCGTCCCCTCACCCCATCATCCTTATGACCATTGATCCCAACACCGACCTGGCCAGCAACGCGGCCCCACGTGAAATAGTGTTCGTCGACAGCCGCGTGAGGGATGCGGAGACGCTGCTCAAGGGTTTTCCGCCAGATGCCGAGGTAATTTTTCTCGAAGCCGGCGAAGACGGTCTGCAGCAGATGGCCGAAGTGCTGGGCGCAAGGGGGGACGTGGGCACTGTCCATGTGGTGGCCCATGGCAGTGAAGGCCAACTGTGGCTGGGCACCACGTTTCTCGACTCCAGCACCCTGGCTGACCATGGCGATGCACTGGCAGCCATTGGCCGGGGCTTGACCGCCGACGGCGACCTGCTGGTGTACGCCTGCAATCTGGCGCAAGGCGAGGCGGGAACGCAGTTTGTCGCCAGCCTTGCGTCGCTGACCGGGGCGGACGTGGCGGCCAGCGACGACCGCACGGGAGCCGGAGGGGATTGGGAGCTGGAGATCAGCACCGGCGCCATAGATGGTGCACGGGTGCTTTCCGGCGAGGCGCTGGATGACTATGCCTGGGGCCTGGCCACGTGGACCGCCACCAACAACCTCAACAGTGGTGTTGGCTCCCTTCGCTCCGCGATCGCATCCGCGCAGAACGGTGACATCGTCACGTTCAACACCGGTATGACTGTCGGACTGACGCAGGTGCTGGTGGTCGGCAGGAACATCACGATCGACGGCGACCTGAACAACGACAACGTGGCCGACGTCACCATAGACGGCCAGTACCGCACCCAGGTCTTTAGCGTGACGGGGGGCACGACGACGACCTTTGATGGGTTGGTGATCACCCGGGGAATGACGGCGGGCAATGGCGGCAACGGTGGGGACGACGCCATGATCGCCCAGGGTGGTGGCATCTACAACGCCGGCACGCTGACCATCCGGAACACCACCGTGACCGCGAATGCCGCGTCAGGCGGCGGTGGCGGGGGCGGCGTGACGCCCCAGTACGCCGGTGGCGGCGGTGGCGGCGGTGGCGCGATCACCGGAGGGACCGGGGGCCGGGGCGGCGATACGCTGAACGCGACGGGCTCCAGTGGCTCGGCCGGCCAGGGCGGCGCCGGCGGCGGATTTTTCAACATGGGCGGGCGTGGCGGTTCTTCCACGGGGGGCGCGGGCGGCGCCGCCTACCCGGGTTACAGCACAGGTTCTGCCGGCGGCACGGCCGCCAGCGGCGGTTTGTCCATCGGTGGCGGCGGCGGTGGCGACGGCTACAACGACATCGGCGGTGCCGGCGGCGGAGCGGTGGGCGGGATTTTCAATGACAGCGGCGCGACCTTGAGGATCATCGGCAACTCGGTCATTTCCAATAACGTGGGCGCAGGTGGCGGCGGCGGTGGCGGCGGCGCCGGTGGGGGTTACACGCATACGGGCGGCGCGGGTGGGGTCGGGGTCGGCGCCATCTGGAACAGGGGGGCGATCCTGATCACCTCCGGCAACTTCGCAGCGCTGTCCGGCAATGTCGGCGGCAGCGGCGTGGGAGGGACGAGTGCGGGTAGCGCCGGCGTTTCTCCGGCTTCGGTGTCGAATATCTATGGCGACGGTGGCACCGTCAACACCAACTACGTGCCGGACGAAACGCCCCCCACTGCGACGGTCGTGGTGGCGAACACCAGCCTGAACTCCGGCGGCACATCGCTGGTCACCATCACCTTCTCCGAGGCCGTGACGGGCCTCACCGCAGCGGACCTGACGGTGCAGAACGGCACCATCGGCACCCTGAGCAGCAGCGACGGGGGCATCACCTGGACCGGTACGCTGACTGCGGCCAGCAACATCACCGATACCACCAACGTCATCACCCTGAACAACAACGGCGTCGCGGACCTGGCCGGAAATGCGGGCGTGGGCACCACCGATTCGAACAACTACGTGGTGAACGACACCGTGGCGCCCACGGCAAGCATCGTGGTGGCCGACACGGCGCTGCGCGCCGGCGAAACGTCCTTGGTGACCATCACGTTCTCCGAGGCGGTCAGCGGCCTGACTGCCGGCGATCTCACGGTGGCCAATGGCGCTCTCACGGGCCTGAGCAGCAGCGATGGCGGTATCACCTGGACCGCCACCCTGACGCCGGATGCAGACACCACGGACACCAGCAACGTGGTGGTGCTGGACAACACGGGGGTGGCGGACCTGAATGGCAATGCCGGTGTCGGCACCACCAATTCCAACAACTACGCCATCGACACCCTGCGCCCCACTGCCACCATCGTGGTGGCGGACACCGCGCTCAGCGCGGGCGAAACATCGGTGGTCACGATTACCTTCAACGAGGCAGTGAGCGGCTTCACCACCGCCGACCTGACAGTGGCCAACGGCACGGTGACCGGCCTGAGCAGCGCCAACGGCGGCATCACCTGGACCGCCACGCTGACGCCGAGCGCCAGCGTGAGCGACACCACCAACCTGATCACGCTGGCCAACAGTGGCGTGGCCGACCTGTCCGGCAATGCCGGCACCGGCACTACCGACTCCAACAACTATGCGATCGATACCCAGCGCCCCACCGCCACGGTCGTGGTGGCCGACACCACGTTGAGCGCGGGTGAAACATCGCTCGTGACTGTCACCTTCAGTGAGGCCGTGACTGGTTTCACCCTGGCCGACCTGACGGCTGCCAACGGGTCCCTGAACGGGCTTTCCAGCAGCGATGGCGGCATCACCTGGACGGCGACCCTCACGCCGACCGACGGCATCAACGATGCGACCAACCTGATCACGCTGAACAACGCAGGGGTTGCCGATATCGCCGGAAACGCGGGCACCGGCACCACCAATTCCAACAACTACGCCATCGAAACGCAGCGCCCGACGGCCACCATCGTGGTCAGCGACAACGCGCTGAGCATCGGCGAGACCTCGCTGGTGACCATCACCTTCAGCGAGGCGGTCGCCGGATTCACCAATGCGGATCTCACCATCGACAACGGCACGTTGAGCGCCGTCAGCAGCGGCGACGGCGGCATCACCTGGACGGCAACCTTCACCCCGGCCAGCGACATCACCGACACTGCCAACCTGATCACGCTGGACAACACCGGCGTGCAGAACGCCTCGGGCAACGCCGGCAGCGGCACCACCGTTTCGAACAATTACGCCATCGATACTCAGCGACCCACCGCGACCATCGTGGTGGCGGACACGGCATTGGGTGTCGGCGAGACCACCACGGTGACCATCACCTTCAGCGAACCGGTGACCGGTTTCAGCCTGGCCGATCTGACCGCGGCCAACGGCGCGTTGTCCGGATTGGCCACGTCGGACAACATCACCTATACCGCGACATTCACCCCGTCGGCGGGTATCACCGATTCCAGCAACCTCATCACGCTGGACAACACCGGGGTTGTCGACGTGGCGGGCAACGCCGGTTCGGGCACCACTGATTCAAATAACTACCAAGTCGATTCCCAGCGCCCCACGGCCACCATCGTGGTGGCGGACACGATGCTGTCGGCAGGCGAAACGTCCCTGGTGACGTTCACCTTCTCCGAGGCCGTGACCGGTTTCGACAATACCGACGTGAGCGTGGCGAACGGCACGCTGAGCCCGGTCACCACCAGCGATGGCGGCATCACCTGGACGGCAACCTTCAGCCCGGACAGCGGCGTCACCGACACTTCGAACATCATCGTCCTCAACAACGCGGGCATCAGTGACGCAGCGGGCAACGCCGGCACCGGAACCACCAACTCCAACAACTACCAGGTCGACACCAACGTCCCGACAGCCACCATCGTGGTGGCTGACACGGCACTGAGCGTTGGTGAGACCTCTGTCGTGACCGTGACCTTCAATTCGGCGGTGAACGGTTTCGACAACGCCGACCTCACGGTCGAGAACGGAACACTGAGCGGTTTGGCGAGTACCGACGGGGGTGTGACCTGGACCGCCACCTTGACCCCCTCTGCCAATATTTCCGACACGAGCAACGTGATCACGCTGGACAACACCGGCGTGCGCAACGCGGCCAACAACGCCGGAGTCGGGACCACGGTCTCCAACAACTATGCGGTGGACACCGCGCGGCCGACCGCCACCATCGCTGTGGCAAGCGCCGTGGTGGCAGCGGGCGAAACGTCCGCGGTGACCATCACGTTCAGCGAGGCGGTCGCTGGCTTTACCACGGCCGATCTGACGGCCGAGAACGGGTCGCTTTCGGGCCTGGCCAGCAGCGATGGCGGCGTGACCTGGACGGCAGTGTTCACGCCCACGGCCGGCGTGACGGACACCAGCAACATCATCACGCTGGACAACAGCGGCATCGCCGATCTGGCGGGCAACGTTGGCGTGGGCACGACCGATTCCAACAACTATGGCGTGGACACAGCGCCGCCCGTGCTGGGCACCGCCACGGTCAATGGCAACCGACTCGTTCTCACTTACACCGACGCAACCGGCCTCGATGCTGTCAACGTGGCACCCGGTGGCGCCTTCACCGTGCAGGTGGGTGCCAGCACGAATGCGGTCACCGGCGTGGCCGTCAACGCAACAGCGGGAACCGTGACACTGACGCTGACAACGCCCGTGGTGGCTGGCCAGGCGGTGACCGTTGCCTACGCCGACCCCACCGTTGGCAACGACGCCAATGCGATCCAGGATGCCGCCGGCAACGACGCTGCCAGCTTCGCGGCAACGGCCGTGACCAATCTCACGCCCGTCGTCTCCGACCCCGAGCCGCCCTTGCCACCCCCACCTCCGCCTCCGTTCCCCGGCGTGCCCGACAACGACGGCATACCGACCATCATCGAAGACCAGGCCCCCGGCATCCCCGGCCCTGGCGGCACCACCGTGGCAGGCGATGGCAACGGAGACGGCATCCGGGACAGCGAGCAGGCCAGTGTGGCCTCGATCGGCTTCGTCGCCAGCCCGACCGGAGAGAGCAATCCTGGCAGCGCGCCACCCACTTTCACCACCCTGGTCGCCAGCAGCCAGGACGGCAAGGTGAGCGGAGATCCCACCAACTCCCGCATCCTCAGCCTGACCCAGAAAGACGCTCCACCCGATCTGCCCGAGGGGCTCGAGGCTCCGATCGGGCTCGTGAGCTTCACTGTGCAGCTGGGGCAGGGCAAGACCAGCGAGAGCTTCAGCCTCTATGTCGACCCGGCGCTGGGCGTGAACGGCTACTGGAAGCAGGACAGCAGCGGCACCTGGACGAACATTGCCAGCGAGCCCTACGGCGGCGAGATGGTGATGGAGGGCGGGCGGCTTCGGCTGGACTTCCAGATCGTCGACGGTGGGGAGTTTGACGGCGACGGCCTGGTGAACGGCGTCATCACCGACCCAGGGGCGCCTGGGCACATGCCGCTGTCGATCGTGGGGCAGTCACCCGACATTGGGCAAACCCCTTTCTGGTTCTGAGCGGCCCCACCCCCGTCCACGATTTCTCCGTTTTTGACACCATGAAACAAACCATCCCTGCACCCATGCAACACCCATCTCTTCCGCCGGCAGCAGCCACGGCAAAACACGCCGCCATGCGGCCTGCAGCAGCCCTCGCCATGACCCTGGCCGTGGCCGGGCTGCTCGCCGGCTGTGGCGGAGGGGGCGGTGGCGAGGCAGGGCCAAGCATCGACCCGGCACAACTCAAGGGCCGCTGGGTCACGGCATCGGGCGCCACGCCCGCCGTGACGGCGGTGGTGGTGCCCGATGCCTCCGGCACAGCCAGCGCCTGGCTGCTGAACCAGGACGCCAGCCGTCTCGTCAAGCTGGTGGTGCGCAGCGACAGCAGTGCCAATGGCAAGTCCTACGCGCTGGGGCAAGGCAATGCCGCAGGGCAGGGCGTGACCGGCCAAGTCAGCGCGGCCCTGGCAGCCAGCCCCAAGAGCATCTCGTTCACCGGGGTGAATGCGTCGGCGCTGAACCTGACGCAGGCCGACGCGCTGAGCGCTTCAGCCGTCCAGGGCGACGCCACCGGCACGTGGAGCGCCACATCGGGGGGCAATGCGCAGACCACGCAGTGGACCATCGCGTCAACGGGCGGGGTGAACGGCAGCTCGACCACGGGGTGCAGCTACGCCGGGGGCGTCACGGCCATGGCGAACACCGCGGCCTACAGCGTGCAGATCAATGAAAGCTGTCCGGACGGAGCCAAGACCACGTTCGCGGGGATCGCGACGCTCAATGCGTCCAAAAACGGGCTGACGGTGGTGCTGACCAGCGCGGATGAAACGCGGGGCGCCGCGGTTTTCTTCTCGAAATAAGCACGAGCTGGTGCCACCGTGCAGCGCACGGGTTCCCTGAGTGCTGAGAAGCGGTCTCCAGGGCGCCGTTGCGGAGATTGGGGGGAAGGCCGCAGCCCTTGTCGGCCGGGCGGGCTACTTTGCTGCCGCGGGGGCCTGGCACCCCTCGCCCATGCCAGCCATCCCGGCCAGCCGCTGCAGGCGGGACCGTTTCTCCAGACACAGCTGGTACTCCGCCTCCAGCACCTTCTGCTGGGCCAGCTGCGCAGCCCGCGCCCGCTCGGCCTGCAGCTGGGCGATGCGCTCGCGGATCTGCGGCATCACGGCGAGAGCGGCTTTTTCGCCTTCCAGGATGGCAGCTGCGCGCTGGGTGAAGTCGGCAGGGCCAATGTCCAGCACCTGCGGGCGCACGATGACGTCGGCGCGCGCCAGCTCGGCCTGGCCCAGCTTCTGGCCCATGATGGCGATCGACTGGTTCAGCGCACCAAGCATGTTGCCCGGCGTCTGGCCCCGCGCCTTGTTGGAGATGTCCACGGCGACCACGATGTCGGCGCCCAGCTGGCGCGCGGCGTCCACGGGCACGGGGCTCACGATGCCGCCATCCACGAAGTGGTACTTGCCGATGGTGACGGGCTGGAACACGCCTGGCACGCTGCTCGACGCGCGCACGGCCTGGCCGGTGTTGCCGCGCGCGAACACGGTGCGCTCACCGTCTTCAAGCCGCGTGGCCACCACCACGAAGGGCTTGGACATCTGCTCCAGCGGCTTGCGGCGCACCTGCTCGTTCACATAGTCCTCCAGCTTCTGGCCCAGCACCAGGCCGCCAGAGGACAGTTGCAGGTCGCGGATCTTGGCTTCGTCCAGCGCCACGGCCTTTTCCTGCATCTCGAACGCGTTCATGCCGCTGGCATACAGCGCGCCCACCACGCTGCCCGCGCTGGTGCCGGAGACAACCGCGGGCGCGAAGCCGTTGGCCTCCAGCATCTTGATCCCGCCGATGTGGGCAAAGCCCTTGGCGGCGCCGCCGCCCAGGGCGATGCCGATGCGGATGGGCGCGGTTTGGGAAGCTGGTGCAGTGCTCGTCGGTTCGTTGGGACGCGCTGGGCCGGGGGCGCTGCCGCAGGCCGCCACGCCGAGGATGGCAGCCACCACCAGGGTGAGCCGCATGGCGGAGGGCGCTGCGAGCGCCGTGATGGGACAAAGAAGGGCGGTCAGGCGCATGCCGGGGGTCCTGCGGTCAACGGGCGGGCAGTATATCGGCGGCGCACGTGTGGGGTCGGCCGAGGGGACATTTGCTCCTGAAAAGAGAGCTGCTTGCGCTTGCAGGGCAAGCGCTGGGGGCAGATTTTGCTCGAACGCTTCAGTGGCGGCAGCGGGAGGGCGGGTGAGGCCCGGGAGTGCGAGCGCGAGCGCGCCCCGCCGTGTCAGCCGTTCTGCGACCCCCGGTGCGCCCAGGCCGTGGTGCGCTTCTCGATCCAGCTGAACAACTCGTACATCACCATGGCCATGGCGCCCACCACCATCAGGCCCGCAAACGCCAGGCCCATCTGCATGGACGAGCCCGCGCTGATGAGCAGGTAGCCGATGCCTTCGTTGGCGGCGGTCATCTCGCTCACCGTGGTGCCAACGAAGGCCAGCGTGATGGCCACCTTGAGCGAGCCGTAGAAGTAGGGCATGGAGCGGGGCAGGCCCACCTTGGTGAGAACGTCCCAGCGCTTGGCGCCCAGCACGCGCAGCACGTCTTCGAGCTCGGGCTCCAGCGTGGCCAGGCCGGTGGCGATGTTCACCATGATGGGAAAGAAGCTGATGAGGAATGCCGTGAGGATGGCCGGGCCGACGCCAATGCCGAACCACACCACCAGGATGGGCACGAAGGCAGCCTTGGGCAGGGCGTTGAAGGCTGTCATGAGCGGGTACACGGCGGCATAGGCCACGCGCGAGCTTCCGATCACGAAGCCCAGCAGCACCCCCACGACGATGGCAATGCCAAAGCCTGCCATGGTGACCCAGAACGTGCGCCAGGCATGGCCTGCGATCACGCCGCCAAACTCCACCAGCTGCAGGCCGATGGCCCAGGGACTGGGGAAGATGAACTCCGAGACATTGAAGGCCGAGCAGATGATCTGCCACAGCAGGATGATCGCGACCAGCAGGATCCAGGGCGACCAGCGTTCTACGGTTTTCTTGTGCATGGTGGGGCGGGCTGGTGTCGGCGTGTTATTGGGCGATGGGCGCGCCGGCCTGGCGCAGGGCGCCGATGTGGCCGCGCAGCTCGTGCACGATGTCGGTGAACTCTTTGGTGTAGGTGATTTCCAGGTCGCGCGGGCGGGGCAGGTCGATCTCCTTCCTCACCACGAAGCGGCCGGGGCTCTTGCTCATCACGTACACCGTGTCGGCCAGGAAGACCGACTCGCGCAGGTCGTGCGTGACCAGGATCACGTTGAATTGCTGCTCGGTCCACAGGTCGCGCAGGATGCACCACAGCTCTTCGCGCGTGAAGGCATCGAGCGCGCCGAAGGGTTCGTCCAGCAGCAGCATTTTGGGCTCGTGGATCAGCGCGCGGCAGATGCTGGCGCGCTGCTGCATGCCGCCCGACAGCTGCCAGGGAAACTTGTCCTCATAGCCCGCGAGGCCCACCTTCTGCAGCAGTCTGCGGGCCCGCTCTTCGTATTCCTTGCGCTTTTGCTTGAAGTGGCTGCGGTAGGGCTCGACGATTTCGAGCGGCAGCAGCACGTTGTCCACCGTGGTGCGCCAGGGCAGCAGCGAAGGCGCCTGGAAGGCCATGCCGGAGATCTTGAGCGGCCCGGTCACGGGCTGCCCGTCGATGAGGATCTTGCCCATGGAGGGCATCTTCAGGCCCGTGGCCAGTTTCATGAAGGTGGACTTGCCGCAGCCGGAGGGACCCACGATGGCGATGAATTCGCCCTGCCGGACCTGCAGGTCGATGGCTTCCACCGCAAACTGGTTCTTCGCGCGCAGCTCGTCGTTGTAGGCGAGCCAGACGTCGCGGAAGTCCACAAAAAAGGATTCAGCAGTCTGCATGAAAGGTTTGAATAAAAAAGGGCTCTAGCGCTTGCCTTGCAAGCGCGAGCAGCTATCAAAACAATAGTAAGACCACCGGGCCGGCGGCTCGGTGGCTGCTGTGCGGCTTACTTCTTTGGCAGTACTGTGTTCAGCTCGGCGGCGGGCGGCAGGAAGCTGCCGTTCCACACGTCATCGGCGTTCACGCGTGTCTTGGTGTTGAACGCGTCCGACACCTGCGATGCCATCAGCGACAGACGCCCTGGCTTGGCCTGGCCAAAGCCTTCCGCGCGCGCATCCGGGCTGTTGATGACGGTGTCGATGGCCAGCTGCAGGCGGCGGGTTTCCAGCGGCACGTTCACGATGCCGTCGCGCGCCTTCACGTGTTCGATGGAGGCGGCCGGGTTGGCCATCACTTCCTTGGCGCCCTTTGCGAAGGCCGACAGGAACGCCTTGATGGCGGCCGGGTTCTCCTTGATGAGCTTGGGTGACGCGATGATCACGTTGCCATAGAGCTTCACGCCGAAGTCGGCATAGGGCAGCACCACCACGTCGCTGGCCTTGGCGCCGCGCGCCTCCAGGTTCAGGAGCGAAGTGAAGGTGAAGCCGGTGATCGCGTCCACGTCGCCGCGCACCAGCATGGTTTCGCGCAGGGGCGGGTCCATGGCGGTCCAGGTCACGGCGCCGATGCCATTGGCCTTCTGGAAGATCGGGAAGGCGCGGCGGCCGGCGTCGAACACCGGCGCACCCAGCTTCTTGCCCGCCAGATCGGCCGGCTTGGTGATGCCGCTTTTCTTGAGCGCCATGACCGAGGCGGGCGTGTTGTTGTAGACCATCATCACCGCCACGGGCTTGTTCTGCGCGTCCGGGTTGTTGGCGTGGAACTCCATCACCGCGGCCAGGTCGGCGAAGCCCATGTCGTACGTGCCCGAGGCCACCCGCTGCACCGCGCCGCCCGAGCCGTTGCCGGCATCCACTGCCACGTCCAGGCCGGCGGCCTTGAAGGTGCCCTTTGCCACGGGTTGCAGGAACAGGGCCGAGGGCCCCTCAAAACGCCAGTCGAGCTGGAACTTGATGGGGGTGAGCGTCTGCGCTTGCGCCAGCGAGAACGTGCTGGCGGCAGCCAGCAGCGCGGCGGATTGCAGGAACGATCGCTTCTTCATGGGGGGCTCCTGTCAGGGAAAGGCTGGGGAAATGTGCCGTCCGTGCGTCGGTCTGTCTGGGCGGCCGGTCAGACCAGAACTCAGCAAAAACGGTGCCTGCTTTGGCGGTGAGGCCGGTGGGCACGCAGCCATTGTTCCCTGAAGTGGTGCATGCGGGGATGCAGGGTTTCCCCACATGGTGCAAACCCGGTCGGGCTTGCACCGCCCCGGGGCGTTGCCCTGGGGGCGAAGGGCGCCAACAGCCCTTCGCAGTGCCCTTAGTTGGGGCGCGCCGCGGCGCTGGCCACGGCGAGGGCCGTCATGTTGAGCACCCGGCGCACGGTGGCGGCGGGCGTCAGGATGTAGGCCGTGGCGGCCGCACCCATGAGGATGGGGCCCACCGTCACGCCGCCGCTGGTGGTGGTCTTGAGCACGTTGTAGAGGATGTTGGCCGCGTCGATGTTGGGGCAGATCAGCAGGTTGGCCGAGTCGGTCAGCGTCGAGTCCGCCATGTAGGTGTTGCGGATCTTGGGCTCCAGCGCGGCGTCTCCGTGCAGTTCGCCGTCGCACTCGATCTCAGGGTGGGCGGCCACGAACAGGTCGCGGGCTTCGCGCATCTTGCGGGCGGAGGCGCGCTTGGACGAACCATAGCTCGAATGCGACAGGAACGCGACCTTGGGCGGGATGCCGAAGCGCTGCACCTCCTGCACCGACATCCAGGCGATGTCGGCCAGCTGCTGCGCCGTGGGGTCTTCGTTCACGTAGGTGTCGGCAATGAAGAGCGTGCCGTTGCGGTCGGTCATCAGCGCGTTGAGCGCCGCATAGTTGGTGGCGCCGGGCGCATGGCCCAGGATGTTGTGGATGCGCTCCAGGTGCGTCTCGTAGGTGCCTACCAGGCCGCAGATCATGGCGTCGGCATCGCCGAGCTTGACCATGAGCGCGGCGATGATGGTGTTGGAGCGGCGCACTGCGGCCTTGGCCACTTCGGGCGTGGCGCCGTTGCGCTTCATGAGCTGGTGGTAGTGCTCCCAGTACTGGCGGAAGCGCGGGTCGTCTTCGGGGTTGCACACCTCCACGTCCTGGCCCAGCCGCATGCGCAGGCCGGCCTTTTCGATGCGGGCGGCAATCACGGCGGGGCGGCCGATGAGGATGGGGTGGGCGATCTTGTCATCGATCGCCATCTGCGCGGCGCGCAGGGCGCGCTCGTCTTCGCCGTCGGCGTAGGCCACGCGCTTCTGGGCGTCGGGCAGTGTCTTGGCCGCGTTGATCACGGGGCGCATCAGCATGCCGGTCTGGTAGACGAAGCGCGACAGCGTTTCCTTGTACGCCTCCATGTCCTCGATGGGGCGCGTGGCCACGCCGGACTCAGCTGCGGCCTTGGCCACAGCGGGCGCGATCTTGAGGATCAGGCGCGAGTCGAACGGTGTGGGGATGAGGTAGTCGGGGCCGAAGGTGAGTTCCTTGCCCGCGTAGGCGCTGGCCACTTCTTCGCTGATGTCGGCCTTGGCCAGGTCCGCGATCTGGCGCACGCAGGCGAGCTTCATGGCCTCGGTGATCTTGGTGGCGCCGCAGTCCAGCGCGCCCCGGAAGATGTACGGGAAACAGAGGACGTTGTTGACCTGGTTCGGGTAGTCCGATCGGCCCGTTGCGATGATGCAGTCCGGGCGCACGGCCTTGGCCAGCTCGGGGCGGATCTCGGGCTCGGGGTTGGCCAGGGCCAGGATGATGGGCTTGTCCTCCATGGTCTTGACCATCTCGGCCGTGAGCACGCCGGGGGCCGAGCAGCCCAGGAACACGTCGGCGCCGTTGACGGCATCGGCCAGGGTGCGGGCCTCGGTCTTCTGGGCGTAGCGCGCCTTCGATTCATCGTAGCCGCCGGGGCGGCCCTCGTAGATCACGCCCTTGGAGTCGCACATGAAGATGTTCTGCACCTTCACGCCCAGGCCCACCATCACGTTCACGCACGCAATGGCTGCAGCACCCGCGCCCGACACTGCGATCTTGACCTGGTCGATCTGCTTGCCCACCAGCTCCAGGCCATTGAGCAGCGCCGCGCTGCTGATGATGGCCGTGCCGTGCTGGTCGTCATGGAACACGGGGATGTTCATGCGCGCGCTCAGCTGCTGCTCGATATAGAAGCACTCGGGCGCCTTGATGTCTTCGAGGTTGATGCCGCCCAGCGTGGGCTCCATGGCCGCGATGATCTCGACCAGCTTGTCGGGATCGCGCTCGGCCAGTTCGATGTCGAACACGTCCACACCCGCGAACTTCTTGAACAGGCAGCCCTTGCCTTCCATCACCGGCTTGCCAGCCAGCGGGCCGATGTCGCCCAGGCCCAGCACGGCCGTGCCGTTGGTGATCACGCCCACCAGGTTGCCGCGGGAGGTGTAGTCAAACGCCTTGGAGGGGTCGGCCTGGATGTCGAGGCAGGGGTAGGCGACGCCGGGCGAGTACGCCAGCGACAGGTCGCGCTGGTTGGACAGCGGCTTGGTGGGCGTGACAGAAATCTTGCCCCGCGTGATGTTGCGGTGGTAGTCGCGCGCGGCATCGCGCAGGGCCTGTTCGGCGGCGGAAAGGTTGTTCTGTGTCATTGCGGAAAGTCCTGGAAATCCTCGGCAAAAAGCGAAACAAGGGTACCCGATGGCGCACGCGGCGGGGAGTGCCGTTTATGCCTATGCGGCATGGGGCAACAACTCCACGGCAGTGGCGGCGCGGGTGTCTTTGGAGGCAGGGCAGGCGGACGCGGGTGGGCATCGGCTTGGCGAGCGGCAGTTCCGGGGGCGCAGGTAGCGCAGGGTTGCCATGCAAGAGACAGGGGGTACGGCCTTGGTCGGGGGAGCGCAGGATACCGGATTCCGCGGCTCGGGCGATCTTTACGGCAGGCTGCGCGGGCCCGCCAGGGGCGCCAGCGACTCGCGCAGGCGGTCGCGCACCACGGGCTGGTCCGGGTTGAGCGCGGCCTCCACATGGCCGATGTGCGCCAGCAGACGCTCGCGGGCCAGCGCCGTGTCGCCAGCCTCCAGGGCCTCGACGATGGCCGCATGCTCGGCGCACGACTGGCTGGCTTCGTGACGCGACTGGTACAGCGAGGCCGCCAGCGTGGTGCGCGCCGTCAGGTCGCGCAGGATATCGCTCAGGCTGCGGTGCCCCATGGCCTCGGCCAGGCATACGTGAAAGTCGGCCAGCAGGAACGCGCGCGTGGCGGCGTCCGCGCCTTCGATGGCCTGCTGCTCATCCGCGATGTGGGCGCGCAGCCGCGGTATGACGGACTGCAGCGGCCGGCCCGCGTCGGCCAGGATGCCCGATTCGATGATGCGCCGGGCCGAGAACGCATCGCGCGCGTCGTCCACCGAAGGCTCCACCACGTACCAGCCGCGGCGCGGGCGCACCTCCAGAAAGCCACGTGCCTGCAGCTGCATGAGGGCTTCGCGCACCAGGGTGCGGCTCACGCCGAACAGATCGGCAAGCTCCTGCTCGCCCAGCCGCTCGCCGGGGGCAAGCTTCTGGGCCAGGATGGATTCCACCACCTGCTGGGCGATCTGGGTCGGGCTGATGCTGTTCATGGCGGGATTGTCGTTGCACGCGATGGCGGCTCAGGGGCGCGGTGCCGGGGACTCGCGGCCGTCCAGCACGGCGTGGGCACGCTCGCGGTCAATATCGCCTTCCCAGGCGGCGATCGCCACGGTGGCCACGCAGTTGCCGATGAGGTTGCCCAGGGCGCGGGCAATGCCCATGAACCAGTCCACCGACAGCACCAGCACCAGGCCGATGGCTGGAATGGCGGGGATGGCGTGCAGCGTGGCTGCCAGCACCACGATGGCCGAGCCTGGCACGCCGTGCGCACCCTTGGAGGTGACCAGCGAGATCGCCAGGATGGTGAGCAGGTCGGTCATGGTGATGGGCGTGTTCGTGGCCTGGGCGATGAACACGGCCGCCAGCGTGATGTAGATGGAAAACGCGTCCAGGTTGAACGAGTATCCCGTGGGGATCACCAGGCCCACGGTCGAGTCGCGGATGCCCAGGTTCTTGAGCTTGGCCATGATCTGCGGCAGCACGCTGTCCGACGAGGTGGTGGCGAACACCACGGCCAGCTCCTCGCGCAGGTAGCGCAGCAGCTTGAACAGGCTGAAGCCCGAGAACCGCATGATCAGGCCCAGCACCACCACCACGAACAGCACCACGGCCGCGTAGAACAGCACCACCAGCATGCCCAGCTGCTTGAGCGAGCCGATGCCGTACTTGCCCACCGTGAACGCAATGGCGCCTAGCACGCCCAGCGGGGCCAGCTTGATGATCAGGCCCATGGTCTTGAACAGCACATGCGACAAGTCCTCGATGAGGCCCGTGACGCGTGCGCCACGCTCGCCCATCAGCGCCAGCGCGCAACCGAACACGATGGAGAACAGCAGCACCTGCAGCACGTCGCCGGTGGCGAAGGCGCTCACCGCCGTGGTGGGGATGAGCTTGAGCAGAAAGTCGCTCAGGCCGCCGCCCGTGAGCTTGCTGGCATTGTCGGCATAGGCGCCCATGGCCTTGGGATCCAGCGCCTTGGGATCCACGTTCATCCCCACGCCGGGTTCGAACCAGAACGCCAGCACCAAGCCCAGCACCAGGGCAATGGAGGTGACCACCTCGAAGTAGATCAGCGACTTGACCCCCACCCGCCCCACACGCTGCAGGTCGCCCGTGCCAGCGATGCCGTGCACCACCACGCAAAAGACGATGAGCGGAATCAGCATCTTGATGAGCTTGATGAAGCCATCGCCCAGGGGCTTGAGCTGCACCGCCGTATCGGGCCACAGCAGCCCAAGCGCCACACCGGCGATCAAGGCCAGGATCACCCGGCCGAAGAGGGAATTGAAGAAGCGGAGCATGGGAAAACGCCTTTGGGTTTGGTACGCAGCCACGGTGAATTGTCAATCTTGCATACAAGAAATGTAGACAAGTGTTGACAATCAGAAAACCGGGGTTATCCCGGACCCACCTGCGCTCGGGTGCTGGGCGCCGCTGCGAGGCCTGGCTGCGGTGGCACGTGCTTCACAATCGGTGCAGACCCGCTGAGTGCCGCCATGACCACCTCGACCTCTCTGCCTCCGCCCAACCCTGCCCATCAGCCCGGTGAGTTTCTGGAATACCTCTACCGCGTGGCCGTGCGCCGCGCGCTGCCCCTGCACAACACGGCGGGCTTTCTGCCCGCGCCACCCCCGCCCGGCAGCGGCGGGCGCACACTGGTGCTGGGGGCCGGCAAGGCTGCGGGCGCCATGGCCCAGGCGGTGGAGGCCCTGTGGCCGGCGGACGCACCCTTGTCGGGCCTGGTGGTGACGCGCTACCACCACACGCCGCCGCGGCCCGCCGGTCTGGCACAGCGCATCGAGGTCGTGGAGGCTTCTCACCCCGTGCCTGACGCCGCGGGCCTGCAGGCGGCCCGGCGCATGCTGGCGCTGGCCGAGGGATTGACGGAAAACGACCTGGTGCTGTGCCTCATCTCGGGCGGGGGCTCGGCGCTGCTGACGCTGCCGGCCGATGGCCTCACGCTCGAGGACAAGCAGCGCATCAACCGCGCTCTGCTGGAGAGCGGCGCCGCCATTGGCGAAATGAACTGCGTGCGCAAGCACCTCTCACGCATCAAGGGCGGGCGGCTGGCGGCGGCGTGTGCGCCTGCACGGGTGGTCACGCTCGCCATCAGCGACGTGCCGGGTGACGACCCCTCGGTCATCGCCAGCGGCCCCACGGTGCCCGATGCGACCACCTGTGCCGATGCGCTGCAAATCCTGGACCGCTATCGCATCGAGGTCCCTTCCAGCGTGCGCGCTGCGCTGGAAGCGGGCTGGCTGGAAACCCCCAAGCCTGGCGATGCTGCGTTTGCGAACCATCTGTTGCACATGACAGCCACGCCGCAGCAGTCGCTCGAAGCCGCAGCCGAGGCTGCGCGTGCTGCGGGCGTGGCGGCGCACATCCTCTCTGACGAGATCGAAGGCGAATCGCGCGAGGTGGGCAAGGTGCACGCCGCGCTGGCGCGGGCCGTGGCGCGGAACGGCCAGCCTTTCACGCGGCCTTGTGTGATTCTCTCGGGGGGCGAAACGACGGTGACAGTGCGGCCCCAGCCGCCGGGTACGCCCCGCGGACGCGGCGGCCGCGCGGGCGAGTTCTGCCTGGGCCTGGCGCAGGCGCTGCAGGGACAGCCTGGCGTGTGGGCGCTGGCGGCGGACACCGACGGTATCGACGGCGTGGAAGACAACGCCGGCGCCCGCGTGACGCCCGACACGCTGGCCCGGGCTGACGCGGCGGGCCTGCGCATTGCGGCCCACCTGGACCGCAACGACGCCTATGGCTTCTTTGAGCCGCTGGGCGATCTGGTGGTGACGGGGCCTACGCACACCAACGTGAACGATTTTCGTGCGCTATTGATTTTGTAGCTGTTCGCGCTTTGTGGATGAGCGCTGCAACCCAATTTGGTTAAAAACTCGACCCACCGGGCTATGCGAGAAGGTCGTTGAGCGCCCGCGCAATCACCTTCGTCGCGCGGCGCAGGTCCTCCAGCTGCAGGCGCTCGTCGGCGCGCTTGGCGTGGGATTCGAGCACCGTGCGTGGCCCGGCCCCATAGATCACGCCGGGGATTCCGCGCTCCACATACAGGCGCACGTCGGTGTACAGCGGCGTGCCCACCGCGGGCACCGGCTCGCCGATCACGGCCTGGGCGTGCTTCTGGATGGCTTCGACCAGGGGCGCATTGCCCGCCAGCGGCGTCATCGCGTTGGCCAGCAGCAGGCGCTTGACCTCCACGCGGATGCCGTCGCGCTCGCCCGCCGCCTGCTCGATGATGCGGCGGATGGACGCTTCCACTTCGGCCGGGTTCTCTTCGGGGATCATGCGGCGGTCCAGCTTGAAGACCACCTTGCCGGGCACGACGTTGGTGTTGGTGCCGCCCTCGATGCGGCCCACGTTCAGGTAGGGGTGCTTGATGCCCGCGACCTTGGACGTGACCTTCTTGTATTCGTCGTTCTGCGCGTACAGCGCGTTCAGGATGTGGACCGCGCCCTGCAGCGCGTCCACGCCCGTGTGGGGCACGGCGGCGTGGGCCATCTTGCCGTGCACGGTCACTTCCATCTGCAGGCAGCCGTTGTGGGCGGTGACCACCTCGTAGCTGAAACCGGCGGCGATCATGAGATCGGGCTTGGTCAGGCCTTTTTGCAGCAGCCAGCCGGGGCCCAGCTCGCCGCCAAACTCCTCGTCGTAGGTGAAGTGCAGCTCCACCGCGCCCTTGGCGGGCTTTGCCACGGCTTCGAGGGCGCGCACGGCGAAGGTGAACGATGCAAAGTCGCTTTTGCTCACGGCGGTGGCTCGGCCATACATGGCGCCATCCTCGATCTCGGCGCCGTAGGGGTCATGCGTCCAGCCTTCGCCGGGGGGCACCACGTCGCCGTGGGCGTTCAGGGCGATGGTCTTGCCGCCGTCGCCATACGGTCTGCGCACGATGAGGTTGGTGATGGATTCCATGCCGTAGGCCTGCACCTCCGCGGTGGGTACGGCGTGTTTTTCAGCGTCAAAGCCAAAATCCTTGAGGAGCTCGGCCGTGCGTTCGGCATGGGGCGCGTTGTTGCCGGGGGGCGTGTCGGTGGGCACGCGCACCAGGGCCTGCAGAAAGCGCACTTCCTCGTCGAAGTGCTGGTCGATCCAGGCGTCCAGGGCGGCGTAAGAAGAAACCTGTGTGGGGGCTGTCATGGTTGTTGTTCCTCGGCAAGCTGTTGCAGCACCTGGGTAAAGGCGTCCACAGTCAGCTGGATGTCGTGATTGGTGGTGGATTCGAGCGGGTTGTGGCTAATGCCGGAGTTCTGGCCGCGCGTGAAGAGCATGGCCTGCGGCATGATTTCGTGCAGCTTCATCGCGTCGTGCCCGGCGCCGCTGGGCATGCGGAACACGGGCACGCCCAGGGCGTCCACGGCGCGTTCCCAATGGTGCTGCAGCGCAGGGGCGCTGGGGGCCGCGGCGGCGCGCATGGATTCTTCCAGCGTGTAGCGCAGGCCGCGCCGCTGGGCGATGCGGGCGAGTTCGTCCAGCACGTCGCGCACCAGGGCATCGCGCTGCGCATCGGTGGGTGCGCGCAGGTCCAGGCTGAACTGGCAGCGCCCCGGCACCACGTTGATGGAGCCGCCGGGCACATTCAAGAGGCCGATGGTGCCCACCGAATCGCCATCCTGCGCGGCGCGCTGCTCCACATACAGCGCCAGCTCGGCCACGGCCACGGCGGCGTCGCGGCGGCGGTCCATGGGGGTGGTGCCGGCATGGCTGGCGGTGCCGATCATCTCGGCCACAAAGCGCACGCCGCCGTTGATGGAGGTGACCACGCCCAGGGGCAGGTCCAGTTCGTTGAGCACGGGGCCTTGCTCGATGTGCACCTCGATGAAACCCAGGTAGCGGGACGGGTCGCGCTGCAGCTTGGCGATGTCATCGATGCACAGGCCCGCATGCTGCATGGCCTCGCGCAGGGTCACGCCATTGGCGTCTTTCTGATCCAGCCAGGCGGGGTTGAAGTGGCCGATGAGCGCGCCGGAGCCCAGGAAGGTAGCCTTGTAGCGCTGGCCTTCTTCCTCGGCAAAAGCCACCACCTCGATGCCGAAGGGCAGGCGCTTGCCGGCGCGGTGCAGTTCGCGCACGCAGGCCATGGGAACGAAGATGCCCAGGCGCCCGTCGTACTTGCCGCCATTGCGCACGGTGTCGTAGTGGGAGCCGGTCAATAGATGCTTGGCATCAGGTTGCGCGCCGTGGTAGCGCCCCACCACGTTGCCCACCGCGTCGATCTCCACGCTGTCAAAGCCGCAGTCGTGCATCCAGTGGCTGATGCGCTGCGCGCAGGCGCGGTGCGCGTCGGTGAGGTAGGTGACGGTGAGCTGGCCTTTTTCGGCAAAGCCGGGGTCCGAATGCCCGGCCAGCTTCTCGTGCCAGTCCCACACGTCGTTGCCCAGCACGGGCTCGGCCGCAAACTTGTCGGCCAGGCGGATCTCGGCGATGCGGTGGATGTTGCGCAGCGCCTCAGCCAGCTCGAACTCGGGGTGGTTGTCCAGCCGCCGGGCAAAGGTATCGATGATCTCGCGTTTGGACAGGCCGGTGCCACGCGGCCCGCGCACGGCCAGGATGAAGGGGAAGCCAAAGCGCTCGTTGTACGCGGCGTTGAGCTGCTGGATGCGCTCGAACTCCTCGGGCGTGCATTGGGTCAGGCCCGCCTTGCTTTGCTCGTTGGTGGATTCGGCTGTGAGGCTCTTGGCCACCATGGCCTTGCCCGCCAGCTCTGGGTGGGCGCGGATCAAGGCCAGCTTGGCGTCCAGCTCGGCAGTGCGCACCACCTGGGCCAGCGCATGCTTGAGCTGCGCCAGTGTCCGGAAGGGCCGCTGCGCCAGGGCTTGCTCGGCAATCCAGGGGGAATGTTCGTACAGCCCGTCCAGCAGCGCCAGCGCCTCGGCGGGGCTGGCGGCGTTGAGTTGTTCCAGGGTCAGGGGCATGGTGGTTGCTTCCAAAAAATGAGCTGCTCGCGCTTGATGGATAAGCGCTGGAGGCCGATTTCATTCATAACTCAGGCGCAGGATGGTGCTGCGCCCAGTGCCGCGCGATGTCGATGCGGCGTGCCACCCACACCTTGTCGTGTTGCGCGATGTGGTCCAGAAAGCGCTGCAGCGCCGTGATACGGCCGGGCCGGCCCAGCAGGCGGCAGTGCATGCCAATGCTCATCATCTTGGGCGCGTTGTCGCCGTCGGGGTCGCCTTCGGCGTACAGCGCGTCGAACGTGTCCTTCATGTACTGGAAGAACGGATCGGCGTGCGAATAGCCCTGGGGCAGCGCAAAGCGCATGTCGTTGCAGTCCAGCGTATAGGGCACGATGAGCTGGGGCACGACGCTGCCGTCGGTCTTGCGCACCTTCATCCAGAAGGGGAGGTCGTCTCCGTAGTAGTCGCTGTCGTAGGCAAAGCCACCGTAGTCGGCCACCAGGCGATGGGTGTTGGGGCTGTCGCGGCCGGTGTACCAGCCCAGCGCCCGCTCTCCGGTCATGCGCTGGAGGATGGCCATGGCCTCGTGCATGTGGGCGCGCTCCACATCTTCGGGCACGTTCTGGTAGTGAATCCACTTGAGCCCGTGGCAGGCGATCTCGTGACCCAGTTCCACCAAGGCGGCGGTCAGCTCGGGATGGCGCTGCAGCGCGGTCGACACGCCAAACACCGTGAGCGGCAGCTTGCGCTTTTCAAACTCGCGCAGGATGCGCCACACGCCTGCGCGCGAGCCGTATTCATAAATGCCTTCCATGCTCATGTGCCGCTCGGGGTAGCTGGCGGGGTTGAACATTTCAGACAGGAACTGCTCGCTGCCCGCATCGCCATGCAGCACGGCGTTCTCGCCGCCTTCCTCGTAGTTCAGCACGAACTGCACCGCAATGCGGGCGCCGCCGGGCCATTGCGCGTGGGGCGGGTTCGGGCCGTAGCCGACGAGGTCGCGGGGGTAGGGAGCGGTGGCGTCGTAGGTCATGTCGGGCAGTTTCCTTGGTTCTCCATAGCGTTTCGCGCTACCCGCTGCCGATGAAACCGGCAGGGCCCAGGCGAGGGCAGCCGCGCAAGGGCCGCCCCGCCGCGCTGGCTGCGTCCCCCTCCCGTAGCGCGCAGCGCGTAGAGAGAGGGGGAAGGCGCGAAGCGACTCAGGGAGTGTTTCATGTTGTCAGCGCGGCGGCCAGATCGCTGGCCGGGCGTTTGCGGTCGAAGGCCAGGCTGGCCTCCACATGTTCGAGGTGGCTTTGCATCAGCGCCACGGCGCGCTCTTCATCGCGCGCGGCCAGGGCGGCCACGATGGCAGCGTGTTCTTCGTGCGAATGTTCGGCGGCGCTGGCGGACTGGTACATCAGCGTGATGAGGGCACAGCGGGAGATCAGATCGCCCAGCATCTGCGCCAGCACCTCGTTGCCCATGAGCTCGGCCATGCGCACGTGGAAGTCGCCCAGCAGCTCGGTGCGGCTGCTGGCGTCGGCGCTGCCCATGGCGGTTTTCTCGGCGGCCACGTGGGCGCGCAGGGCCTTGATCTTGGCGGGTGTCACCTGGCGCACGAAGGCGCGGGTCATCTCGGTCTCGAGCATGCGGCGCACGGCAAACACCTGGCGGGCTTCCTCGGCCGAGGGCGTGGCCACGAATGCGCCCCGCGCGGGCTCCAGCGTGACCAGGCGGTTCTGCGCCAGCTGAAACAGCGCCTGCCGCACCAGCGTGCGCGACACGCCAAAGTGGTCCGCCAGCTTCTGCTCGGCCAGTTTGGTGCCGGGCTGCAGGCGGTGTTCTACGATGGCGCGGGTCAGCGCTTCGACAATCGCGCTGGTGGACGAGGGTTCCATGGCGGCATGATACGGTGGATGGCGAAAAGTGTATACACTTTTGGTCTACACACTGCGCCCAGGTCATCCTTGCCGGTGCGCCGCACACCCCACTTCAGGAGATTGCCATGGGCCTCAGTACCCACGTTCTGGACACCATGCACGGCTGCCCTGCCGCAGGCATGGAGGTTGCCTTGTATTCCACCCATGGCGACGCCGCCACGCTCATCAAGCGCCTGGTCCTCAACCACGATGGCCGCACCGACGCCCCGCTGTTCGACAACGCCAGCCTGCGCACCGGCACGTACCGCTTGCGTTTTGATGTGGCTGGCTACTTCAAGGCCCGGGGCGTGCAGTTGCCCGAGCCCAACTTTCTGAACCAGGTGAGCCTGGACTTCGGCGTTGCCCATGCCGACCAGCATTACCACGTGCCGCTGCTGGTGAGCCCGTGGAGCTACTCAACCTATCGTGGGTCGTAGATGTGACGTTCCCGTTGAGTCGCTTCGCGCCTTCTCCCCAAAGCGGGGCGTTGCCAGCGCGGCGGCACTCGCCTGCGCAGCCCCAGTTGCATCGATCGCGAGTACCCGCACATCGAGCGCGGGGGCAAAACGCCAGCCCCTACAGTTGTCCTTCGGTGAGGGTATCCAGTTGAAAGCGCCCGCTCTTGTCCCACAGCCAGGTCTCGGTGTAGGTCACCTTGCCCAGCCGCGAAGGGGCCGGGAAGGGCACGGCCGCGCGCACGGTGCGTTCGATTTCCTTCACCACCTCGGGCGCATGGCGCGGGGCGCGCAGCCAGTGCAGCCGGGTGACCTTGCCGGTGCGATCGATGTCCACTTCGAGCACGCCGATGGCATAGAGCTGCGGCGGCAGCTTGCCCTGGAAGATGCGCTCCTTGTTGAGCCCGTAGAGGTGGGTGGCGCCGTCCTGCCGGTACGCCTTGGCGTTGGCTGCCGCAGAGGCGCGGGCCGAGCCTGCGGCGGCGGGCACGGGGCCCTTCACGCTCGGGGTATCTGTGCTGGAGGGGGATCGGCTTTCGGGCGCGGCCGAGGGTTCCGGGCCGGACTTGCAGGCAGCCACCAGGGCCGCGCCTGCGGCCATGATGCCGGCCAGCAGCCAGTGGCTGCGCTTGGCAGGAGGGCTGGGGGGCTGGGTGTTGGACATGGCGAAAGAGGAGGTTGGCAGTAGTGGCAAATCTGCGGTCGTTGCTGGACGGCTTGCGTGCCGGTCCGGCGTGCCTGGTCACGGTGGAGTCTACCGAAGGGTCCGTGCCGCGTGAACCCGGGGCGTGGATGGCCGTGTTCGCCGACGGGTTGGTCGGCACCGTTGGCGGTGGGCACCTGGAGCACCAGGCCATTGCCGAGGCCCGGCGCCGCCTGGCGGGCGCGGAGCCGCCCGGCAATGCGCCCCTGCGGTTCGCGCTGGGGCCCGCATTGGGGCAGTGTTGTGGCGGCGTGGTGCACCTGTCGTTCGAACTGCTCTCGGCTGCCGATGCGCCCGCGCTGGCCCAGCGCCTGGCGCCGCGCCTGCACCCCGTGGCACTGTTCGGCGGCGGGCATGTGGGCCATGCGCTGGCGCGGGTGTTGGCGCCGCTGCCCTTCGCGCTGACCTGGATCGACAGCCGCGACGGGGTCTTTCCGCAGCCCGCGCCGCAGGGCGTGGCCTGCGAGCATTCCGATCCGGTGCAGCTGGCGGTGCCGGGCCTGCCGGGCGGTACCCGCGTGCTGATCATGAGCTTCAGCCATGCCGAAGACCTGGACATCGTGGCCGCCTGCCTGCGCCGCCAGCGCGAGCGAGGGGATCTGCCGTTCATCGGCCTGATCGGCAGCCAAACCAAGTGGGCCACTTTCCGCCACCGGCTGCTCGGGCGCGGATTCACCGCCGAGGAATTGGCGCGGGTGACCTGTCCCATCGGCATCCCCGGCATCCGGGGCAAGGAACCCGAAGTGATTGCCGTGGCGGTGGCGGCGCAGCTGTTGCTGAGCGTGGAAGGAAGCGGGTGAGGGTATTTCCTGTCCACGGTACCGCCCTGCGGGCTGGAGCCGGGAACAAATCCTGCATACACTTTTCACTGAATTTTTGACACGGGTCGCAGCGGTGCCCCGGCCATACCCAGTATGTCTGGCCAAGGTGCGCGACCTTTTTCATGTCTGCTCAGAGCGCCCGCAGTGGTGAGCAGGTTTGCAGCGCGACCGCGCTGCCAAGGTTGAGATATGGAAAGCTACGTTCTCGACTGGGCCAACCTGCTGTTGCGCTGGGTCCACGTCATCACCGCCATCGCCTGGATCGGCTCGTCGTTCTACTTCGTCTTCCTGGACAGCAGCCTCACGCCGCCAGAAGACGAAGACCTGAAAAAGCAGGGAGTGAGCGGCGAACTCTGGGCCGTGCACGGCGGCGGGTTCTACCACCCGGTCAAGTTCAACGTCTCGCCCCCCAAGCTGCCTGGCCACCTGCACTGGTTCTTCTGGGAAAGCTACAGCACCTGGCTCAGCGGGTTTGCGCTGTTCACCGTGTCGTACCTGTACAGCGCCAGCACCTACCTCATCGACAAGTCGCGCATGGACTGGGCTCCCGCCACCGCCATCATGGTGGCGCTGGCGTTCTTCGTGGTGTTCTGGCTGCTCTATGACGCCATCTGCCGCATCTTTGGCCAGCGCAAGAACGGCGATGCCATCGTGGGCGCCCTCGTCTTCGTGCTGGTGTGCATCGCCTCGTGGCTGGCCTGCCACTGGTTTGCGGGCCGCGCCGCCTTCCTGCTGGTGGGCGCAATGATCGCCACCGCCATGAGCGCCAACGTGTTCTTCTGGATCATCCCCGGCCAGCGCACCGTGGTCGCGCAGATCAAGGCCGGCCAGCCGGTCGATCCCATCCACGGCAAGCGCGGCAAGCAGCGCAGCGTGCACAACACGTACTTCACGCTTCCCGTGCTGTTCGCCATGCTCAGCAACCACTACAGCTTTACCTGGAGCCACCCGCAGAACTGGCTGGTGCTGATCCTGATGATGTTTGCGGGTGCGGCCATCCGCCAGTTTTTTGTGATGCGGCACGGCTACAAGCTCGGCCGCAACGGCAACCCGCTGCCCTATGCGCTGGTGGGCGTGGCCGTCATCGTCGGGGCCATCGTGTGGATGCGCCCGGCGCCCGTGGCCGTGGTGGCGAGCGCTCCTGTTTCAGTAGCTGGTGGCGCAGACGCAGCAAGCGCTGGAGGCCAAAATGGCTATCAAACCCTGCAACCCGTGCTCGCCCAGCGCTGCTACATGTGCCACGGCGAGCAAGTGCAGATGAAAAACCTTCGCCTGGATTCACCCGAGCAAGTCAAGCAACACGCCCAGGCCATCTACCAGCAGGTGGTGGTGCAAAAGCTCATGCCCATGAACAACGCCACGGGGATGACGGATGCGGAACGGGCGCTGGTCAAGCGGTGGTTTGAGGCGGGTGCGGGTACGGGGCGCTGAGGCATTGCGGAATGCGGAGTCACTCTGAGCGCAAGCAAAGCCTATCCCTTGACGACCGTGCCGTCTATCTCTACCACCTGCCCCGGGTATCCCAGGCGGGCGATACCCAGAAGCGTTGCGGGAGGCACTTGCCCGCCAAAATACGCGGTCACGGTGCTCCAGGCAGCTGAAAGGGCGGTCTGTTCGCCGACGACGTAGACAACAAGACGGCGAATGTCTGACGTGGCAAACCCGTGAACAGTCAGAACCTTGTTCAGATTTGCCAAACACTGCGACGCCTGGGCGCACGGGTCTCCGGGCGCCACGATCGAGCCATCGGAGGCTTGCGGCACTTGGCCTGCAAGGAAGAGCTGACTTCCCACGAGTTGCGCGTACTGATAGTTCGGTGTGCTTGGCAGGCCTGAGGCGATTTCGGCTTCGTTCATTGGTTGTGCAGCGTGAGATGTGGCGCGAGTTCTTTTCTTGCGCCTAGCGTTTGACATGAGGCTCAGACCTCGTCATTGCCGGTGCTCAGTGATGGGCCTGATGCTCAAGTTGGTACCACTGCTCACCCTCTGGCGCCCGGTTGGACACCAGACTGATAGAGAACCTTGCAGCTGACCGCAGTATTGGTTGGGGTCGCGGACTGGCGTGCGAGCTGAAGTCGCCATTCCACCTCCGGTGGTGCTCCACGTGCACGACTTTAGAGTTTGATCGGAAGACCAGGACGAATTCGCCTTCATTCACCTCGGCAGGCAGCGTCATGCGGCACTTGAGCCAGCCAAGTTGCACCGTCTGGCAGTTGCTCTCGCGGGTTGAGTACGGGCCAAAGGCGAACAGTTCATTCCAGTCCAGTGGGAGTACCTTTGCCAGATCTACATCGTGAACTTTCCCGGATCGAACCAGCTTTCCGAGGGCTGCGCTGAATTCACCTGTTGGCTCGGCAGTGGTACAGGCGACAAGTATTGCGAGGACGCTCGCAAGCGCGATGGCTCTTGCGAAATTCAGGATGGGCCGCATGGAGGTGTAACGTTTACGGTCGCAAGCTACGCTCGCAGAACGGAACTCATGAAACGAAGGCTAAGGTGGTCGGGTAAGGCCAGAGGGCCTTGACTACCATACCTGCTTTCGGCCAGAAGCCGCAGGTGGCGGCAACTAGGAGCGGACATTCAACGCACCAAGTAATCGCCACGGGGCCTCTCGATGGAGGCATTAGGCGGCCGTCGGAAGATACTCATTTCGCTGCAAAGGTCCCAATAAAAAAACCAGCAAACGATGTCTTCCCGGAAACGAAAACTTCCTGATCCGTGCTGAGCGGGGTGCCAACGTAGTGATCGGCGAGGCAGATAGTTGCTTGAACGGATAAGAGGCTGAGGGTTGCATGCTGGTCGCACCCCTTGCGAGTTCTGAACTGCTCCACCGAAATGACCTTAGCGACGAGAGGAGCTTGAGGTATGCCGAAGGCCCAAGTGCCTGTCGCGAGCCAGCCACGAGGCGCAACGACTATGGCTCCTGCAGCGATGACGGTGATCAGAGGGTAGATGAACAGCCAGCGCACCCAAAGAGTTGGATAGCGCCATTGCATATGAGTAGTGAAACGCGGTTGGGTGAGCAACAGGCCGGCGCAGGCAGGGAGGAGGAAGAGAAAGGCCACCAACGCTGCTTGCGTGTACTGAGCACTGTAAAAAAGAACGAAACGGCCCCCTTGGACAAGGTCAAGGAAGGCGCCTAGCGAGACAAAGATGAATGCAGTGAGGACCGCCGCGCGCGTTAGCGGGCTGGTCATTGGCTTCGAGAGTGGCATTAGTACCCAGGTGAATGCTGTTATGGAGCGCGAAGGCCTTGATAGCCCCCTAACGTAATTTAGACCGAGAAACCTGCGGTGTCGGATCCCCAACGGCATCTCTCGAACTGCGAGCAAGCCGGGTTGTGAATCAATGACTGGTTAGGGAAAGTAGCGCCCACCGTCTGCTCAGGCCCGCTAGCGTCCCTCGCAGTGGGGCAGATTTCGGCCAATAGGCAGACGCCCGGCAATCACATGAAAAAATTCCAGATCGTTTCCGCAGTGGTACTGTCTGCATCGCTTGGCGTTGTGATTCCTTTCGGCGTGCCGAGTCATTGGCTTAAATATGCGCTGGGTCGCGGCCTGATCTTCGCCCTCGTGGTGCTACGCTGTGTCTTGGCAGGGCCGAACACAATATCAAAGGCATTTTGGGTGTTGTTTCCCTCTTGGCTATAGACACCTGCAATCTGCAGGAAAAGGTGCGCAACCACGGTGCCTTGCTGATCTTTACCTCCAGCGTTCTTTATCTCGCAGGGCTATTCGTCGGCGCATTCGCTGCAGTTTCGTGACTGCTGATTGAGGGGCTGCATTTGGCCCTTAGCACCCAAAGCAGGCATGCGCAACATGATCAGTCAGCAGGTTCCAGGCTGCGCCAGGCGTGCTGCCGCCAAGTCGCAGATGGCACCAGGGAGCATGAGGGCTGGTTTTTTGCTCCCCGGAGCGTGCACTCTGCGCAACGTTGACGGCTGCTCAAACCCTCACTTCGACCACCGGCGCAAAGCCGCCAAAGATCATGCGTTTGCCGTCGAAGGGCATCGGCGGGTTGCCGGGGGTGGCGGGATCCATGCGCGGGTCTTCCATCATCTTCTTCATTCCGGCGTCGCGCGTGGCTTTGTCCGGCCATTCGATCCACGAAAAGACCACGGTCTCCTCAGCCGTGGCCTGAACCGCCCGGCGAAAGTCGGTGACTTTGCCGTCGGGGACATCATCGCCCCAGCCTTCGATGACGCGGAGGGCGCCCAGCTCTAGAAATATGGGGTCGAGCTGGCGCGCATGCTCGATGAATTTTTGCTTGTTGGCGGTGGGGACCGCAATCACGAAACCGTCGATGTAAGACATGTCTTGACTCCTGTAGGTTGACCATTCGACGTGTCCGGCAGTGGACACCCCGCACCTACTCGACGAACGGGAGCAGGCCGAATCGACACAACGCAACCAGGAGTTACGTTTTTTTTGGTGGCCCTGGTGCTGAGCCACTCCAGCGGCCCTGCCACGAGGGCCACTGTCGAGCCCAGGCGGGAATCCTTGGGCCGCGCCCCGGTCTCTAGGCAGCTAGCACATCCTGCAGCGCCCGGGTGGCGGCCAGCGCGCCCAGGCTCGACTCTGTCAATCCCCCATGCAGCACCACGCCGGAAGCGGTTTGCTTGGCCTCGCGCTTGGCCAGGGCCGCCAAGTTGGCGACTTCCTCGGCATGCCGAAACCGCCCTGGCGTGATCCGCACCGCGCCAATGGCGAGCGTGGTGCACGGAAAGAACCGTTGCACGCCGTGCCGGTCCTCGGCGCGGATGCCGCCCGCCTGCCGGGCGGGCTCGTCAAACAGCGTAAGTGCCTCGCGCGCAAACTCATCCACGATGTTTTTGCAGCGCTGCAGCCAGTTACTGCTCTGAAAGATCAGCATGAAATCGTCGCCGCCCACATGGCCCACAAAGTCGCGGCGTGCGTCGCAATGGGCCGTGGCCAGGCGGGCCACCAGGCGGATCATCTGGTCGCCGCGCCAGTAGCCGTAGTGGTCGTTGAAGGGCTTGAAGTTGTTCAGGTCGGCGTAGCAGGCCACAAACTCGGTGCCGCTTTCCAGCAGGCGCTGCATGTGCAGGCTGATGGGGATGTTGCCGGGCAGAAACGTGAGCGGGTTGGCGTGCCGTGCGGCCTCGATGCGGGTCTCCGTCACGGCGCGCACCAGCTGGTCGCCGGTGCCCAGACCCAGGTAGCGCCCGTTGTCGGTGACGATGTAGCCGTCGTTCAGGTAGCGCTGGTCCTGCGAGGTGAGGATGCCCACGAGCTGGTCCACGTCGCAGTCCAGTTCCACCACCCGTGGTGCATGGTTGGCGAACGCCAGGCACGATTTGCGCCCGTGCACCTCGCGGAAGTACAGCGTGGCGTAGTGGTTCATGAACTGCTGGCGGTTGATGAGCGCCACGGGTCGGGTGCCGTCGACCACGGCCAGCGCGTGCAGGTCGGTATGCTCGTGGAACATCGCAGCCACGGCATCGTTGCTGGTGGCTGGCGAGGCCGTGGGCGCCTGCACGACCAGCAGGCTGCGCAGGATGCCGGGGCGTGCGGTCTGGCCCAGGTGCGGCAGCACGGCCACGCGGCGGTCGTGGAGCACGTCCAGGGCGGGGCCGTCCACCGCAGCCCGGGGCGCAGTCGCTGGCCGGCCCAGGAGCCATCCCTGGCCGTAGGGAATGTCCAGGTCGCGCAACGCGCGCAGGTCGTCGCGGGTTTCGATGCCTTCGGCGATGAGCGTGGTGCCAAAGACGTCGGCAATGCCCTTGATGGCCTGCAGCATCTGCAGGTTCTCGGGGTGATCGCTGATGTCGCGGATGAAGTACTTGTCCACCTTCACGAAATCGGGCTTCACTTCGGACCACAGCCGCAGGCTGGAGCGGCCATCGCCAAAGTCGTCCAGGGCCAGGCGCGCCCCGCAGCCATGGACGGCCTTGATGGCCTGGCGCAATTGCGGCATGTCCGTCACGCGCTCGTGCTCGGTGATCTCCAGCACCACCATGCGTGCGCTCAGGCCGAAGCCGCGCACCACTTCGCCCAGGCGCTGCGCGCCCACCAGGGCCACGCCATGCACCAGGGCGTCCGCGCTGATGTTCACGAACAGGCGTCCTGCGGCCTGTTGGCGGCCCCATTGCTCCAGCGCGGTGAAGACGCACACCAGTTCGAAGTCCAGCAGGATGCGCTCGCGCGCGGCGCAGGCCAGCAGCTGGTCGGGCGTGTGCAGGGGTGAGCCCTGTGGCCCGCGGATCAGCGCTTCGTGGGCATACACGCTGCCCTCGCGCAGGTCCGCCAGCGGCTGGAACACGCAATGCAGCCCGCCCTGGCGCATGAGCCTGGCCAGCGGCCCGGCGCCCTGCAGTGCGGCCGGGGACAGCAGGGCCGTCATCGCCTCCAGGCGGCGGGGTGGTGGGGTGTGCATGGCGCGTCTGATCGGTCCCGGTGAAGGCGCCCACGATACGGCTTGAACGTGACAAACCGGTTACAGGCTCGGCGGCCAAGGCGCGCGGAAACCGGCGCGGCGCCCTGCAGGCTGGCGGGAGGCCAGGGCGCTGCGGCAAGAGGAATTGCTCTAGCTCAAGTCCCGGCGCTGCACAGTTTCGTGCGTGGTGGCGGTTTGATCTTTCTCAATGAGCGGCTTTCAGGGGCGGGGCAAAGTCCCTCCCATGCTGCCCTCTAACTATTTCTCCTTGCCCGCCGAAGTCGAGGTCATTGCCGCTGGCGAAGTGCTGCGCAGGCGCAATGAAGTCCTCACCTCGGTGCTGCACCTGGAAAGCGGCCGCGTGCTGCGCGGTGTGCTGGACGATGGCTATCTGCGCCATCAGCTTGGGGCGCTGGAGGGGCCGTTCTGGCTGGATGCCGCCTCCGCCCTCATGGGGTTGCCACTGCCGGTGGACATGGTGGCCGACACCCGCGTGCAGGTGCGCCGGCTGCCCATCGAGGAGTTCCGCCGCAGCCTGGCGGAGATGCCAGCGGGCGCCCGGGGTCTGCTGCTGGACATGGCGCATGGCTTCCGCCAGCAGTCGGAACTGGCCGTGAGCCGCCTTGCGCAGGATGCGGAATCGCGCTGCGCGCAGTGGTTGCTCAAGCATGCCCAGCCCGACCACAGCGGGGCCATGCAGGTTACCCTGCACCAGCGCAAACGGCTGATTGCAGCCCAACTGGGCATTGCGCCCGAAACCTTCTCCCGCGTGCTGCGTCACCTGCGCGAACTCGGCCTGATCCACGGGACGGGGAACGTGCTCAACCTGCCGCAGCCGCGAGCGCTGCAGTCCATGGCGGGCTGCTGAAGTTGCCCTGCGGGCCGGGGAGCCAGGCTGCGCTGCTGCGCAGCCTTTTTTTTTGGACCTTTCTTGCGTTTTTCCTGGTCTCCTCGTCAGGGTTTTTCCTTGTGGCGGAGTGAGGGTTCCACCCAAGCGCTGGCGTCCGGGCCGCTGCGTATATTGGTCAGGACTCTTGCCTCGCCCCTATGCCCCACGCCCCGTCCCTCGGCTGCCGTGGCACCTCCCGGATTCTCCGGACGGAGTGCCCATGAAGCCGCCAACTCCCCCACCCGCGCCGCACCACGATGCGCCCGGCTGGCTGGTGCCAGGGCCGCTGGTGCTGCGGCTCATGCTGGTGGCGGCGCTGGCGGTGGCGCTGTCGGGCACGGTGTCGGCCTGGCTGGTCACGCGCGCGTCGGGGCAAGAGGCCATGCGGCGCGTGGTGAGCCAGCAGACCGACGAGGTGGAAGTCGTGGCCCGGCTGCTGGCCAGCAAGATCGAGCAGAGCCAGAAGGTCTTGCGCACCGTGGCAGCAGGCATCACGCCCGCCCTGCTGGAATCTCCCTCCTCGCTGGAGTGGCTGCTGCAGCAGGGCCTGCCCGCCGTGCAGTTCTTCGATGCCATGCAGGTGATCCGCGACGATGGCGAGCTGCGGCTGAACCTGCGCGCGGGCCGTCTGGAAAAAGCCTCCAGTCTGGACGCCGCGGAGCGCGACGCGCTGCGGCGCACGCTGGTGGACGGCAAGCCCCTGGTGTCCGAACTGATCGCCGGGCGCAGCGGCGACACGCGCGTGATGTTCACCATGCCGCTGCACCGCGAGGACGGCACCGTGCAGGGCGCGGTGGCAGGGGCGCTGCGGCTGCAGTCCCAGGGGCTGTTGCCGCCCTCCATGGCCCTGCCTGCGCGCGATGATTCGCGGCTCATCGTCTTCACGCGCGACGGCACCATCCTTTCGCATTCCGACCCCGCCCGCATCCTGGGC
>NZ_JALEGG010000163.1 GCF_022763525.1 Acidovorax sp.
GGCCGCCGCCATCTCGCGCAGCACGCCGCACGCCCGCTGGGCCACCAGCGCGGGGCGGGCGTTGGGCGCGCGCACCAGCGCGGCGGCCACCGCCGCCTCGCGGTCGTCCAGCCCGTGGGCGGCCTTGCCAAACAGGGTGCGGCTGAGCGCATCAATGCCCACCAGCTCGCTGCGAAACGGCACCAGGTTGAGGTACGCCTCCAGGATCTGGTCCTTGCGCCAGCGCCGGTCCAGCACCTGGGCGGCCACCGTCTGGCCGAGCTTTTGCACCACGGTGCGCCCGCCGGGGCCCTGGCGCCAGTCCCCATCCAGCAGGCCCGCCAGCTGCATGGTGATGGTGCTGGCCCCGCGCGTGCGCTGGTTCCACAGGTTGCCCCAGGCGGCGGCCGATGCGGCGCGCCAGTCCACACCGCTGTGCTCGTAAAAGCGCTTGTCCTCGCTCAGCACCAGGGCCGTGCGCAGCGCGGGCGACACATCGGCCAGCGGCACCCACTGCCCACGCCGCACGGAGGCATCGGTGCGCAGGCGCTGCAGCAGCTCGCCTTCGCGCGAGAGGATTTGCATGTCCGATGGACGGAAGTCCTTGCGAACCTCATCAAAAGCCGGGATAGCGCTTGCTGGGAAAGCGCAAACAGCTATCAAAAACAGAGCAATCCAGGCATGGCGAAAGCCCGGCCTGGCCCGGACTCTGCGAGCACGTGGATCACGGGCCACCGGGGTGCTCCTTGTCGAACCGGGCCTCGGCCTCGCTCAGATGGCGCAGCAGGATGTGCGATATGAGGTTCACGCCAATGCCACCAAACACCACGGGCAGCACGTACAGGGCGATGGACAGCTCGGAGAGGAACACCGCATCGTCCGCCAGCGATGGCGTGGTCTTGGCCACGTTGGCCAGCGACTGCAGCAGGTACACGTCCACGCCCGCAATCAGCACCAGCGCCACGCCAAAGCCCAGCACCGCCATGCGCGAGATCGCGCGCGTGGCCAGCAGTGCGGCATAGATGCCCGCCGGCAGCACCACCGAGAACACCACCAGCACCCAGAACCGCAGTTCCACAAAAACGCTCAGGCTCATGGCGTCGGGGCTCAGCAGGTGGCGGTCCGAAAAAAGGTCTGGCGCAGCGAAATCACTTCGCCGCTTCGACCCTCACCCGCGCGTTCGGCACTTCGCCAAACATCTCGGGCGCGTACATGGCTTCGACACGGCTGGGCGGCAAGGCGAAGTCGCCCACATTGTTCAGCCGCACGGTGTACTCCATGGTCACCGTGCCCTTGGGCAGGTACTCGTAGTAGCTGCGGAAGGACTCGAAGCTGCGTTCTTCAAATGCGGGCCAACCCGCGCCGCTCCTCTTCTCGCCCTGCGTGGCGATCTGCGAGTCCCGGCCCAGCCCGCTGCCCAGAATGGTGGCACCGCCCGGGATCGGGTCGGTAATGGCCACCCAGGTCATGTCGGCGCTGGCGTTGACTTCGAGCTTCACGCGCAGCACATCGCCCCGTGTGTACTGGCCAGCCGGCAGCGACTTGTTGGCCTGTTCCACAGGGGTCACGGTCTTGGTGATCGTGTACCCGGCCGAGAACGGCGCCTTCAGCTGGATGGCGGCCACCGATTGCAGCGTGAGCCAGGGCTTGCCAGCCCCCTGGTGAGTGACGGCGAGCTGCTCCTTGCCGTCTGTCTTACCCCAGGGGAGGAACATGCCGTTGTTCTTCAGGTTGCCGGGCGATGCAGGCGCGCCGAACCAGGTCGTCTGGTGGGTGGCACCGGTGAGGTCGCTGGCCTTCACCCGCTCGACCTTGCTCCAGTCCACGCTGGCGGTATGCCCCCCCATGCTGGCTTTGGTAGTGCCCGCCACCGGCACGGCCTCGAACTTGGCGCTGAATTTTTCCAGCGCCAGGCCACCCCACAGGTTGGCCGTGGTGGTGTGCCACGCGCCCGCCTGCTGGCGGCCGATGAAACCATTGGCCAGGCGGCCCATGTCGTCCTTCCAGGCCGGGTCGTCCATCACGGCCAGCATCAGGCGCGCGGTGTTCACGTCGCCGTTTTGCATCAGCCACCACCAGTAGTCGTCCTGCTCGGTGCTGAAGAGGACCTTGGTGCCCTGGTACGACAGGCGCGCGCGCAGGATCTGCTGGGCCTCGGCCAGGCGCTGGTCGCGCTGGGGCACATCGGCCACGCGCTTCAGGACATTCACCCAGTCGATCACCGCATGCGTAGGCCACTGGTTGGGCGCGACGGTGATGCTGCTCACCATGCGGCCCTGGGCCTTGCCGTAGCGCGACAGCGCTTCGATGGCGGCGAGCTTGCGCATGTCCAGGTCCTTGCGCGGGCTCCAGAAGCTGCGCTCGATGCGGCCTTCGATGAAGGCGATCAGGCCGCGCTCCATGGGTGCGCGCACATCGTCCGGCAGTGCAAACGCGGGGTTGATGGCGGCGGCCTCGTGCGTGGCAGCCAGAACGTAGGCCGTGAGCGTGTCGCTGCCCCGGTTGCTATCACCGTCGCGCGGCGGGAAGTAGTTGGCCAGGCCATCACTGTCCAGGTAGGTGGGCAGCTGCGCCACCACGGTCTGCCACAGCGCACCATCGCGCAGGCCCACGGCCTTGCTGGTCTTTTGCTCCAGGCAGGCAAACGGGTAGCGCGCCCACCAGTCGCGCACGCCGGGCAGGCCTTCGGCCAGCTTGGGCTGCAGCGACATCTTGAGGCCGCCGCGCCCGGGCAGCGCATCGGCCGGCGGGTTCACATCCAGGTTGAAGCTGCCATCGACCTGCACCAGCGTGGCCTGCTGCACCGTGAGCGGCACGGCCGGGATCAGCTTCTGGCTGGCCTTGAGCGCGTCGCGCGCGCCGCTCACGGTGTCTTTGGCTTCGATCTCCCATAGGATAGCCTGGGCGCGGGTCTGCGCGAGCTGGGCGGGTGCGGTCACCGTCCACGCCACCTCGCGCGATTCACCGGCGGGGATGTCCACCGTCTGAGGCTTCAGGTCCAGCAGGGTGGCGCGCGGCGCCACCTCGACCTTCATCGCGGCCTTGGTGGTGTTGCGCAGCGTGAGCTGGGCGCGGAACTGGTCGTCCTCGCGCACCAGGGGCGGCAGGCCGCTGATGATCTGCAAATCCTGCGTGGCGCGGATGCTGGTGCTGCCGGTGCCGAACAGGCCGGTGGCAGCGTCGGCCACCGCAACGATCTTGAAGGTGGTGAGTGCGTCGTTCAGCGGCACCGTCACCTTGGCCTGGCCGTTGGCGTCGAGCTGGATGGCGGGCTGCCACAGCAGCAGCGTGTCGAGCAGCTCGCGCGTCTGTGCCTTGCCACCGCCACCGCCGGCGGGCACGGCCTTCTTGCCGTAGTGGCGCCGACCAATGATCTCCATCTGCGCGGTGGACGTCTCCACGCCCCAGCTGCGCCGCTGCAGCATGGCTTCGAGCAGGTTCCAGCTGGTGTTGGGCATCAGTTCCAGCAGCGCCTGGTCCACGGCGGCCAGGGCCACCTCAGCGTTCGCGGCGGGCTTGCCGCCCGGCAGGGTCGCGGTGATGGTGACCTGCGCCTTGCCGCGCACGGCATAGCTTTCCTTGTCGGCCTGCACCTTCACGTTGATCTGGTGGGCCTGCGTTCCCACGCGGATCTCGGCCAGGCCCAGGCGGAACGCCGGCTTGGAGAGGTCCACCAGCGCAGTGGGTGCCTGGTACTCCCGCCCCTCGTACCAGAACGAGGTCCACCACTCGCGGGGCGCCTTGAAGCCCCAGGTGAAGAAGCTGTACCACGGCACCTCGCGCAGACGGCCGCGCAGGGCCAGCACGCTCACGTACACGTTCGGGCCCCAGTCGGACTGCACCTTCAGGCTCACCGTGGGATCCTGGCCGTTGAGCTGCACCACATGGGTTTCAATGATGCCCTCGCGCTCCACGGCCACCAGGGCTGTGGCAAAGCGGAATGGCATGCGCACCTGGAACTTGGCGGTCTCGCCGGGCTGGTAGTTTTTCTTTTCGGGCAGCAGGTCGATGCGGTCATGGTCTTCGCCACCAAACCACAGCTCGCCCTGGCGCGTGACCCATACGGAGGATGCGGCCACACTGGTGTTGCCGTCCTTGTCGGTGGCCGTCACCACCAGTTCCACCTCGCCGGGTTCGTCGAGCTTGGACTCGCACAGCAGCAGGCCGCGCGCATCGCTCTTGCCGGTGCACAGCGTGCCCAGATCCTTGGTTTCGGTCTGGTTGTCGTAGCTGTAGAAGCCGCCCACCATGCGCTTGCGCGTGCTGGTGGTGACGCGGGCGATGGCCTGCACCTGCAGCGAGGTGTCGGCGGCCGGCTTGCCACTGTGCTGCAGCGCCAGCGCCTGGAAGCGGATCTTCTGGCGGGCCGATACCCAGCCTTCGGTCTTGATGCCCGCCACCACGCCCGCGGGCCACAGGGCCTGCGTGCTGCGAATGGTCTGCACTTCGCCATTGGGGTCGGCGTAGGTGGCCTCCAGCAGCAGCTCCTGCGGCTGGCGCGTCTGGGGCACGTTGTCGATGGTGACCTTGCCAGCGCCGTCCTTGTTCAGCGTGACGGGCAGCTTGTCGGCGATCACGCGGGCGTCCTGGCTGGCCGTGGCTTCCTCGTCGTCGCTGCTGGCGCTGTCGGCACTGCCCTGCTCACGCTTGCGCGGCGGCCGGAAGCTGAACGTTTCGTAGTCGCCAAACTGGAGCGCCTTGCCGCGCACCAGGGCCGACACCCGCACCGGCAGGTTGGCCGCGCCGCCGCCGGACACGTAGTTGATCTGCACATCGGTGGGCACCGAGCGCACGCGCACCAGGGCCTTCTTCTCGACCGGGGCGATACGCCCTTCCAGCACAGGCAGGCGGAACTCCTCCACCCGGAACTCGCCCGAGCTGAAGCTGCGGTCGTCGCCCGCGTCATTGCGCAGCTCGACCTGGTACACACCCAGCTTGGCGGCGGGCGGGATGGCAAAGCTGTTCAACGCACTCAGGCCACCCGTGGCCGTGTCGCGCCAGGCGATGGGCTGGGTGAACTGCTGGCCGCTGCCCACGTGGGTAATCACCAGGGTGTCGGGCCGCTCCTTGGGCAGCGCAAAGCCTTGGCGGGTTTCCGAGCGCAGCACGTGTTTCATCGACACGGTCTCGCCCGCGCGGAACAGGGTCCGATCGAAAATGGTGTGGGCGCGCTCGCTGGGGCGCGGGTCGCTGTTCGTGGGCACGTTGAAGCGCCAGGGCTCAATGCCGCGCTGCCAGTCGCTCCACGTGAAGGCCATGTCCTCCACCCCGCCGTCGTCCTTGTGGCGCGCGCTGACGAAGTAGGCGTTGCCGCCGTCGCCATAGTCGCCGCCATCGCTGCAGCGGGCGGGGTCGGCCGACAGGCCGTCGATGCGGGCCACGCCCTGAGCATCAGTCAGCGCTTTGGCCAGTTCATTGCCCTTGCAGTCGCTCACGCGCACCGTGGCGCCCTGCACCGGCTGGCCCTTGTCCAGCGTGGTCACCCAGGCCACGGCGTTTTCGCGGCCGAGCTTGAAGTGCACGCCCAGGTTGGTCACCAGGGCCGAGGTGCGCACGTACATCGTGCGGGCGTCGCCGTGGCGCTCGTCCAGCAGCGAAGCGCCGAGCTTTTGCGAGGCAATCTCCACCACGTGGAAGCCAGGCGAGAGCGGGATGCCCACCACCTCGAACGGGCGCGGGTCGTTGCTGGCGGGCTTGGGCAGGTCCAGCGTCTTCACGCCGCCCTTGCCCGACAGCAGCGACACCATGCGCGACTGCACGTAATCCTTGTCGTCGTCCAGCACTTTGGGCAGCGGACCGCTCACATCCTGGCGGGCCTGCTTGCGGCTCACCACGTAGCTGTCGTAGCGCTGCACCTTCTTGAACCAGGCAATGATGTCGGCGTCGGTGCGCGGCTTGAGGGTGCTGACCTTGCCGGGGGCTGCCGCACCCGGCTGAAGGCCCTGCACGCGCAGTGCGGCTTCCACGTTGCGCAGCGTCACCGGCAACAGCGCTGGGGGGTTGTCAGAGCGTGGGCCTTCGGCAAAACGCTCCACGATGCCGAAGGGCGCGGCCGCAAACTTGGCCAGGGGCGGCATGCCACCCGTGGACACCTTGAGCGGAAAGTTGTCTGCGTTGCGCAGCGGGCGGCCCGAGGCGTCCTTGAAGTCCTTGGGCAGCTCCAGCGTGAAGGCCGTGTTTTCAGACAGAGGCGCCGCAAACTGCACGCTATTGACCAGCGCATCCCCCTTCTGGCCCTCGATGCCGCCGTCGGTCTGGGGCTTCAGGGTTTCCTTGGCCGACTTGAGGCGGATGGCGGTGGCCAGGCTGCGCGGCACCGGGGCGTTGAAGGACAGCTGCATCGGCCGGATGGGCAGGCAGGCGGCCTGCGCGTTCTCGCGCTCGCAGCTGAACTCGGCCGCAAACGGCTCGCGCACCTTGAAGTCATAGCGCTTCTCCACCGTGTTGGCCACACCGCTGGGCGTGGCCACGCCCTTGCCAAACACGATCTGCATGCGCGAGCCCGAGGTGAATCGCCGGTTGCAGGCCAGCGTGGCGTACTGCAGTGGCTCTTTCGCCGCGTCTTTTTCCAGGCCCAGCGTCTTCAGGATCTCGGCGCGCTGCGCGCCTTCGATCTGGCGCACCGGCACGCGTTCACCCACGCCGTCCATCGTGCACCACACGTTGGCCTGGACGCTGGCGGTGGTCGCGGGCCCGTTGAACTGCAGCACGAAGAACTGCTCTTCATCAATCTCCTGGTATGTGCTGGGCCGGATCGTCTGGACAAAGGGACCGCCGCTATTGAACTGATAGCTTTTGGCGCCCGCCAGTTCAGCGCCAGCGGCCGATTTGAAGCCAGGCTTGACCGTGGCAGTGCAGCGCACGCCCGGCGGCAGGTCGCGCTCGAAGTCAAACACCCACTCCCGCTCGCTGGTCCAGCGGCCCGTGCCCTTGGTGGCGGCGGCGTCGCTGCAGCTCAGGGTGAGAGGAGCCGGCGCCTTGGGGTCGCCAAAGCTGACCGCCGCCGCGTCGAACTTGGCCACCACCTGCCGCACCCGAGCGACTTCGCCCTGGGGCGAAAAACTCGTGATCTGCAGAGCGTGCGCCTGGGTTGCCAGCAGCCACCCGCCCAGCAGCAACGCAGCGCTGGTCGGGGATTTCCTCCAAAGTGTTTTCATTGTGCTTTTGCTCTTGCCTGAAGGGCCCTGAGCGTAGCCGATCCACCCGTTCAGGCACCATCCGCCGCCGCCTGGCCAGAGCGTGAATGTGTGAGAAAGTGCTGCAGATGCCAGCCCATGTGTGCGACCTATACTGCCGCGCAACAATTGGCGCTACAGCAGCGCACCCCGCGCAGGGAGGCGGGAGAACACATGGCCACACGTCCAACGGGCATTGACCTGCCTGCCCAGCCCGCCAAGCAACCGGCGCCGTTCTGGCACCGGCTCAACTCCTTCCGCTGCAATCCAAGCCGCTGTTGTACAGCGTGCTGCTGGCGCTTTCCAGCCTGTTGTTCAAGCTGATCTTCTTTTTGCCCGACGCCCTGGGCATCTTGCTGATCGAGGTCGGCATCCTGCTGGCCGCGTCGCGCTACGCCTTCAAGGTCACAGCCCTGGGCTCGCGCGGCATCCACAGGGCCGAGGACTACCCTTCCGAGCTCGACCCGGACTGGAAGAACCTGCCCTGGAAGCTGTTTGCCATCCTGATCGCTCAATCCATCGCCGTGGGCTGGCTGCAGCGCCTGAACCCCCTGTTGGGCACGCTGGCCTGGCTGGCCATGTGTTTCCTGCTGCCCGCCACGCAGATCGTGCTGGTGCAGACCTGCAGCTTTACCGAAACCCTGAACCCCGCCAACGCCTGGAACGCCGTGCGCACCATTGGCTGGCCCTACCTGCTGCTGTGCCTGTTCCTCTTTCTGCTGAGCCAGGGCACCTTCATTGCGCTGGGCATGCTGCTGCCCATCTTCAAAGGCTGGATCCTGCTGCCCATCGTCAACTGGCTGCTGATCTACTTCAGCTGGGTCATGGCCAGCCTGCTGGGCTATGCCATGTACCAGAACCACGCGGCGTTCGGCATTGACCTGCTGCCCGGCGCGGGCCTGGACGATGACGGCGCCCCCGCGGACCGCCGCAGCCCGCGCCAGATCGAACAAGACGCCATCGACGCGCAGGTGGCCGCGCTGGTCACCGCCGGCGACATGGCGGGCGCCCTGGGCATTGCTTACGAAGAGCAGCGCACCCACGGCGACGAAGTGCCCGCACAACGCCGCTACCACCGCGTGCTGGCGCTGGCTGAAGGCAAGACCGCCACACTGCTCGACCACGCCCAGCGCTACATTCCGCTGCTGCTGCGCTCGGGCCACGCGGGCGAAGCGCTCAAGGCGTTCCAGACCTGCCGCTCCAAGGACGCCCAGTTTGCGCTGCAGGATGCCAATGCCACCCTGGGCCTGGCCAAAGCCGCCTGGAATGCCAACGACGCCAAGGACGCACTGGCCCTGCTGCAAGGCTTTGACCGCCGCTTCAAGCACCACGACAGCGTGCCGGCCGCCTACGAACTGGTCGCGCGCGTGCTGCTGCAGGGGATGAACCGCGCCGACATGGCCTTGCGCGTGCTGGCCACGCTGGAGTCGCGGCACCCGGACACGGAGGCCACGCGGGAAACACGGTGGCTGCTGCGCAACCATGTGCCGCAGGGAGCGGCGGGAGGTTGAGGTCTCCATGGGGCTCTGGCGCTGTTGTGGAAAGCGCCATTAGCTATGTTTTTCATAGCACTCTTGATGGCTTGCCAGGCTTTCCAACACCTGGCACCTGATGCATGCCGCCCCTCGGGCAGAGCTTGCTGAAGCATTGGCGCGAGCGCCCGCTTGCCAGTCTCTGCAGCGTGCTTGAGTTGACAGCGGTGGCCGGGATGTCGCCGCGGCTCCCGCCTTTCAACAAACCATGCCGCCCAAGCCAGCCAGCGAGCCCAATTGCCGAGGCTCTGACAGACTCAGCCCGAACGAATGGCCTGGCAAACCATTCACCTTTTCAACCCCAGCCCAGGCGCCAGCTCCCCCAACATCGCCGCCTCATCCCGCCGCCCCGCATGGTGCAACGCCGCCACCAGCATGCCCAGCGTCTCGCCCAGCTCCGGGTGCGCGGGGGCCGTCCGGTGCAAGGCGTTGAACAGCCTTTGCGCATCGCCCCACTGCTGCGCGCGGGCAAACCGGCGGCAGAGGCGGGCCATGTCATCCGGAACCAGGCGAGCGCCGGGTTTGGCCTTTTCGAAATAGGTGCGGTAGCTCGCGTGCTGGAACTGCAAGGTCTGCTCATCGTGGGCGTGCAGGCGAAAGATGCGGCGCGCGGCATGGTGAAAGTCCTCGCCGCCGGGCCACAGTGATGCCGTCTTGAACCAAGCGCTGAGCACCGACTGGTCTTGGGGGCGCAGCTTGGCGGCGGCGCGCCACTGCGCCAGGGCCTGCTCGAACTTCATGCCCTGGGCCAAGCGCTGGGCATGGGCCACGTGGGCATCAAAACCGTCATCCTCGTCCTCGGCCTTTGGCGTCACCGGCACCTCCACCGGCTTCTTGCGCAGCAGCATGGCCAGCGCCATCAAAGAGGCGCCTGTCAGCAAGCCGCCCAGGTGAGCCATGTAGGCGACACCCCGGCCGCTGAGCCAGTGCTGCAGCAACTCATTGGCAATCCACGCGGGCAACAGCAGCAACGCCGGCGCGGTGACGTAATTGAAGTAGAAGAACAGCTGGTAAAAAAACCGCACGCGCCGCAGCCGGTACAGCACGGCGTACATGCCCATCAGGGCCGACACCGCGCCTGAGGCGCCCAGGCCGTAGCTGCCCATGCCCGCATACGCCCAGCCCGCCAGCAGCGAACCGCCCAGGCCCCCCAGCAGGTAAAACGCCAGATACCAGCCCCGGCCCAAGGCCAGCTCAACCGAGAAGCCGAAGAGAAACAAAAACACCATGTTGCCGATGAGGTGCCCGGTGCTGCCGTGCAGGAACGTGGCGGTCAGCCAGGTGATGGGGCGCGGCTCGGCATCTTTTTCAAAGCTTTGCGCCCAGTGGCGGGTAAAGGGCGCGGGCTGGCGAGCTTCGTACTGGGTTCGCGCGGATTTCCAGTCGGCGTACCGGGGGTCTTCGGGCAATACAAAACCCGGGCTCTTCACGCGCTGCTGAAAGCCGTCCTCCTGCTCCATCCAGCGCAGCAGCATGCGGTGGTTGCCCGCCTTCTGCAGGGCACGCGCGTCCTTCAGGTGCTTGTCGCCCGTTTCCTCCAGCCAGGCCACGAAGCGTGGAACCTCCACGGCAGGCAAGACGCTGGCTACATAGAAGGCAGCCGCGCGGTCCTGTGCCTTTTCCTCCCATCGCTGCGGACCCCAGAACACCAGCATGTTCACCAGGATCAGCGCCACGGTCATCCAGGGCGGGTTGCGCCACGTGGGGCGGCTCTCGAGCGGGATGGCGTAGAACATCTGTCAGTCTGGCAGGGCAATGAACAAAGAGAGAGAGATGAGGGACGGCTCGCGACATGCGCGGGCCATCTGCTCCGGCGCAGAGCCCCGGAAGGGCAAGCGTAGCAAACAGCGGGTGGCGTCGGCACATCGCCGTGGCTTTGCAGTGCATGGCGACGACGCGCACATGGGGTTGCGTCCTACCCGGCCAACGACCATCGGACTCAACGATGTTGGCTGGTCCCATTTCCGTCCCCGTTTCCAATTTCCAGACCCCCAGGAGCGCCCATGGCCCGATCCCCTACTACCCGTGGCGCGGCGAAAAAATCGCCGCCCACCTTGCCCTCGTCCACCCAGTCTGACACCTACCGCGGCCATGCGGGCGAAATGCAGCAGCAAGCAGGCGGCAAGCACCCGGTGCTCACCACGCAGCAGGGCATACCAGTCGCCGACAACCAGAACTCGCTGCGCTCCGCTCCGCGCGGCCCCACGCTGCTGGAAGACTTCATCCTGCGCGAGAAGATCACGCACTTCGACCACGAGCGCATTCCCGAGCGCATCGTGCATGCGCGCGGTTCCGCTGCGCACGGGTTTTTCGAGCTGACCCATTCGCTGCGCGACTACACCACCGCCAAGGTGCTGACCGAGGTGGGCGTGCAAACCCCCGTGTTCACGCGCTTTTCCACCGTGGCGGGTGGCGCGGGCTCGGTGGACACGCCGCGCGACGTGCGCGGCTTCGCCGTCAAGTTCTACACGCCTGAGGGCAACTGGGACCTGGTCGGCAACAACATCCCCGTGTTCTTCATCCAGGATGCGATGAAATTCCCCGACCTGGTCCACGCGGTGAAGATGGAGCCAGACCGCGCGTTCCCGCAGGCCGCGAGCGCCCACGACACCTTCTGGGACTTTGTCTCCCTCATGCCCGAGTCGATGCACATGATCATGTGGGCGATGAGCGACCGCACCATCCCGCGCAGCCTGCGCATGATGGAAGGCTTTGGGGTGCACAGCTTCCGGCTGGTCAACGCGGCCGGCGAAAGCACCTTTGTGAAGTTCCACTGGCGGCCCAAGCTGGGCATTCAGTCCACCGTGTGGGACGAGGCGATGAAGCTGCAGGCGGCCGACAACGACTTCCACCGCCGCGACCTGTTCGAAGCCATCGAGGCAGGCAACTTCCCGGAGTGGGACCTGGCCGTGCAGCTTTTCACCGAAGAAGACGCCGAGAGCTTTCCGTTCGACCATCTCGATCCCACCAAGCTCATCCCGGAAGAGCTGGTGCCGCTGCAGGTCATCGGGCGCATGGTGCTCAACCGCTGGCCCGACAACTTCTTTGCTGAAACCGAGCAGGTCGCCTTCTGCCCCGCCAACGTGCCCCCGGGCATCGATTTCAGCAACGATCCGTTGCTGCAGGGCCGTCTGTTTTCATACTTGGACACGCAGCTGTCGCGCCTGGGTGGACCCAACTTCGCGCAGATCCCGATCAACGCGCCTAAGTGCCCCTTCCACAACATGCAGCGCGACGGCCACATGCAGATGCAGGTGCCCAAGGGCCGTGTGAACTATGAGCCCAGCAGCCTGCAGGGCGACACGCCCCGCGCCTCGCTGGCGCAAGGCTTCCGGCACTTTGCCCAGGCCGATGATGGCGACGGGCGGGGCAAGGGCCGCATCCGCCCCGAGAGCTTTGCCGACCACTACAGCCAGGCGCGCATGTTCTACCGCAGCCAGAGTCCGCTGGAGCAGGCGCACATGGCCTCGGCCCTGGTGTTCGAACTCTCCAAGGTGGGAACACCCCATGTGCGCGAGGCCGTGGTGGGCCACCTGATCCATGTGGACCCGGAACTGGCCCAGCGCGTGGCCACCGGGCTCGCCCTGCCGGCCATGCCGCCCGCACCGCCAGCGGCCGAGCCCGTGCAAGACCTGCCGCCTTCGCTGGCGCTGCGCATCATCGACCGCATGAAACCCACGCTGCAGGGCCGCTGCATCGGCATCCTGGTGGCCGATGGCTCCAACGGCGACACCATCGCCACACTGCGCAAGGCCGTCGAGAAGGCCGGGGCCACCGTGAAGATCGTGTCGCCCAAGATTGGCGGCGCCAAGCTGCGCGACGGCACGCTGCTGCCTGCCGACGGGCAACTGCAGGGCACGCCGTCCACGGTGTTCGACGCAGTGGCCTCGGTCATCACGTCCGAGATGGGCGAGATGCTTTCGCGCGAGTCCGCTGCGGTGGACTGGTTCCGCGACGCATTCGGGCACCTGAAGGCCATTGCCGCAGGCAAGGGCACGCAGGCCATCCTGCAGGCAGCGGGCATCCAGCCCGACGCCGGCGTCGTCGATCCGGCTGACGTGCAGGGATTCATCACCGCCGCGCAAACCCGCCAATGGGCCCGCGAGCCCAAGGTGCGCATGTTGGCGTGACCACGCATTTCTGTCCCCACCCCAACGACTTCACTACCCCCACAAGGAGTTTTCCATGCCCACAGCCCGCTATGACAGCCAGCAACTCAACGACCTGGTCCTCCAGATGATGGAGACCGAACTGGGCGGCGAACAGGTCTACCGCAAGGCCATCGAATGCGCCACGAATCCCGACCTCAAGAAGGAATGGGAGGAATACCTGGAAGAGACCCTGACCCACCAGAACGTGGTGCGCAGCCTTTGCGACACCCTGGGCCTGGACCCCGACATGCAGACGCCCACGCGCCTGGTGGTCAAGCACATCGGCGAATCGCTGGTGAAGGCCATGCAGCTGGCCCAGCAAGGCGGCAACCCCGACGCCGCGCAGCTGGTGGCCTGCGAATGTGTGGTGCATGCGGAAACCAAGGACCACGCCAACTGGGAACTGCTGGGCAAGGCGGCCGAAGTGGCCACCGGCGAGATCGGCAAGGCGCTCAAAAAAGCGCATGAGGCGGTGGAAAAAGACGAGGACCACCACCTCTATCACACCAAGGGCTGGTGCCGCGAACTGGCTATCCAGGCGCTGGGCATGCCCGCCGTGCTGCCGCCGCCCGAGGAGGTCAAGCAGGTGGAGACCGCCATCGGCGCCTCGCGGGCCGAACAGCAGCGCGAGTCCATGCTCTGAAAAGAGCCCCGCCCTGCATTCGCTATAAAAACAATAGCCCCCAGCGCTTGACGCACAAGCGCTGGGGGCTATTTCGATGGCAAATCGGAAACCCGCGTTACCAAAAAACCCGGCGCTACTGGGCCACGAAACCGGTGGTCTTGATGATGCGCGCCCAGGCTTCGGTGTAGGCCTGCTGGCGCGTGGCCAGCTGCTGTGGCGTCATGTACCCCACCGTGAGCCCCATGGCCGTGAGCGGCCCCTTCACCTCGGGCTGATCCACCACCTTGGCCAGGGCGGTCGAGAAGGTGGTGATGAACTTCTGGGGTGTGCCGGCAGGCGCATAGATGCCGTAGTACGGCAGATCGTCAAAGCCCCTGAGGCCCAGTTCGTCGAACGTGGGCACGTCGGGCATGGCCGCCTGGCGCTTGGTGCCCAGCACGGCCACCACGCGCACCTTGCCGGCCTTGTGGTTCTCGATGAAATCGGGGATGGAGCCGACGCCCGCCGCGATCTGGTTGCCCAGCATGTCAGCCATCATGGGCGCGCTGCCGCGGTAGGGGGCTGACACCAGGTCCAGCTGGTACTTCTGGCCCACCAGCTTCACCAGGAATTCGGGCGTGGAGGCCGGTGCCGGAATGCCCACGGCCCCCTTGCCCTGGCCTTGCGCCTTGACCCAGGCCACGTACTCGTTGAACGACTTGGCAGGGTTGCCGCCCGAGACGGCAAACGCATTCACGAACGTGGCAAAACCGCCCACCGGCACGAAGTCGTGCACCGGATCAAAGCCGGGGTTCTTGATGACCTGCGGCAGGATGGAGATGGTGTGGTCGTGCGACAGGAACAGCGTGTGCCCATCGGCGGGCGCAGCCTTGAGCGCCTGCGCCGCGATCTGTCCACCCGCCCCTGGGCGGTTTTCCACCACCACGGGCATGCCCAAGGTGTCCTTGAGCTTGTCCGCCAGCAGCCGCGCAATCGCGTCCGACCCGCCACCCGGCGGAAAGCCGACGAGTAGCCGGATGGGCTTGTCGGACTGGGCCGATGCCAGGCCCATGGTGAGGGTGGCGGCCAGCGCGGCGGTGGTGCGCACAGCGCGGGACAACAGGCTGCGGCGGTGCAGGGGTGCGGTCATGGTCAGGTTCCGAAGTGACGGGGTTGGACAGCGCAATGAGCGCAAGGCGTTGCAAGGTTCAGGCCAAACGGGCGCGGTGGCGCTCCAGTTGGGCTCGCACTTGCGCGGGCGCGGTGCCGCCCAGCGTGTTGCGGGCGTTGAGCGAGCCGCGCAGGCTCAGGCAGTCGTACACGTCCTTTTCGATGGCCGGGTGGAAGCCTTGCAGCACATTGAGCGGCAGTTCCGACAGGTCGCAGGCGTGACTGGTGGCGGCCTTCACCGCATGCGCCACGGTTTCGTGCGCGTCGCGGAAGGGCAGCCCCTTCTTGACCAGGTAGTCGGCCAGATCCGTGGCCGTGGCGTAGCCCTTGAGAGCAGCCTGCTCCATGGCTTGCGCGTTGACGGTGATGCCGCCCTCCTTCTGGCCCGTGGCGGGGTTCAGCTGGCCGCCAACCATTTCGGCAAAGATGCGCAGCGTGTCCTTGAGCGTGTCCACGGTGTCGAACAACGGCTCCTTGTCTTCCTGGTTGTCCTTGTTGTAGGCCAGGGGCTGGCCCTTCATCAGGGTGATCAGGCCCATGAGGTGGCCCACCACGCGGCCGGTCTTGCCGCGCGCGAGTTCCGGCACGTCGGGGTTCTTCTTCTGCGGCATGATCGACGAGCCCGTGGTGAAGCGGTCGGCGATCTTGATGAAGCCGAAGTTCTGGCTCATCCAGATGATGAGTTCTTCCGACAGGCGGCTCACGTGCACCATGCACAGGCTGGCGGCGGCGGTGAATTCGATGGCGAAGTCGCGGTCGCTCACGGCGTCCAGGCTGTTCTGGCAGACGCCTTCCATACCCAAGGTCTTGGCCACGCGCTCACGGTCCAGCGGGTAGGTGGTGCCGGCCAGCGCCGCGCTGCCCAGCGGCAGCACGTTGGTGCGGCGGCGCACATCCTGCATGCGCTCGGCGTCGCGCGCAAACATTTCCACGTAGGCCAGCATGTGGTGCGCAAAGCTCACAGGCTGGGCCACCTGCAGGTGGGTGAAGCCAGGCAGGATCACCTCCACATTGCGCTCGGCCACATCCACCAGGGAGATTTGCAGTTCCTTGAGCAAGTCACCAATCAAGTCGATCTCGCCGCGCAGCCACAGGCGCACGTCGGTGGCCACCTGGTCGTTGCGGCTGCGGCCGGTGTGCAGGCGCTTGCCGGCATCGCCCACCAGCTGGGTCAGGCGCGCCTCGATGTTCAGGTGCACGTCTTCCAGGTCCAGCTTCCATTCGAAGGCGCCGGACTCGATCTCGGAAGTGATCTGCGCCATGCCGCGCTGGATGGAGGCGTGGTCTTCAGCGTTGATGATGCCCTGCGCGGCGAGCATCTCGGCATGTGCCAGGCTGCCCGCGATATCAGCCTGCCACAGGCGCTTGTCGAAGAACACGCTGGAGGTGTAGCGCTTGACCAGGTCGCTCATGGGCTCGGAAAACAGCGCGGACCAAGCCTGTGCCTTGGTATCGAGCTGGTTGTGGGAGGGCGCAGAGGCGGCGCTGGTGGCTTGGGGTTTGGACATAAGGAGGGCAATAATCCGATGGTTCAGACACCCGGACAACCCGGGCGCCGCAATGCAAGACACGCAAATTTTATCGACCCCGCCCCAGCCGCCGGATTCCGCACTGCCGCGCGCGGCTGCGTGGCGTGGTCCGCCCGCGCCCCGCAGGGCACTGGTGTTCGATGCCTGCGAGGTGGGAGTGGTCTTGCGGGCCGTGCTTTTTGTGGAGGCGGTGGTGGGCGTGGGTGCCATGTACGGCGCTGCCACGCCGGCCGATTGGCTCGCCACGCTGGCGCTGCTCACGGGCGGAGCCCTGCCCGCCACGCTGGTGTGGCTGGTCACCGCATGCAGCCTCAAGACCGTGCTGCAACGCCTGAGCATGGCCCAGCAGTATGCGGCGGGCGTGCTGCTGGGCGCGGCCGCTGGCGCCTATGCCTGCGGCATGCTGACGCTGGTGGTGCAGCCCCCGGCCCCGCCCTGGCTGGCCAGTGCTGCCACCGGCGCCCTGCTGGCGGCCGTGCTGGTCGCGGCGCTCGTGCTTCGCGCGCGGGGCCGCACACCGGCGGCCACCACCGCGCGGCTGACGGAACTGCAGTCGCGGATCCGCCCGCACTTCCTGTTCAATACGCTCAACAGCGCCATTGCGCTCGTGCGCGATGAGCCAGCCAAGGCCGAGTCGCTGCTGGAAGATCTCTCCGACCTCTTCCGTGTGGCCCTCATCGAACAGGGCGAGTCCACCACCCTGGCCGAAGAAATCACGCTGGCGCGCCGCTACCTGGGGATTGAACAAGTCCGGTTCGGCAACCGCCTGCAGGTGCAATGGAACCTGGACCCACGCACCGACAACGCCCGCCTGCCACCGCTGCTGCTGCAGCCCCTGGTGGAAAACGCTGTCAAGCACGGCGTGGAGCCCAGTGCACGGGGTGGCCGCCTGCGGGTGTTGACCGAGCTGCGCGGCACCCGCGTGGTGGTGCGCATCACCAACACGCTGCCGCCCAAGGACGGCAAGGCCGAGGATGACGCTGCACCCCGCGGCAACGGAATCGCACTGGCCAACGTGCGCGCGCGGCTGGCGCTGCTGCACGACGTGCAGGGCGAATTCACTGCCGGCGTGCAGGATGGCTTGTACCAGGTGCGCATCACCCTGCCCGCCCCCGCGGCCTCCAGTGTGGAGCGCAGGCGGCGCAGCGGGCCTCCCGGCCGATCGGGCCGCGGAAGCGGCCAGCCCACCCAGCGCCGCGGCATCACGGACAGCGCCGGCCACAGCCCCGCCATCGGCGACGACACCGATGGCCTCCCCCACCATCCCACCGACCATGAACATCCTCATCGTTGACGACGAAGCCCTCGCCCGCAGCCGCCTGCGCACCTTGCTGGCCGACTGCACCCAGGCCCAGCCCGGCCTGCGCATGACCGTGGCCGAAGCCGCCAACGCCAGCGAGACGCTGGCGCTGCTGGGCCCCACGGGCGGGCGCGCGTTCGACCTGGTGCTGCTGGACATCCACATGCCGGGGCAGGACGGCCTGGCCCTGGCCCATACCCTCCAGACCCTGCCCCAGCCCCCTGCCGTGGTCTTCGTGACTGCCCATGCGGACCATGCCGTCAGCGCGTTCGAGCTCGATGCCATGGACTACCTCACCAAGCCCGTTCGCCGTGAACGGCTGCTACAGGCGCTCTCGAAGGTGCAGCGCAACGGGCGCGGGCCGGCGCCCGTTGCCGCGCCCGCCCTGCCCGAGGGTGAAACGCTGCTCATCCAGGACCGAGGCCGCACCGAGCGGGTGCCGCTCATCGAGGTGCTGTATTTCAAGGCCGAGCAGAAATACGTGACCGTGCGCACCGCCACGCGCAGCTACATCATGGATGGCGCCTTGAGCGAACTGGAAGCCAAGTTTTCACCCCGCTTCCTGCGCATCCACCGCAACGCCCTCGTGGCCCGCCGTGCGGTGCGCGCGCTGGAGAAACACTACGACCCCGAAGAGGGCGAAGGCTGGGCAGTGCGCCTGCAGGGGTCGACCGAGTTGCTGGCCGTGTCGCGGCGGCAAGTGGCCGCGGTGCGGGAGGAATTGGCACGATAGTGCCGGATGGTTGCGCCTGCGCCAGCCCGCCAGGCCCGCACGGACGCCATGCGCTCGGGCCGCGGGCCGAAGCCAAACGCTTTTTTTTAGGCTGCCCCTTCCTCGCTTCGAAAACCGGAATGCAAGGCCACGCTCGCCGAGTGCCCCTCCGCCGGCAGCCCGTATTCAAGGCATTTCGAGCTCCAGCGCTTACACTTTCAGCGCGGATAGCTATTAATTTAATTGCATCCAGGGAGATCACCGCCGCCAACCGCCCCAGCGCATCCACCCCCACTGGCGGCGTAGCCAGCCAAGGCAGCACGTAAGTGCGCTGCGCCAGACCGCTGGCAATGCGCGCGGCCTGCCGCTGCTCGCCGGCCAGGCGGGCTTGCAGCAAGGGGTCGGTGGTGCCGGTGGCCGCCACGCTTTTGTTGATGACCCAGGCCCACGGCTCGATGCGGGCGCGGCGCAGGTCGTCCTGCAATGCGGCGGCCTGGCTCACGGGTGTGACCTCGGGCAGCGTGACGATGACCACATGGGTCATATCGGCATCCTGCAGCCGCATGAGGGGGGTGATGATGTGTGGGGCCCCTTTGCCACCCGCACTGCCTTCGTACTGCCGCGTCATCTGCCGGTGGTAGGCGCCCGTGGCGTCCATCAGCAGCAGGCTGTGGCCCGTCGGCGCCGTATCCAGCACCACAAAGGCGCTGCGCGCCTGGTTCACCACGCGGCTGAAGGCGTGGAACACGGCCACCTCCTCGGTGCAGGGCGACTGCAGGTCTTCCAGCAGCAGGGCGCGGCCCGCGTCGTCCATTGCCTTGCCGCGCGTGGCCATGATCTTGTCGATGTAGGCCCGTGTTTCGGCCTGCGGGTCGATGCGCCCCACCGTCAGCCCCGGCAGGCTGCCGTCGAGCTGGCTTTGCACATGGGCCGCCGGGTCGGTGGTGGTGAGGTGCACGCTGTGCCCGCGCTGCACCAGGCCCACGGCCAGCGCGGCAGCGATGGTGGTCTTGCCCACGCCGCCCTTGCCCATCACCATGATGAGGCCGTGGCCCTTGGCGGCCAGCGCGTCGGCCAGGGACGAGAGGGGTTCGGCCTGCAACGGCACACCCGCCGTGCTGGCAGATGAGCTCAGCGCCACATCGCCGCCGCCCAGCAACGCCCGCAGCGCGGGCACACCCACGGTGTCGAAGGCGCGCAGCGGTACCTCGTCGCGTGGCAGTTGGGCCAGCGCATCGGGCATCTGGTCCATGGCCTGACGGCCCAGCGCCTCGATGGCGTCGGCCACCGCGTCCTGACCTGGCTGGCTGGCATGGAACACACCGTTGATGGCCAAGCGCTGGTTGGCCAGGCCCAGCGCGCGCAACTCCAGCGCGGTGCGGGCCGCCTCCTGCATGGGACGCGGGTCGGGGCGCGTGACCAGCACCACGGTGGTCAGGGCCGGGTCGCTCAGCGCGGCCAGGGCTGCGTTGAAGCGGGCCTCCTGCATCTTCAGGCCCGAATGCGGCCCCAGGCAGGATGCGCCCCGGTCATTGCCCGCCAGGAAGCCCGTCCAGGCCTTGGGCAGGCTCAGCAGGCGCAGCGTGTGGCCGGTGGGCGCCGTGTCAAACACCACGTGGTCGAACACGTGGCCGCTGTCGCGGCCCTCGCTGGCCAGCAGCGCCGCGAATTCGTCGAACGCGGCGATCTCGGTGGTGCAGGCGCCCGAGAGTTGTTCGCGCACGGTCGCGCGCTCGTCGCTGGTGGCGGTGGCCGCAAGCTGCGCCAGCACGCGCTGGCGGTAGGCCTCTGCGGCGGTATCGGGGTCGATGTTGAGCATGTGCAGCCCCGGCACCCCGGGAACGGCCACGGGCTGGTTGGACAGCGGCACGCCCAGCATTTCGTCCAGATTGGAGGCCGCATCCGTACTCACCAGCAGCACCTGCCGCCCGGCGTCTGCAAGGGCGATGGCTGCTGCGGTGGACAAAGACGTTTTGCCCACGCCGCCCTTGCCGGTAAAGAACAGGAAACGCGTGGGATGGACGAGCAGGCCCAGGGAGACGGTGGCGGCGTGGGGAGCAGGCATTGTCCCAGCATGGCACAACGGCCCCGCGCCATCTTGAGCCAGGTCAAGCGCCCGAAGGCCCGAAGGCCCGAAGGCCCGAAGGCCCGAAGGCCCGAAGGCCCGAAGGCCCGAAGGCCCGAAGGCCCGAAGGCCCAAGTGCGTCAGTGCGCGTGCGCCGCCCCGCTCACCAGGGTGACGATGACCATGCCGGCGATCAGCCAGGCAATCTGCAGCACGGTCTCGCGAGCGGTGAGGCGTCTTTGCAGCTGGGGGATCAGGTCGGCCAGTGCCACGTAGATGAAGCTGCTGGACGCCACGGCCAGGAAGTACGGCAGGAAATCCTGCAGTTGCCCCACCAGGAAGTAACCCAGCACACCGCCCAGCGCCGTGACGGCGCCGGCCAGCGATACCTTGACCAGTGCCGCACGGCGGTTGGGGCTGGTCTGGCGCAGCACCACCAGGTCGCCCATGTGGTGGGGCACCTCGTGCGCCAGCACCGACAAGGCGGCGATCACGCCCAGGCGGATGTCCGCGACGAAGGCCGAGGCGATGAGGATGCCGTCGCCAAAACAGTGCACGCTGTCGCCCGTCAGCACCGCCCAGCCGCCAGAGCGCGGGGCGTGGCGGTGATGGTGGCCATGGCTGTGGTCGTGGTGCCCGTGGCTTTGCGCATGATCGTGATCGTGGGCTTGGTGTGCGGATGCCGCCGCGTGGCTGTGCTCATGCCCGTGGTGCCACAGCTCGGCCTTGTCGAGCAGGAAGAAAAACACCACGCCCACCAGCAGCGTGGCAAACAGGTCGTGCGCACCGGCCTGGCTTTCGAACGCCTCGGGCAGCAAGTGCATGAAGGCCGTGGCAAGCAGTGCACCGGCCGCCAGGCTCAGCAGATGCTGAGGGCTCACGGCATTCGAACGCCCGCCCAGGCCCAGCCGCATCAGCAACGCGGCCAGCCAGACACTGCCGATGCCCGCGGCCAGGGTGGCCATGATGATTGCTACTAAAGTCATAGCTATTTGCGCTTTATTGATCAGCCCTGAAGCCTGTTTTTATCTAGATCCGCCCCGCCCTCGCCCCGCCCGCTGCAGGATCAAAAAAAGCCGCCCCTCCGATGCGGGGCGGCTGCGGGTGGCACGCGGGCCACTGGGCCCAGCCGCAGAAAGCGGCGCTGTCAGACCACTCCGTGCTTCTTGAACCAGGCCAACGCCCGCATCCAGCCGTCTTCGGCGGCTTCCTTGCGGTAGCTCGGCCGGTAGTCGGCGTGGAATGCATGGGGCGCGTCGGGGTACACCACAAATTCCGATGACCGGGCTTGCGGCGAGCCACTGGCGAGAGCAGCCTTCATCTTATCAACCGTGTCAAGGGGGATGCCGGTGTCTTTTTCGCCGTAGAGGCCCAGCACGGGGGCCTTGAGAATGGGCGCGATGTCCACAGGGTGCTTGGGGGTGAGCTCGCTGGCCTGGCCCACCAGGCGCCCATACCAGGCCACACCGGCCTTCACGGGGCCGTGCGCTGCGTACAGCCACGTGATGCGGCCGCCCCAGCAAAAGCCGGTGATACCTACTCGGGCAGCATCACCGCCGTTGGCCGTGGCCCAAGCCACAGCACCGTCCAGATCGGCCATCACCTGGGCGTCTGGCACCTTGGAAACCACTTCAGACATGAGTTTGGCAATTTCGGTGTACTGCGAGGGATCGCCCTGGCGCGCATACAGCTGGGGCGCAATGGCCAGGTAGCCCGCCTTGGCAAAGCGGCGGCAGGTGTCGGCGATGTACTCGTGCACGCCAAAGATTTCCTGGATCACCAGCACCACGGGCAGGCCGGTCTTGCCTGCGGGTGCTGCGCGGTAGGCAGGCACCTTGAAGCCATTGACCGTGAAGCTCACCTCCCCCGCCGTGAGCCCGTCGCTGGGCGTGGCAATGGCGGTCTGCGCCATGATCGGCGCGGCCGCCGCCGCATACCCCAGGCCCAGCGCGGTCTGCAGCGCGGTGCGGCGGGTTGCGCCCGCCTCGGTGGTGCGGCCTGGCAGCAGGGCGCGGGCGTCGGAATCGAGGTCGTCAGTGAGCATCGGTTTCTCCAGCAGTGAAAGAAAGAATGGGCCTCGGAGTCTAGGAGTTTTGCCGCCGCCGCGCTGGCAGGGCTGCAGCGTGGGGGAATTGCGCCGGGCATCCCCGCGTTTCCTTGGAGTCTGTCTAATACGGACACTACCCATTGGAGCAGTTGTCCTGCGGCCGCGCCGCGAAATGGCGCCCCCAATGGACGGTTCTACCAGAGGCTCATACCCATGCGCATTCTCTTGACCGGCTCCACGGGATTCATCGGACACACGGTAGCGGCCGCGCTCACCCGGGCGGGGCATACCGTACACGGCGGCGTGTCGCCGCGGCGCAAGGACTTGACGCCCCGGCAGGTGCCCATGGACTTCGCCCACGACACCACCGCCGCCACATGGCTGCCCCGCTTGGCGGGCATCGATGCGGTGGTCAACACCGTGGGGGTGCTGCGGGACAGCCCGGGCCGCCCCATCGATGCGATCCACCACCACACGCCCGCAGCCCTGTTCGAGGCCTGCGCACAGGCTGGCGTGCAGCGCATCGTGCATGTCTCCGCCCTGGGCATCGACAGCAACGACACACCCTACGCGCGCACCAAAAGGGCCGCCGATGCGCATCTGCAATCCCTGCAAGCCCGAGGCGCCATGCGCCCTGCGATCCTGCGGCCCAGCGTGGTGTTTGGCAAAGGCGGCGACAGCAGCGCGTTGTTCATGAACCTCGCCCGCCTCCCGGTCGCGCTGCTGCCGGGGCCGATGCTCACCGCGCGAATCCAGCCAGTGTCAGTGCACGACCTCGCCGCTGCCATCACGACCTTGCTCGGGCCGGCCATGACCACCGAAGGCATCATCGAATGCGTGGGCCCCGAGGCCTTGCCCCTGAGCGGCTTTGTCGCCAGCCTGCGGCAGCAGCAAGGCTACCGCCCCGCACACGTGCTGCGCCTGCCCGACACGATCACGCGGCTGAGCGCCCGCCTGGGCGACGCGGTGCCCGCCAGCCCTTGGTGCACGGAAACCCTGGCAATGCTGGGCAGCGACAACACCGGCGATCCGGCCCCGTTTGCACAACTGCTCGGGCGCTCGCCGGTGCACTACAGCCAGCTGGTGGCCACCGCCTGGCGTTGAGCGCCTGTTGCCCCCCGCCACGAATCGCCCCGACGCGGCCCGTGGCCCCGTGCCCGAGCTACTGAGGCACGTAGTCCGATGGGTACTTGAGCGAATCCACCAGCAGGTGCGGCATGCGCATGCCCAGGTTGATGCCGTGCGGCGGAATGGGCTGCGTGAACCACTTGTCGTACAGGCGGTGCAGCTCGCGGGTCTGGATCAGGCGGCGCAGTTCGGCATCCACCACCGCCTTGAGCTCCGGGTTGTTGCGCTCGAACGCCACCGCATACGGCTCGATGGTCATGGGCTTGCCAATCACCTTCAGGTCCTGCGGCCGGGAGTGGCTGGCGCGCAGCCCATACAGCAGCACGTCGTCCATCGCAAACCCTTCCACTTTGCCGCTCACCACCCAGCCAAAGCCTTCGGCATGGTCTTTGGCGGGCTCGATGCGCACGCGCACCGATTTGGTGGCCGCCTCGCGCGCCAGCGAATCAATGTTGGTGGTGCCCGCCGTGGATGCCAGCGTCTTGCCGTCCAGGTCTTCGATGCGCGAATAGGGCTTGTCGCTTTGCACCACGATGCGCGACGAGGCAATGAAATGCGCAATGGTGAATGCCACCCGCTCGCGGCGCGCTGCCGTGTTGGTGGTGGAACCACATTCCAGGTCCACCTCGCCTTTTTCAATGGCATCAAAGCGGCTGCTGGAAGTGACCAGGCGGTAGGCCACCTTGGTCTCGCGCAGCTTGAGGTGGCGCCCCAGCGCCTGCGCAATCTGCTGGCAGACGTCCACGCTGTAGCCCAGGGGCGTTCCGTTGGCCACGTAGGACATCGGCAGGGACGATTCCCGGTGGCCGATGACCACCACGCCGCTCGACTGGATGCGTTGCAGGGTAGTGCCCGCAGATTCGGCCAACCCCGCGCCACCACTCGCTGCGCCAAACGTCAACACAAACGTCGCCGCAGCCGTGCTCGCGCCCAGCCTTCGTCCGACCGTCGGGAATTTCATGACCTTCACCTTCATTCAGGAAGCCCCCTGGGAGAGGGGGCCGAGGCACAGAAACGAAGCTGGCAACCCTTGCGGCCACCCGTCGCTTCGCGCTCAGCAGGCGGGCGCGGTGTCCCGATAGGCGTGCCGGGCCAGGGCCGAGGCCAGCACCACCGACGGGTTCACCAGCGAGATCCCGTCCAGCCGGGGATGCTCTGCCAAGGCCAGCGGAATCTCCGTGCAGCCCATGATCAGCGTGGACACGCCATAACGCTCCTGCAGCGCAATCGACACGGCTTCAAAGCGCTGGCGCGCCAGCGGATAGTTGCCGGCTTTCACACCGTCGTAAATGCCCTGCATCAGCTGCTCGCGTTCATGGTCGTCGGGCACAAAGCAGGCGATGCGCGCGCGCTCCAGCTCGCGCTGGTACAGGCCCGCGTCGTACGCGCCGCGCGTGGCCAGTAGACCCACGCCCTGCACCTTGCGCGCCGACAGCTCGGCCACCACCTCCTGCACGCCGTGCAGCACCACCATCTGCGGGAACCGCTGCTGCAAGATGCCGTGCCAGGCATGGGCGGTATTGCACGCAATCGCCACCACTCGCGCACCCAGCGCGGCGAGCCGCCCCGTGGCCTGCAGCATGGGGTCCGCTGGCTGGTGCGCGCCCGGGCGCGTGTCGCTCAGCGCAGCCGTGCGGTCAGGGATGGGCACCTGCGCCAGCCAGTGCTCGGGGTAGGCCTGGTCATGCACGGGGATGCCCAGCGCCTCCATGCGTGCAGTACATGCCTGCACGAACAGGCGCACAAAGTCAGCCCCGGCCGCCGGGCCCATTCCGCCCAGGATGCCCACCACCTGCGGAACGTGTGTGGGGCTTGCAGCGGACACGAAAGACATGCGTGCTCCGGCCGGTCTCACTGTGCGGGCTTGTCGCTCTGCGCCACGAGGTTCTCGCGCAGTTCCTTGCTCATGGCCAGGTTCAGGTTCTGATTGCGCGGGGGCACGGGGGACATGAACCATTTGGCGTAGAGCTTTTCGAACTCGCCCGACTTCATCATCCCGCCGATCACGCCATTGACCAGCGCCTGGAACTGCGGGTCATCCTTGCGCAGCATGCAGGCATAGGGCTCGACCTGCAGCGAGTCGCCTACCACCGCCCATTCAGCCGGGTTGCGCGTGTTGCCCATCAAGCCGAACAGCAGGATGTCATCCATGGCAAACGCCTCGGCGCGGCCGCTGTCTACCAGCAGCAGGGCGTCGTCATGGTCCTTGCCCAGCACGATCTCCATGTCCAGGTTCTGGTCGCGGTTGTACTTGCGGATCACCTGCGCATTGGTGGTGCCCGAGGTGCTGGCAACCTTTTTCTTGGCCAGGTCGGCGTAGTTCTTGACGCCCGATGCCTTCTTCGTCAGCAGGCGCGTGCCGGTGTAGAAATAGTTGATGGCAAATTGCACATCCTTGGCCCGCGCCGTGTTGTTGGTGGTGGAGCCGCACTCGAGATCGATGGTGCCGTTGGTCAGGAGCGGGATGCGGTTCTGCGAGGTGACAGCCTGCAGCTCGACCTTGAGGGCCGGGTTGTTCAGCTTCTTTTTCACCGCGTCGACCACGGCATTCGAGATGTCCACCGAAAAGCCCACCGGTGCGCCAGGCCCCGACAGGTAGCTGAAGGGCACCGATGACTCCCGGTAAGCCAAGGTGATCTTGCCCGAGTCGGCAATCTTCTTGAGGGTATCGGCGCTGGCTGCGGTGCTGGCCAGCAGGCTGGCGGCCACGAGGGCGGTGGAAGTAACGGCGGAGAGCTTCATGGGGAATCCCTTTGCTTCAAAGACGATGTAGTGGACTAGCAATCGAAACGCAGGTGCACTGTAAAAATTCACGCCGCGCTTGAACAATTCATTTGCACGGGCAGGCCATGACCAAAAGTTATGCCGCCAAACGGGTGCATTCCGCCGCACCACGCCAGTGCGGTTTTTCGCTGTACCGCGGGCTGTTCAAACCCCTTTGCATCCCCACGGTGCACGCACATAACTTCCCGGCATGGGCCCTCACGGCATTGGCATTGTTCAAAGCCCCACCCTCACCCTACATTGGGCCGCAGTCCAACAACATTGGCGTTTGCGCGCAAGGCAGCTTTCTCTTGCACGCAAGCTCCTGAAGCACACAAGATGCAGGTATGTGTCCTCGGCGCAGGCATCGTGGGCCTGGCCACGGCGTATGAACTCCACCAACGCGGCATCGAGGTGACCGTGATCGACCAGGCCCAGCCCGGCGCGGGCGCCAGCGGCGGCAATGGTGCGCAACTCAGCTACAGCTATGTGCAGCCCC
>NZ_JALEGG010000164.1 GCF_022763525.1 Acidovorax sp.
GAGATCCCCGTTGTGAGCAAAAACCCAGTAGCGCCCCCAAAGTTCGCGCACAAAGGGATGGCAATTCTGAAGGCTGACAACCCCTTGCGTGGCTTTGCGGATGTGAGCGATTACGTTCTCGCTCTTGATCGGGTAGTGGCGAATCAGCTCAGCCACCGGGGAGTCAGCCGCAGGCAGATGGTCCACGTAGTGCCGCAGCCCTCGGCCTTCGAAAAAGGCGATGCCCCAGCCGTCGCTGTGATGGTCAGTTTTGCCGCCCCTTTTGGCAAAACCTGTGAAGCTGAACGTAATGTCAGTCGGGGTGTTGCAGTTCATACCGAGCAATTGGCACATGATGGCTTCGGTCCTTTTGATAGACGGTCAACGGAAGACTACCGCTCGGTGGCGGCCAGCCGGCACCACCAGAAAATAGCTGATAGAGATCGAACCACAGGTATCAACCGCTTCAGATCCTCCGTACCCAATGGGGGTGGAGGCTGGGCCGAACGCGTTCCTTTGGACGTCTTCTCCCCCCTCTACCCTTAGCGCGCGGAGGCTGAGACCCCAACTCCGGCATCAACTGGAGCACAGACGAAGATGATCTGCTCCTTTTCAATGCGCTGGGAGCGGGACACGACGAGCTAGCGTTGCCACCCGCTGCAATTACCCGGCACTGCAGGCGTACCTCACGGGCCCCGCACAGGCAGAGTCACCCGCCGTGGCGCGAGTGATCATCCGCCTACGAACGCCGAAACTAAGGGGGTGCCTCTCATCCGCGGATTGACGCAACCGCATCCAAAGATTCTGCGAATCCCTGTTCGAAGCCGCGCAAGCCTGGGGGCTGGGCGGCGCAGCGCTGCGAACCCGCGGTGGCTCAGCTCAGCTGCGCTCCAACCACAGCTTGCCACCGGTAGCCCAGTTCTCGCGCTTCACGTCGGTGATCAGGATGTCCACCGACTCGGGCGAACCGCCCAGGATCTCGACGGATACGCGGGTGATCTCCTCCACCAGCTTTTTCTTTTGTTCGACCGTGCGGCCTTCCATCATTTCAATGTGGTACGTCGGCATATTCAGTTTCCTTCAAAAAAACGGATCGATCATATCGGCGCTCAAACGGCCCCGTTGCGTGGATCGTGAGGCGCCTGTTGAGCGCAGGTGCGGCAGATACAAACGGTACCGCGCGCCGCGAGGGGCAGCTCCTGCAATGCTTGAGGGTTGATGCCTTGCTGCATGCACCAGCATTGCTCGGCTGGCCGACCGTTCGCCATCGCACACAGGTTTGCCTGGCCGCAGATGGGGCACTGTGCGGGTTGTAGGGGCAAGGAGGCGTGGGGCATGAGGAAGTCGGGCGACAGGTGCTGATTGAAAAACGTTCGTATGGCGCAATGCCACACGGGCAAGCCAGTGTACGGCGCTGGTTGCGCCCGCGAAGCTGGTCTCGGGCTCAGCGCCTTGGCCTGCCGTCGAGGAAGCGAGCCTTAGCCCCGCACCTGGGCGGCCGGGCTCTGGCCCTAGCTAAAAGAGCTTCTACGTGAGGTACCGATACTAACTATCAAAATGATAGCTTCATGCGCTTGCCAGTCAAGCGCCAGAAGGCAAACGAGCTCTTGTCTCTGCAGTGGCACGGCGCAGGGCTCTACCACCGGCCCAGACCATCCGCGCGCTCTATCCCTGCGCCCCGGCCGCCGCCATTTCCAGCTGCATCATGATCATGTTGACCAGCGTGTGCACGGTGGGGCGGCCTGTTTCGATGACATAGTGCGCGGTCTCTCGGTACAGGCCGTCACGCTGCGTGTAGAGGTCGCGCAGCTTATCCAGCGGGTTGCCGCCTTGTAGCAGAGGGCGCGTCCTGTCGTGCTTGACGCGCCTGTAGATTTCTTCGGGCGACGCACGCAGGTAGAGCACATTGCCAAACCGCCGCAGGGCTTCGCGGTTGTCGGCACGCAGCACCGCGCCACCGCCCGTGGACAAAACCATACCGCCGGGCTGCTGGGTCACTTCGGCGAGGGCTTGCGCTTCCAAGTCGCGGAAGCGGGCCTCGCCCTCAGCCTCGAAAAAGCTGCGAATGGTGGTGCCCAGGGTTTGTTCGAGACGGTGGTCAAGGTCGATGAAAGGTACCCCCGCCCGGTGCGCCAGCTGCCGGCCGATGGTGGATTTGCCTGAGCCGGGCATGCCGACCAAGGCGCAGCGAATCTGCATAAATGGTGTGTCCTGTGTACATGCAGGCGCGCAAAAAAGGGGTGAATGTGCGCCTGCTGACAGACCCGTTCCGATTGGAGGCCTGCACTCTGGTGACGGAGTGTAAAGCGCCCGTCTTTCACCCTTCCCAGCCAGACCAGCCGCCCCGCCAATCATGGGGCTGGTCAATTTCCACCTCAGAGTGCGGCATAGACCAACGCAGGAAAAAGCTCGCACAGGTAGCCCAGCTGTCCAGGTGCCTGCGTGAGCAAGATGGCAAAAAGCTCCTCGCTGGGGTCCACAAAGAAGAACGTGCCCGCCATGCCGCTCCAGCTGTAGGTTCCGGCGGAGCCAGGGCAGGTGGCAAGACCGGTGGCCTTGCGCACCGCCACACCCAGGCCAAAGCCATAGCCGACGGGCAGAATACCGCCGGCCGTCGGGAGGCCGCCCAGGTGGTCGGCTGTCATGAAGTCGACCGTGGCGCGGCTGACCAGGCGCACCGGTCCGTCGGCACTTGGCGCAGTGCCCCGCCCCAGCATCAGTTGCAGAAAGCGCGCGTAGTCTGCGGCAGTGGAAATGAGTCCCCCGCCCGCGGATTCGAACACCGGCGGCTCGGCCGGGTCGATCAAGCTCACGGCGGCGCCGGTCTGCGGGTCCTTGAGGAAAGGCTCCGCCACGCGGTGCAACTGCGCCGCTGCCACGTGGAATCCGGTTTCGTGCATGCCCAGAGGATCCAAGACGCGCCGCTGGAGGATGGCCCCCAGGGAGTCCCCTTCGACTACCTCCAGCACTGCACCCAGCACGTCCGTGGCGCGGCTGTATTCCCAACATCTGCCCGGCTGGTGGCTCAGGGGCAGCGGTCCCAGAGCGCGAGCGAGCTCGGCATTGCTGTGGCGACGCGAGCCCACGCGCGCCGCCCGGTACTGGTCGGGCACCCTGCCCGCCTCCCACGCGTAGCTCAGCCCGGCCGTGTGCCGCAGCAGGTCGTACACCGTGGCTTCTTGCGTGACGGGGGTGAGGGTGCCTGCGGCTTCGCCGTAAACCCGTTGGTTCGCGAAAGCCGGCAGGTAATGTGAAACCGGCAGCGACAGCAGCAGACGCCCCTCTTCCATCAGCATCAGTGCCGCCAGCGAGGCAATGGGTTTGGTCATCGAATAAATCCGGAACACGGAATCCGTGGCCATGGGAGGCGAACCCCCTCCAGGCCGCAGCGAGCCCACTGCCTCGTGCAACACGGTTTGCCCTCGGTGGTGCACCAGCGCGACCGCGCCAGGCCACAAGCCTTGGTCGACATGGCGTTGCAGCGCGGTGCGCAGGTGGCTCAGGGCTTTGGGGTTCATCGGCATCTCCTGGGGCTACGACCTGTTCAGAATCCATTGGAGATTGCATTGATACGCCATCGCGATGGACGTGCATGCTCCAGATGCGCCAGGTCTGAGGGGTTGGCGTCACTGCGGCAAGTATGCGCGGATGTGCGGCGATTTCCGTCACCTGTGCAACACCGTATGGCCCCTCCGCGGCAACGTCGAATGGGGCGCAGCGCGGCGGACAGCGCAAGTTCGCCTGCACCGGCTGCCGGAAGTGTCAGCTTGAGCCTACTTTCATCGCAGCGATGCGCGGCTCGACGCGCCTTGGAGGGGCCGATAAGCTGGACTTCATGACCTTCCCACCGGCGGTCCGTCGCCTCCAGACTTTCGCGCAGCCCTTGTGGGCATGGCTTCAGCCGTTCTGGCGCGCTCTCCAACTCTGGCTCGACGCCGATGGCTTGCGCATGAGCGCCGCGATGTCGTTCTACGGGATGCTGAGCCTGGCGCCCCTGCTCTTGCTGGTCGTGGGAGTGCTTGGCTGGTGGATGGACCGCACGTACCTTGAAAGCAATCTCATTGCGCAGGTACAGAGTGTGATGGGCCAGCAAGTGGCCGAGGTGGTGCGCCAGGCGCTAGCCAGTGCGCAGGAACCCTCCGAAGGCCGGCTAGCGTCGCTGGCAGGATTTGCGGTGCTGATCTCGGGTGCCACGGGCGTCTTCGTGGAACTGCAAGGAGCGCTGGAACATCTGTGGCGGGGTAAAAGCCCGGCGCCGCCGCAAGCGGCGTGGTGGCGCATGGCATCGCTGCGCCTTCGAGGCCTCGCCTACGTGCTGGCGCTGGGATTTCTGTTGCTGGTGTCGCTCGCATTGAGCACCTTGATCCACCTATTTTCAGGCTGGGCGGGCTCGCGCCATGCCTTGGCGCCGCTGGCGCCTACCATGCAGGTGCTCAATGAGGCGGTCGCGTTCGGTTTCGCGGTGGCGCTGTTCGTAGGGTTGATGCGCATCGGCGCGGGTCCCAAGCCACCATTGCGATACCTGGTGGCCGGGGCCGTGGTGGGTGCCATGCTGTTCACTGTCGGGAAACAGCTGCTGGCTTGGTATCTGTCGACAGCGGCGGTGGTGTCGGCCTACGGTGCGGCCGGCTCGCTGGTCGTGCTGCTGATGTGGATCTATTTTTCGTCCGCGGTGTTGCTGTTCTCCGCCAGTTGTGCTCGCGCTTTGAACGAGGCGGGCTTCGGCCGGCATCCGCCACGTAACGCCGCTGCTGCGGCGCCCTCCGCGTCGGTCCCATAGTGCCTTGCGCTTGACCATAAAACAGACAGTCAACATCAGCAGCGAATGCGCAATTGCTCATCCAGCGCCAGCCGCCGCGCCAGCGCCAGGGCATCGCGCGGCGCATGGCTTTCGCCAGTGTTGTCGAAGAAGCAGAACACGTTGCGCGGCCCATGGCTTGGCAGAGGTACATCAGACAGGCGGCGCACGTCCTGCGGTGCACTGCCCGCGGCCCAGGCACGTATGCGCTCAGCCCATGCAGCAAGCTGCGATGCGGTGTAGCCGCTGGCGTAAAGCTGCTGCGCTCCGTGCAGGCGCAGGTACATGAAGTCCGCGGTGATGTCGCCCACCTCGGGCCACTCGCCGGGAGCGTCGGCCACCACCAGCGCGACACCGTGCCGGCGCAGCAGCGCCACGGTACGCGGCTGGCAAAAACTGGGATGGCGGACCTCCAGCGCATGGCGCAGGCGCCAGGGCTCCACGGGCTCCAGCCATTCTCGGCCTTGCGTGCGCTCGGGTTCGCGCGATCTGGCCAGCGTCAGCGCGGCGCCGGTGTCGCGGGGCAACTGTTCCAGAAAGGTGTCGAGCAGAGGCTCATCAAACGCCAGGCTCGGAGGCAACTGCCACAACACCGGCCCCAGCTTGGCCCCCAGGGCCAGCACACCGGAGGCCAGAAAGTTGGCCAGGGCCTGTTGTGCATTCCGCAGGCGCAAGACGTGGGTGATGTAGCGCGGCGCTTTCACCGCAAAGACAAACCCGTCGGGCGTCTCTGCCGCCCAGCGCTGGTAGCTTGAGGGCCGCTGCAGCGAATAAAACGAGCCGTTCAGCTCAATGGCTGGAAACTGGCGCGCTGCAAAGGCAAGTTCCCGAACCTGTGCCAGCCCTGGCGGATAGAAGCCGCTGCGCCAGGGCGCGTAGCGCCAGCCGGAGACTCCGATGCGTACCTGTGCAGCCGTGGCGTCCATGGCAGCGGTCTCCCTTTGCGATTGCCCGGCGTGCCAGTCTGCCGCATCGCAACGGCGCACGGGTGACGCAGTTGGTATCGCAAACAGCTGCTTACGTCATTTACAGGGCTTGAGCCCGTCTCTGGGGTGGGGGACGGTACTCTGCAGTTGGTTGTCCAGCGTTGTGTTGGTGCACCTGGATCTTTCGGAGAAAAATCATGAGCCTCATCGTTCCATCGTCTTCTCGGCAAGCCTTGGCGGCCGCTCCCTACAGTGTTTCCTCGGGTCCTTCTCTCAAATGGCTGTGGGCCGCCATCGGTGTGCTGGGAGTCAGCGTGGTGGCGCTGGGCACGACCTTGGTGCTGCAGAACACCGCCAGCTCCGCGCCCACGGCGGTGGGTCCTGCGGTGGCCGCACCTGCTGCGGCAGTCTCGGCCGTGCCGGCTGGAATCGAGGAAAAAAGCCCCCCAGCGCAATCCCGGTATGGCAATGTTGCTATGAATAGCGAAGCGCACTCTGCGGCGCCCCGGCCAGCCCCAGCGCAGCCTCTGCAGCAGACGTACGCGACGCGGTCGCCGCAACCGCAGCTGTCGCAGCGCACGGCTGCGCAGGCTCCACTGTGCTCCACCTGCGGGCGTGTGGAATCGGTCCAGGCTGTGGAGCAGGCAGCCCCGGCCACGGGCGTGGGCGCGGTGGCGGGCGGTGTGCTGGGCGCGGTTGTCGGTAACCAGGTGGGCAAGGGCTCAGGCCGCGCCGCCGCTACCGTCCTGGGCGCCGTCGGCGGCGGCTATGTGGGCCACAAGGTGGAAGAGCGAACGCGCACGCAAACGGTCTACCAGATTGCGGTGCGCATGGAGGACGGTTCGGTACGCCGGTTCACACGCTCCCAGCCGACGGCCGTGGGCACACCCGTGGTGCTGCAGGGCAAAGGCTTCCGCGTGGACGATGGTGCTGCCGTGCGCGCCGAAGAGCCTTATCCGCGCGCACAGCCCGGCGCCGTGCGCGTGGCAGACACGTATTGAAGCTGCCCTGGTAAGGCAGGCAAAAAGCCCCGCTGGCGTGCAGTCAGCGGGGCTTTTCTGCGAGTGGCCGGCGGCTGGCCGGCTACAGCATGACGGGAATCTCGGTGGCTGGCGGCGTGTTGCGGCTGCGCCCGCAGCGCACGATGCCATCAATCATCACCATGCCAATGCCGGGGATGTCGCCCAGCTGAACGCTTTCCAGCAGCGTGGCGCCAGCGGTGTGCTGGGCGCGGTCCATGAAGACGAAGTCCGCAGCGCGGCCCACTTCGACCAGGCCGCAGTTCAAGCCCCGAATGCGCGCGGTGTTGCCCGTGGCAAAGCAGAACACCAGCTGGGCAGGGATGTCGGCAAAGCTCGACAGCAGTGCAATCATGCGCAGCATGCCCAGCGGCTGCACGCCCGAGCCCGCAGGGCCGTCGGTGCCCAGGATCACGCGGTGCGGGCACTTGAGCTCCATGGCCGCGCGCGCGGCCTGGATGGCGATCTTCTCGTTGCCGTTGTGCACCAGCTCGATCGCGCGGGATGACTTCTCGCACAGCTCGCACACGTGCTTCCAGGGCAGGGCGGTGTGGCCGCCGTTGATGTGGCCGATCACGTCGGCGTCTGCCTCCAGCACCACGTCCTTGTCGATCAGGCCCGAGCCCGGAATGGACGGGCCGCCTGTGTGGATGGTGCTCTGGATGCCATGCTTGCGCGCCCAGGCCACCATCTGTTGGGCCTCATAGCCTGCCTTCACGGAGCCCAGGCCCACTTCGCCCAGCAGCTTCACGCCGGCCTCGGCCAGGTCCTTAAAGTCCTGCTCGGTCATACCCTTCTCGATGACCGGGGCGCCTGCAATCACCTTCACGCCGCCGGGGCGGAAGTTGTCGAACGCACGCTGGGCGGTGATGGCCAGGGCCTTCAAGCCAACGATGTCTTTGGGGCGACCGGGCAGGTGCACCTCGCCAGCCGAGATCATGGTCGTCACGCCGCCGTTCATGGTCGAGTCGATCCAGCCGATCTGGTTCTGGCGCGGCGTCCAGTCGCCAAACACCGGGTGGACGTGGCTGTCGATGAGACCCGGCGCCACGCAGGTCTGGCGGGCATCGATCACGGTCTGCGCGTGTTCGGTATCGCAGTCCTTGTAGCGGCCCACGGCCACGATGAGGCCGTCATTCACGACGATGGTGTCGGCGTCGAGGATGGGCCGGTCCAGGTCGCCCGACAGCAAGAGCCCGATGTTCTGGATGACGACCTTGCCCGACTTGCCGCCGGCTGCTGCTTCTGCCATGGATTCTCCTCGTGGGTGTGGTGGGCGGGGCGCCACGCGGCACCCCGCGGGAAATCGTTCAGGCCCCTTTGCCTTTGGGTGGCAGGCTGGCACCGGGCGCCACGGCGCGAAGCACGGTGTCGATGACGAAGGACTCCCAGTGCGCCAGCGCGTCGGGCGTCTCCAGGTCTTCACCGAGAAAGGCCGACAGCGTGTGCCGGTTGGACATGTAGAAGTAGCCCGTGGCGGCAATCAGCAGGTAAACGTCGCGCGCGGCGATGTCCTTGCGGAACAGGCCTTGCGCCTGGCCGCTGTCCAGTACGCGGCGGATCACCTCGATGGCGGGAGAGGAGTACTCGCGGGCCCGCAGCGACTTGCTGATGTGTTTGCCCTTGTGCAGGTTCTCGGTGTTGAGCAGCGTGATGAACTCGGGGTTCTTGCGGTAGTAGCCCACCACGAAGCGGATCACGGCCTGCAAGGCATCGACGGGTTTGGCGGCGTCGAGGTCCAGCTTGGACTCGGCGTCGTTCATGCGCCGGTAAGTTTCCTCCAGCACCTCGATGAACAGGCCTTCCTTGCTACCGAAGTAGTAGTAGATCATCCGGTCGAAGGACTTGGCCGCCTTGGAGATCTTTTCCACGCTGCCGCCTTCGTAGCCGTAGCGCGCGAACACCTTGGTCGCCGCCTTCAGGATGTTGTCGCGCGTGGCCTGTGCGGCCTGCTCCCGGACTCCGGGCCTGCGTGCGGAGGAGGACCGGCTGGACGCGGTCCGGGTCTTGGTGGGGATGGCAGACATGGCGGGTCCTGGGGGGGAGGGGCCGGCCTCTTGGATCAATCCTTGGGCCAGCCGGGGGTCACTGCTCCGCGAAGGCGCGTTCGATCACGAAGTCGCCCGGCTTCGTGGTGTTGCCTTCCTTGAAGCCGCGCTCTTCCATCATGTGCTTCAAGTCGCGCAGCATCTCGGGGCTGCCGCAGATCATCACGCGGTCTTCCGCGGGGTTGAGCGCCGGCAGGCCCAGGTCGCGCGCGAGCTGGCCGTTTTCAATGATGGTGGTGACGCGGCCCTGGTGCTTGAAGGGCTCGCGCGTCACGGTGGGGTAGTACTTGAGCTGTTTGGACACCATCTCGCCGAGGAATTCGTGCTTTGGCAGCTCCTCGGTGATGTAGTCGTGGTAGGCCAGTTCCTTCACCTCGCGCACGCCGTGCACCAGGACGACCTCTTCGAATTTCTCGTACGTTTCGGGGTCACGGATCAGGCTCAGGAACGGGGCCACGCCCGTGCCGGTGGAGAGCATGTACAGGCGCTTTCCGGGCAACAGGTAGTCGATGAGCAGCGTACCGGTGGGCTTCTTGCCCACCACGATGGTGTCACCCACCTGGATGTGCTGCAGGCGCGAGGTCAGCGGACCGTCCGGCACCTTGATGGACAGAAACTCCAGGTGCTCCTCGTAATTGGGGCTCACGATGCTGTAGGCACGCAGCAGAGGTTTGCCGTTCTCGCCGCGCAGGCCAATCATTGTGAAGTGGCCGTTGGAGAAGCGCAGTGCGGTGTCGCGCGTGGTGGTGAAGGAGAAGAGACGGTCAGTCCAGTGATGGACCGTCAGGACGCGTTCGTCAAGAAAGGCGCTCATGGTGCGTTAGATGGAAAAGTTGGAAGCAAATACAAAAAAGCAGCTGAAGTGCAGGCCGGGAGACGTCCAGGAACGCAGCCTCCAGGCCGGAAGCTTGTGGCTCGCAACCCTCCATTGTTCCGCATCTTGCAAGGCTGCCCTTCTTTGACCCTGTTCACGCCTGTGCCGGAGGGGTGCACCGAATGCAGGCGTGCATTGCCGCGTGCGTCATTTTGGGGCTCCTTGTGCACCGTTTTTGGGGGGCGAAAAAACACCATTGCGGACCCTTTGCGATTGAGCTACATTCGCGATCAATGTAGCGTTCACAACATTTAAGTTAAGTGAATGCTACACAAAACCTCAAGCGCATACAAGCACCCGCATCCATGCAATGAATGGGCCGCCACGATGACTGAACACACCAAGACCGACGGGCTTCCGGGCATGGACATGCCCGATCTGCCGCAGGTGCTCGAGCGCGCGCGGCCGCGCAACGAGCGCATGAACGCGGCCAAGGTGGAGTGCAATGCCTGTCCGGTGCTGTGCCAAATCTCGGAAGGCCGCGCCGGTGCCTGCGACCGCTATGCCAACCAGGCTGGCGTGCTGGTGCGGCTGGATCCGGTGGTGCTCCTGCGCAAGACGCTGGAGGCTGGCGAGGCCACGCTGGTGCCGTTCGCTGGCCGCTCCGAGCAGCCGCAAGAGGGCTCCGAAAGCGGCGAAGCCGCGGAAGCTCAGCCCTGGTCGGGCGACCTGCTGCTGGCCGACGAAGTCTTCGTCACAGGCGTGGGCTCGTCCACCACCTATCCCGACTACAAGCCCGCCCCGTTCATTGTGGGCTCGCAGGTGCAGGGCGTGGACATGGTGACGGTGGTCACCGAAGGCATCTTCAGCTACTGCAGCTTCAAAGTGAAGATCGATACCGACCGCTTCCTGGGCTCCGAGCAGGCCAACGTGCGCTGCAAGGGCGAGGTGGTGGGCCACGTCACCACGGCGGAATACGGGTCGCAGATGCTGTCGCTGGGCGGCGTGCACCACCTCACAGGTGGTACCAAGAAGGAAGGCCGCATCACGGCCGAGATGATGCAGTTGCTGGGCAACAAGCAGGCTGTGGAGCTCACCATCGACGGCGGGTCGCAGCTGGTAATTCAGGCAGGGCGAGCGCCCATCGTCAATGGCGTGGCCGAGCAACGCATGCGCGTGGGCTGCGGCTCCGCGGCCGTCGGCATCTTCGCGCGCCAGTTCTACGGCCATGTGGACGAGGTCGTGGTGGTGGACGACCACATCACCGGCGTACTCACCGAGCACCAGGCCGGCCGCTGCCTCGACATGAAACCCTCGGGCATCCAGATGCGCGGGCGCAAGTCCACACCGGGCCGCTACTTCCAGGTGGCCAACCCGGGCACGGGCTGGGGCGGCACCGACATTGCCGACCCGCTGGCCATCATTGAAGGCTGGGACAGCGCCGTGGCCTGGCCCGGGCTGCGCCTTCTGATGACATCGACCACGGGCGAACATGCGTGCTGGTATGTGCTGGATGAAGCCCTGCACCCTGTGGAGTCGGAGATGCCGCCCGAAGTGCGGCGCATTGTGGACCGCATTGGCGAGAACTGCGAACCGTCGCTCGCCTCGGTGCTGTTCCTGGGCGGTGCAGGTGGCAGCCTGCGCGCAGGCGTCACCGAAAACCCCGTGCTCCTCACGCGCTCCATCAAGAACGCGCTGGTCAATGTGACCTGCGGCGGCGCCCCGGCGTACGTGTGGCCCGGCGGCGGCATTACCGTGATGGCCGACGTGCTGCGCATGCCCGACAACAGCTTTGGCACCGTGCCCACGCCGGCCATCGTAGCCCCCATTGAATTCAGCATGCGTCGCGCGGACTACGCCGCGCTGGGCGGGCACACCGAGCAGATCCGCAGCCTGGCCGAGGTGCTGCAGCGCGGCGCCTGGCACAACGATGGCGCGCCGCAGGCCCGGCTGTGGCAGGTGCTGCCGCAGAACAACCCCTGGCCCCTGGGCCAGCCCCCGCTGCTGGGCTGACGCATGCAAGCCACCCGCAACCGGCTGTCTGGAGGCCGCTGGCACTTCCAGCATGGCCCCATGGATCTGGTCATACAGGCCGAGGGCGAAGCGCATGCCGTGGCTGCGGCGCATGAGCGCGCATGGCAGCGCTTCGCGCCCTTACTGCAGGAACTCGTGGACGAGTTGCCGGCCCTGCGCACGCCCATTGGGGCAGCGGCAACCTCTTGCGCTTTGCGCGGCCCGGTGGCGCAGCGCATGTGGCGCGCGTGCCGCCCGCTCAGTGGCGACTTCATCACCCCCATGGCGGCCGTGGCCGGCGCAGTGGCGCAGGAGATCGTGGCCGCCTACGCCTGCGACGGCGTTGCCCGGGCGTGGGTCAACAACGGCGGCGACATTGCACTGCACCTAGCGCCCGGCCGGTCGGTTTCGGTGGGGGTGGTGTGCGACATCGCCTCCATCGATGCGACACGGTGGCATGACGGGTTGTGGCTGGATGGGCGCCTGCAGATCGACTCCGCCTTGCCCGTGCGGGGTGTGGCCACCAGCGGTTGGCGCGGGCGCAGCCAGTCCCTGGGCATTGCAGACAGCGTGACGGTGCTTGCGCGCACGGCGGCCGAAGCGGACGCCGCGGCGACCATGGTGGCGAATGCCGTCAACGTGGACGATGAGCGCATCACGCGTCTGCCTGCCTGGGAGGTGCGCGACAACAGCGACCTGGGCGCGATTCCCGTCACTGTGGAGGTGCCGCCGTTGCCCCAGGCCCAGGTGCACCGCGCACTTCAGCAGGGATTGCAAAAGGCGCAAGAATTGCAGGCTCGGGGATTGTTGTGGTGCGCGCTACTGGCCTGCCAGGGGCAATTTGCCGCCACACCGGTGAGCGCCTCCGTGTCCGGTGCAGCGCCAGAGCGCCGGCCGGGGCCGCACCGAGCATTGGCAAACGAAGGTGGTTCAGTATTTGCTTAACGAATTCACAGGTTCCGACATGATCCAGATACGGCGCGTTTTCACCCACGTTGAGGAAATCCGGCACGAATTCGGCCCACAGGCCGAGGTGCCGCCGTTGCGCGGCGCGATCGGCGCGGTGCTCACCAACCCCTATGCCGGCCGCTACGAGCCCGACATCCTGCCCATGATGGATGCGCTGCAGGACGTGGGCCTGGATATGGCACAGCGTCTGCTCCAAGCCATGCACGTGCCGGCCGAACGCATCGAGACGTACGGCAAGGGCGCCATCGTGGGCGCTGGGGGCGAGCTCGAGCACGGCGCGCTGTGGCATGTGCCCGGCGGCTACGCCATGCGCGAGCTGCTGGGCTGGAAGGGCGACCGCAACGCCTATGCGCAAGGCAAAGCAGAAGAGAAGACTGGGCAGCCCGCCAATGCGCTGGCCATCGTGCCCTCCACCAAGAAAGTGGGTGGCCCTGGCGCCGCGCTCGATGTGCCGCTCACCCACATCAATGCCAGCTATGTGCGCAGCCACTTCGACGCCATCGAGGTGCGCGTGCCGGGCGCGCCCGCGTCGGATGAAATCGTCTTCATCCTGGCCATGTCCACCGGAGCCCGCATCCACGCCCGCGTGGGCGGCCTCAAGGCGGCGGACATCAGCCAGTGGAACGGCCTGCGCTGACCTGCCCACAACCCCACCGAAGGAGACCAGAACATGCCCGCCAAGATCCGCAAAATCATTGTGCAAACCGACGAAGTCCGCGTGGAGATGGGGCGCGATGTCCAGCCACCCGTGCGCAAGGCCCTGGCCATGGCCGTGATCGAGAACCCCTGTGCCGGCCGCTACGTGGAGAACCTGGACGAGCTGACCGCCATCGGCGAAGAACTGGGCGCCTTGCTGGGGCAGCGCTGTGTGCAGGCCCTGGGCATCGAGCCCGGCCAAGCGCAGAGCTACGGCAAGGCCGCCATCGTGGGCGAGGCGGGCGAGCTGGAGCATGCCGCCGCCATCCTGCATCCCAAGCTGGGTGCGCCGCTGCGCGCCGCGGTGGAAAAGGGCGCGGCCCTGGTGCCGTCCAGCAAGAAGATCGGCGGCCTGGGCACGGCCATCGATGTGCCGCTCGGCCACAAGGATGCCGCTTACGTGCGCAGCCATTTCGACGCCATGGAGGCGCGCGTGGCGGATGCACCGCGCGCCAACGAAATCGTGGTGGCCATCGTGGTCACCGACAGCGGCAGGCCGCTGCCCCGCGTTGGCGGGTTGCAGGCTTCCGAAATCCAGGGGGTGGATGGCCTGCGGTGACGCTCCGCTCCCACTACCATCCCGCACGACGCTTTTTCCCGACCGTTTTCTCACCACCCATCTTTCAGGAGTGTTTCCATGACGATGCGACAAAACCTCATGCGTGCCACGGCTGCGGCCGCGCTGGCTCTCACGCTGGCCCCTGTGCACGCACAGGATGTCATCAAGATTGGCGAGATCAACAGCTACAAGGCGCAGCCCGCCTTCCTGGAGCCCTACAAAAAAGGGATGGAGCTGGCGGTGGACGAGATCAATGCCTCGGGCGGCCTGCTGGGCAAGAAGGTCCAGCTGGTGATCCGCGACGACAACGCGAACCCCGGCGACGCCGTGCGCGTGGCTGAAGAGCTGGTCTCGCGCGAGAAGGTGGACGTGCTCACGGGCTCCTTCCTGTCGCACATCGGCCTGGCGCTCACTGACTTTGCCAAGCAGAAGAAGTTCTTCTTCCTGGCCAGCGAGCCGCTGACCGACAAGATCGTCTGGCAGAACGGCAACCGCTACACCTACCGCCTGCGCGCCTCCACCTACATGCAGGTGGCCATGATGGTGCCGGACGCGGTGGCGCTCAAGAAAAAGCGCTGGGCCCTGGTGTATCCCAACTACGAGTACGGCCAGTCCGCCGTGGCCACGTTCAAGCAGCTGCTCAAGGCCGCGCAGCCCGATGTGGAATTCGTCGTCGAGCAGGCGCCGCCGCTGGGCAAGGTCGATGCGGGCAGCGTGGTGCAGGCCCTGGCCGATGCCAAGCCTGACGCGATCTTCAACGTGCTTTTCGGCGCCGACCTCTCCAAGTTCGTGCGCGAAGGCAACACGCGTGGCCTGTTCCAGGGCCGCGAGGTGGTGAGTCTGCTGACCGGCGAGCCCGAGTACATGGACCCCCTCAAGGACGAGGCGCCCAATGGCTGGATCGTGACCGGCTACCCCTGGTATGGCATCCAGACGCCCGAGCACAAGGCCTTCCAGACGGCCTACCAGGGCAAGTTCAACGACTACCCGCGTCTGGGCTCCGTCGTCGGCTACAGCGCCATCAAGTCGCTGGCCGAGGGCATCAAAAAGGCTGGCTCCACCGATACCGAAAAGCTGGTGGTGGCCTTCAAGGGCCTGCAAGTGATGACGCCGTTTGGCCGCGCCACGTACCGCCCCGAGGACAACCAGTCCACCATGGGCAGCTACGTGGGCCGCACCAAGAACGAAGGCGGCAAGGGCGTGATGGTGGACTACCGGTACGTGGACGGCGCGAAGGTGCAGCCCACAGCCGAAGAAGTCAAAAAACTGCGCGCTGAATAAGTGGCATCCCCCTGAGCGGCTTCGCCGCTTCCCCCTCTCTCTCGAATGGCTGCACCCTTTGGGAAGGGGGACGCCGCCGGCGCGGCGGGGCGGCCCTTGCGCCGCGGGCCTCGCTGAGGCCGCGCCGGTTTCATAGGCTGTGGGCGGTGCGCAGGTCGCGCCGCGGAGACTTCGATGAGTTTTTCGAGTTTTGTCGTTCAGCTGCTCAATGGTCTGGCGGGGGCCTCCTCCCTGTTCCTCGTGGGCGCCGGGCTTTCGCTGATCTTTGGCGTCACGCGCATCGTCAATTTTGCGCACGGCTCGTTCTTCATGGTGGGCATCTACATCGCCTACTCGCTGGTGGCCAAGCTCGGCACGGGCCTGGGTTTCTGGCCTGCGCTGCTGCTCTCGGCCGTGGCCGTGGGCTTGTTGGGGGCGGTGGTGGAGGTGGTGCTGCTGCGCCGCATCTACAAGGCGCCCGAGCTGTTCCAGCTGCTGGCCACGTTCGCGCTCGTGCTGGTCATCAAGGACGCAGCGTTGTGGATATGGGGGCCGGAAGAACTGCTGGGCCCGCGCGCGCCGGGCCTCTCGGGCTCGGTCAGCATCCTGGGCCGCCAGTTTCCCTCGTATGACCTGTTCCTTATCGTGGTGGGCCCGGTGGTTTCGCTACTTTAATTTTATTATCATAACTATCTTTTTTTAACCTTAACAGAAAAAAAGCTATTTTATTAGTTTTTAAAACTTTTCGTAAATCCCTATAAAAATTTTTATATATTTTGTTTGGAGAGATTAAGTAAATAAACTTATCTTTATTAGTTCTCAAGTTCCTTAGACCACTTACCTTGTGCAGCTAAAGTATTCATTTTTGCTCTATGATTGAATACTTTTTGAGTTCCTTCAATATCGCTTATATCTTTTGCCCAATGTTTTAATGCACTTTGTTGTAATGCTCTTCCATAAGAATAGGACATTATAAAGTTTGTATCATTTACTTTATTTATTAAATTTAAATTTTCAGTAGATTCTATTTCTGATTGACCACCTGATAAAAATGCTACACCTGGAACCTCAGATGGGACTGAGCTTTTTAAACATTCAACAGTTAGTTTTGCAACTTCATCACCATTAATTTTATTATCAGACTCTGATCCAGCTAAAATCATATTTGGTTTTAAAATTACACCTGTTAGATCAATTTTATGGAGTATTAA
>NZ_JALEGG010000165.1 GCF_022763525.1 Acidovorax sp.
CAGAACTGCCCACGCGACTCGCCGTGGCCCTGTTGCAGGCAAAACCCCGTTCCGCTTGGGATCTGCGGATTCCAGCTGAGGCTTGGACATAATCAGGAAACCTTATATGTGCAAATTCCGGACTCGGATCCCTCTGGGGTCGTGGCAGCGACTAACGGATATTTAGAGACCTTTGGCATAGACGAGCGGATCTCCAGCTTGAAGGAGCTGGCGCAGCTGATTGCGCGTCTGGCGCGCCAAGGCTACGTCGTCGCGCTGGACGAGTTTCAGTATTTCCACCGCAAGAAGCTCTTCGATTTTTGCTCGATGATGCAGGCCGAGGTGGATAGCCTCGCGGCCGAGGCAGACCACGTGCCGGGTGGTCTGATCGTTTCCGGCTCTCTGCACACCGAGATGACGGCGCTCCTGGAGGACCGCGACGCGCCTTTATTCAACCGAACCACCGATGTGCTCGCTCTGGATCATCTTGATATCGCTTCGGTACTGGAAATTCTTCGGACACATGCCGATGAATCGCCAGAACGACTGTTGTTCCTCTGGAATCTCTTCGAGGGCGTGCCAAAGTTCTATCGGGACGCCTTCGAGCAAGGGGTGCTTGGGGCCGAGCGGCGCGAACTACTGGAACGACTCTTCTTCTCCAGCTCCTCACCGCTGCGGAACGAAGCAGACAACTGGTTCCTGCGCGAATTGCGCGGTCGGTACGACATGGTGTTGCAGTATCTGGCCAGCAATCCGGGCTGCACCAATGCCGATATCCAGGCGGCGATGGCGGAGGTGGCGGCGCCGGGCGAGGCGCGCCAGGTGGGCGGCTATTTGCAGACACTGTCGCAGCGTTATCGGATGATCGAGCGGCGTTTACCAATCTTCGCTTCGCGCCGGGCACGCAGCGGGCGGTACTACATCCGCGATAATTTTCTGAGAGCTTGGTTGTCCGCGCTGCAGCGGCCGGTGTCCGCGTCCGCGTTCCGCCCCATGGCCGGATTGCTGGAGCAAGCCGACAGGCAGCTTAAGGAGGTCGAAGGCTATGCGCTGGAGGATCTGGCGGCACAGCTTTACGAGGAGCGCAGCCGCATCGGCGTTGGCGACTTCCCTTTGAGTGAGCGGATCCACGGGTTCTGGGATCGTGGCGATGTCGAGATCGATCTTGTTGCCGTCAACGAGGATGAGCAGCGCATTCGCTTCTGCAGTTGCAAGCGCAATGGCGAGAAGCTGCCAGGATCGGTGAATGGCCTAGAACGCAGTGCGCGCCGCTTTCTTGGCGCGTATCGCAGGTTCGCTCACTGGCGCTCGGAATTGGTCGGCATTGCGCCGGATATCTCGAACACAACGCGTGGTGAGCTGGCCGAGCGCGGCGTTCTGGCGCAGTCACTGGGCGAATTGACGAGCGGCCTTTAGCGGTGTTCTCACAGAACTAGGGAACAGCGCATGGTCATCCCCCCGTGTTTAACGACGTTGTTTAGACCGGAGAGATAGGTAACAGGTGTGCCAGGACATGGGTTACACCTCATGGCTTTGTAAGGAAGCCAAGACGTGTCGGCACATGCCCTGGAAGGAGCACACCCGCATGTCTCAACGCACCGAGTTCGTTGCTCTGGCCCACCAGCAGGGCGTCAGCGTGTCAGAGCTTGCCCGTCGTTTCGGGATCAGTCGCAAGACGGCCTACAAGTGGCTGGCCCGGGCCGAGGCGGGCGCTTCGATGGCAGACCGATCCCGCCGTCCGCGACATAGTCCAGCGCGAACACCGCCAGAAGCGGAGCAGGCGGTGGTGGCGTTGCGGCGCCAGTACCCCTGCTGGGGTGGACGCAAGCTGCGGCGGATCCTGCTGGATCGCGGCATGGCCGAGGTGCCTGCCGAGAGCACCATCACCCACATTCTGCGTCGCCATGGTCTGCTGACGGGCGCTCAGGAGACCGTGCCAAGACGATGGCAGCACTTCGAGCATGCCGCCCCCAATGATCTGTGGCAGATGGATTTCAAAGGCACCATCCGCCTTGGCCAGGGAAGCTGCGATCCCCTGACGGTCATTGACGACCACTCGCGCTACAACCTCGTACTGCGCGTCGTTTCGGACATGCGCACCACCACTGTCCAGACCGCCCTCACTGATGCGTTCCGCCGCTATGGTCTGCCAGTGCGTATCAATACCGACAACGGCGCGCCCTGGGGCAGCCCGCGAAATCCTGGGGTCCCTACAGCCCTAAGCTTCTGGCTCGTCCGCCTCGGCATCCGCATCAGCTTCAGTGCCCCAGCTCATCCCCAGACCAACGGCAAGAACGAGCGCTTCCATCGCTGCCTCAAGACCGAGGTGATCAACGGTCGCGCCCTCCGCTCCACCGACCATCTGCAGGCCAGCTTCGACCACTGGTGGCCGATCTATAACCAGATCCGCTCGCACGAGGCCTTGGGCCTTGCCACACCGGCTTCTCGCTATCGGCCCAGCCCGCGCCCCTTCCCGGAGCGATTGCCGCCAATCGAATACGCGCCCGACGACCTCGTGGTCGTCGCCAATAGTGATGGCCTCATCCGCTTCCGCGGACAACCGATTCAGGTCCCCAAAGCCCTGCGCGGCCTACCTGTTGCCATCCGCCCTCGGCACGATGTCGATGGCCTCTTCGATCTCTTCTTCTCCCACCACCACTTCGATTCGATCGACCTTTCTCGCCACCGGTAAAATGTTACCCATGTCATGGCACATCTGTTACCCATGTGTCCGGTCTAAACACGACGCCCATAAGCGGCGCCACGCGGCGGCGGCCAGCGGGTCGGAGACAGCGGTGACGGGATATCCCCTATCGACAATTTTTATGACGGCCTCTTCCTTGAACTCGAGAGAGTGCCGCTGTGTACTGCTGCTCATGGACTTCCTCGTATGGGTAAATCATAGGCAGGATCCGTCTACTGTTCCGGGGGAAATCCAAACAGCCTCAGAGTGACTGGCAACGTCAGCGCTGCCCTGCCCATTAAGGGCGAGCGCGAGGTCACACCGATGCGGGTCGGTGAGGCGAATTACACGCTCATCTGCAGCATTGAACGGGCGTTCAGTTTCTTGATGCAGCCCCTTGTTGCGGGCGCTAACGTATCTCCACTCGATGTAGCGGGGGCCTTCCGCAGTCGCTGTGCTCCGAGAATGAAGCAGCGTCGGGAAGATTAAGGCATAAGGCGCGTGCCATAAGGCCTGCGCAATTACAAAACTGACGAGGGAGGAGATATGCGAGCCATTCTGGCTTTGCTTTTAGTGGCAGCTCTGGGTGGCTGCGCGACGAGTCCACCGAAAGTGACTGAGGCTCGAGGTTGGGAGGTCGTTTTCGATGATGGTCGCCAGCTATCAGGGCTGCCAGCCATTCACTTGGTCGAAGAGCAGGGTGACTGGAGAGAGGCTTCCGGCAAGGAAGAAGTTCCCGGCAACCGAATCCTTGTGGATCTTCCCAACCAAAAGCTGTACTACACAGAAGACAGCGCCAATTTTTGCGCTTATGGCCTCTGGGCTACCTACGTACACGAATTGTGTCGCTCTGGTTACACGAAACTAGGTTTCTTGCCAACTTTTGAGAATCTTTACATGTTGGTATTGAGCCCCGCTGTCATATTGGGTCATGGAGGGTTGTCTTTCTGGACGAAAGTCGATCCC
>NZ_JALEGG010000166.1 GCF_022763525.1 Acidovorax sp.
CGTGGATGGACGAAGCGTCGATCCCCAGCATCATTTCGATGTTTTCGGCGTTCAGAGGCATCTCGCCCAGCGCGGCATCGCCAATGAAATCCTCCAGGTTGGCCAGCCGCTTGGCCATGGCATCGATGTGGGCCTGGGGAATGGACGCCGTCTTGGACAGGAAGGCGTCGGCCAATGTATCGGTGAGGACCTTGATCTGTGCGTCCTGCGCTTCGCCGTTCACCCCCATCAGGGCCAGCCCCTGGCGCAAGCGCTGCAAGAGGCCCGGCAGGTTCTGGATGACCTGAGCTCGGTCGCTGCGATTGGGCTTGGCGCTGGCTGCCCACACCAGGTCAGCGGCGGTGCGCTTGAGGGCCACGGTATCCGCATGCTGCGGGCCATCGCGCACCGCGGACAACGCCAACACCTCCGCCCAGGTCTTGAACAGGAATTCGCGGATTTCTTCGCGCACCGGCATCTCGCGCAGCATGGTGCGCAGTTCGATGGTGTACTGAATGGCCAGCGTTTCCTTCTGCTCAACCTGCTGGGCCACCGTGACCAGGCGGGAGGTGGCCTGTTTCTCGGTCAGGAACTTGGACAGGAATTTCTCGAACTCGTCGTAGACCAGCTGGAACACGCGGCGCCCGGTTTCGGGGTATTGCTCGATCACTTGCACCACGCGGCGGATCTCGGCTTCCAGCGCACTGCCATTGATGCTGGTGGCGTCAAAGCCCATCACGCAGGCCCCCATGCGGTCGATCAGCTGGCGCGCGGGGTGGTCGACATTGCTGAAAAACTCGGGCTCTGCCAGCGCCACGCGCAGCACGGGCACCTGAAGCCGCGCAAACCAGACACGCACGGCAGGCGGGATGCGGTCCTCGGCAAGAATGCTCTGGAACATCAGCGCCACCACCTCAATGATGGCTTTTTCGCCGGCCGTGGACGCCTTTTTCTTGAACTCGGTCGAACGCTCACGCACGGCGCCCGCCAGCTGAACCACCGCCGCGGGGCTGTAGTCCTCCACAAGCGTGGCGACACCGCTGTAATAGGTGTCGGCATGCACGCGGTGCGCCGTGAGAGCGTGGGCCAGGGCGGCAGACGCCGGAGGGGCGTTGACCATGTCGAACCCGGTGGCAGGTTGGGTAAGAAGCCGGCGCAACTGCCCCATCACGCCCTGGGCACGCTGGCGAGCCCGCGCCAGCGGGGTCATGCCGGTAGCGAACCCTGTGGGAAATCCACCCTGCTGGGGATAGCCCGGAGGAACCATGCGGGACGGATGGGCCGCCATAGGCCGCCCGCCTTGCGCAGCGGCCATGCCTGCCCGGGCTGCGGACATGGCATCGCGCGTTTGCGCCAGCGCCTGGGATGCCAGCCCCGTTGCGTTGGGAGCGGCGCCGCCCGCCGCGCTCGCGCCAGAACCGGCAGTCACGGTGCCACCGGATGTACGCCGCACGCGGGACTTCAGGTCAGCCTGGGGCGTGACCCCTTGCTCCACGTAGAACACATTGACGGCCTGGTACTGCTTCTGGAGCAAATTGGCCAGCTCGCGCTGCAGCGGATCCACCACCGTCTGGAGGTCGGTGCGCGGCAACCCCGCTTCGACCCACTGCTCCACCAAGCGCAGACAGACAGCTTCGGGACGCAGGATGTCGGTGCTGTCCAGCTCCTGGCCTTCCAGCGATTGCGTGCGCTGGCGCAGCGTATCGAACTGGGGGCTGACCTGCTCGCTCACAGTGAGGGCCATGCGGGATGCGAGGATCTTGTTCTCCACCACATCGTCGCTCAGCAGCTCGAATTGCAGCCCCGGGCCGTTGGTCGCGAGCGCTCCTGCGGTACTGCTGCTATGGGGTGCCAGCGCGTTGCGCCAGGCATTGGCGGTGCGCTCTGTCCATGCCGCATGCTTTTGCTGGTAGACCATCCAGGCATCGCGGTGAGCCTGCATCTCCCTCGCCGTGCCCGTCTGGGTCATCAGCGTGGTGAAAAAATCCAGGACCGTCTTGTCCAGTTCCGGCAGCCCTGCGCAAATCCCCTCTACGAACCGCTGGCGCGCTTGGCGTGCCAGGCGGCGCTGCGGAACGGAGGAGGGGGTGGGCTGCATGGGCTGATATTAGCGGGTCAGACGGTGGCTCCGGCATGGGGATCGTTCGGATCCCCTTCCTTCTTGGCTGGCTTGACGAGATCTTCGCGCTTGACGCCGAGCCACATGGCAATGGCCGCGGCCACGAACACGGAAGAGTAGATACCGAACAGGATACCGATGGTCAGTGCCAGCGCAAAGTAGTGCAGGCTGGGGCCACCAAAGAAGAACATGGACAGCACCATGGCCTCGGTGGAGGCGTGGGTGATGATCGTGCGGCTCATCGTGCTGGTGATGGCATGGTCGATGACCTCGTGCGTGGTCATCTTGCGGTACTTGCGGAAGGCTTCGCGGATCCGGTCGAAGATCACCACCGATTCGTTCACCGAGTAGCCCAGCACGGCCAGCACGCCGGCCAGCACCGACAGCGAGAACTCCCACTGGAAGAACGCGAAGAAGCCCAGGATGATCACCACGTCGTGCAAGTTCGCGATGATGGCCGCCACGCCGAACTTCCACTCGAAGCGGAAAGCCAGGTAGATCACGATGCCAACCACCACCATGGCCAGCGCCATGAGGCCGCCGTGCACCAGTTCCTCACCCACCTGCGGGCCGACGAATTCGGTGCGCCGCAGCGTCACTTCAGGGTCGGCGGCCTTCAGCGCGCCCAGCACCTGCTCGCTTTGCTGCGCCGACGTCACGCCCTTCTGCACAGGCAGGCGGATCATGACGTCCCGCGCCGTGCCGAAGTTCTGCACCTGCACATCGGGGTAGCCCAGCCCGGTCACGGTCTCGCGCACCTTGGCGAGTTCAGCAGGCTGGGTGTAGGCCACTTCCATCACCGTGCCGCCAGTGAACTCCACCGACAGGTGCAATCCGCGCGTGATGAGGAAAAACACGGCGAGTGCAAAGGTGATGAAGGAGATCGCGTTGAACACCAACGCGTGCTTCATGAAGGGGATGTCTTTTCTGATTCGGAAAAATTCCATGGCGTCTTATCCTTGTGCTGGAATGACCGGGACCACCGCACGTGACGGCGTCACTGGGGCTGGCACCCGGAATTCCATGGTCTGCATCCCTTAGTTCGTCTTGGCCACGGCGGTGTCGGGCTCTGGTTTCCACACGGTGCCGATCGACACGCTCTTGAGCTTCTTCTTGCGGCCGTACCACAGGTTCACGAGGCCGCGCGAGAAGAACACGGCAGAGAACATGCTGGTGAGGATGCCGATGCAGTGCACGACGGCAAAGCCGCGCACCGGGCCGGAGCCGAAGGCCAGCAACGCCAGGCCCGCGATCAGCGTCGTGACGTTGGAGTCGAGAATCGTCGCCCAGGCACGCTCATAGCCTGCATGGATGGCCGCTTGTGGCGACACGCCCGAGCGAAGCTCCTCGCGGATGCGCTCATTGATCAGCACGTTCGAGTCAATGGCGACGCCGATGGCCAATGCCATGGCGGCGATGCCAGGCAAGGTGAGGGTTGCCTGCAGCATCGACAGGATGGACACCAGCAACAGCACGTTCACCGCCAGCGCGATGCTGGAGAACACGCCGAACAGCATGTAATACACACACATGAAGACGGCGATGGCCGCGAGGCCCCAGACCACGCTGTTGATGCCGCGCTCGATGTTGTCGGCACCCAGGCTGGGGCCGATGGTGTATTCCTCGATGATTTCCATAGGCGCAGCCAGCGAACCGGCGCGCAGCAGCAGGGCGGTGTCGTTGGCTTCGGCCGTGGTCATGCGGCCGGAGATCTGCACCCGGCCGCCACCGATCTCGCTGCGGATCACGGGGGCCGTCACCACCTCGCCCTTGCCCTTTTCAAAGAGGACGATCGCCATGCGCTTGCCCACGTTCTCGCGCGTGATGTCCTTGAAGATGCGCGAGCCCTTGGCGTCCAGCGTGAGGTTCACGGTGGGCTCCTGCGTCTGGCCGTCAAAGCCGGGCTGGGCGTCGGTCAGGTTCTCGCCGGTCAGGATGACCTGCTTCTTCACGATCACGGGCTGGCCGCTGCGCTCCAGATAGCGTTCGGAGCCGAAGGGCACGGGGCCGCGGCCGGTTTCGGCGGCGCGGGCTTCGGTGCCCTCGTCCACCATGCGCACCTCCAGCGTGGCCGTGCGCCCCAGGATGTCCTTGGCCTTAGCCGTGTCCTGCACGCCGGGCAGCTGCACCACGATGCGGTCCAGCCCTTGCTGCTGGATCACGGGCTCGGCCACGCCGAGTTCATTGATCCGGTTGTGCAGCGTGACCATGTTCTGCTTGAGCGCCTGCTCCTGCACCTTGCGCGTAGCCTCGGGCTTGATGGCAACGCGCAGCTTGAATTCACTGCCTTCCGGCGCGACGGTGGCCACGAGGTCCGGGAACTGATCGGCAATCAGGTTACGGGCGGCCGTCATCGTGGCCTCGTCACGGATCCTGATGTCGATCGCCTGGCCGTCGCGGGTAATGCCGCCGTGGCGGATGCTCTTGTCCCGCAGTGCCGTGCGGATGTCGCCGGCATACGATTCGGCCTTCTTGGTGAGCGCCGCTTGCATGTCCACCTGCAGCATGAAGTGCACGCCACCACGCAGGTCCAGGCCCAGGTACATCGGGTTGGCGTGCAACGCCTTGAGCCACAGAGGCGAGCGCGACACCAGATTCAGCGCCACGATATAGGACGGGTCGTTGGCATCGGGTACCAGCGCCTTTTGCAGCGCATCTTTGGCCTTCAGCTGGTTGTCGGGCGTATCGAAGCGCGCACGCACCGAATTGCCCTCGAGCGCCACGAAGTCGGGCGTGACGCCCGCAGCCTTGAGCGCCTCTTCCACCCGCTCCTGCAGGGCAGCGTCCACCTTCATGGTGGCCTTGGCGGACGACACCTGTACCGCAGGCGCTTCGCCGAAAAAGTTGGGCAGGGTGTACAAAGCCCCCACCAGCAGCACGATCACCAGGATCGCGTACTTCCAGACCGGATAACGGTTCATGATCGCGCTCTTACCTCAGTATTTCAGGCGCTACGTGCGCCGATCCCCTCATGCCAGCGGACGCCGTGGAACTGGCTCTGCCAGGGCACGGGCGTCGCCCCCTTCCCGGCACGCGCAGCACGACGAGCCAAGGGGGAAGCGGCACAGCCGCTCAGGGGGTTGTTCCTCTTCACTTCACCGTGCCCTTGGGAAGCACTTGCACCACGGCGCTGCGCTGGATCTGCACTTCCACATTGTTGGCAATTTCGACGTGCAGGAAGCCTTCCGACAGGCGGGTGACCTTGCCGACGATGCCGCCAGCCGTGGCCACTTCGTCGCCCTTGGCCAGCGCGTCGATCATGGCGCGGTGCTCTTTCTGGCGCTTCATCTGGGGCCGGATCATGACGAAGTACAGCACCACGAACATCAGCACCAGCGGCAGCATGCCGGTGAGCGTGGACATCATGTCGCCGCCACCAGCGGCAGCAGCGGGTGCGGTTTGGGCAAAAGCAGAAGAAATAAACACGGGTGGAACTCCACAACGGATGGGCAAGATACACAAAAAACCGCCAGCGGCAGGCGCATGGGCGCCCGCCAGGCGGAACAGGGCATTGTATGCGGCGCCCTGTCAACGTCCCAAGGGGCGAAAACCCAAGGGGGCGCGGGTGTTTGCCGCAGGGCTGGCACGCCAGCACCCTGCGCAGACTTAGAGCCAAATTGACCTCTAGCGCCCGTCCAACAAGCGCGACAAGCTATCTAATTAATAGCAAAAGGCCTGCGCCATGCGCAGGCCTTGGGTGCATACGGGGGACGCAGGCGTCTTCACGCCGCCTGACGCCGCGCCTGGGCGGCAGGGCCACCGCGCCACTGGGCCATCAGGCCATCCCATTTCGGGCGCGCCACGTTCAGGTGGCGCTCCTTCACATGGCCGTAGCCGCGGATCTCTTCGGGGATGCGGGCGATCTCCACGGCCAGGGCCAGGTTGTCGGCAGTCAGGCCGGCCAGCAGCTCCTCGATGCAGGCGCGGTACTGGGCGATCAGGGCTCGTTCCATGCGGCGCTCCTCGGTCTTGCCGAACACATCTAGCGCCGTGCCGCGCAAGCCCTTCATCTTGGCCAGCAGGCCGAACGCGCTGCGCATCCACGGGCCGAAGGGCTGCTTGATCAGCTCGCCCTTGTCGTTCTTCCTGGCCGTCAGAGGCGGGGCCAGGTGATGGACCAGCTTGTAGTCGCCTTCGAACATGCCCGCAATCTTGTCCGTGAAGGCTTTGTCGGTGTGCAGGCGCGCCACCTCGTACTCGTCCTTGTAGGCCATGAGCTTGAACAGGTAGCGGGCCACGGCCTCGGAGAGCTTGGTGCTGGTCCCCAGCTTGGCTTCTGCCGCCTTCACCTTCTCGACAAAGGCCTGGTACTCGGCGGCATAGGCCGTGTTCTGGTAACCGGTGAGGAACTCCACGCGCTTGGCGACCATTTCGGTCAGCGAAGGCTTCTTCATGAACTGGATCACCTGCGCGGCCTGGAAGAGCGCCTGCACGGCCGCCAGATCGTGCGCGCAGCGGCGGCCCCATTCGAACGCAGCCTTGTTGTTGTCCACCTGCACGCCGTTGAGCTCCATCGCGCGCATCAGCGATGCGTAGGTCAGCGGCACGCGGCCCTTTTGCCAGGCGTAGCCCAGCATCAGCGGGTTGGTGTAGATGCTGTCGCCCAGGAGCTGCGTGGCGACCTGCTCGGCGTCAAAGCTGCCCACGCCGCCCGCGCCCACGGCGGTGGCGATGGCGCTGTCGCAGTTGGCGCCCGGGAACTGCCAGTCGGGGTTGTTCACGAACGACGCCGTGGGCGTGCTGTGCGTGTTCAGCGCCACGAAGGTGCGGCCCGGCTGCATCACGGCCAGCGTGTACTTGTGCGCGGCCACGATGGCGTCGCAGCCGATCACGAGGTCGGCCTTGGCGGTGTCGACCTTGGTGGTGTAGATGGCCTCGGGCCGGTTGGCGATCTGGATGTGGCTCCAGGTGGCGCCGCCCTTTTGCGCCAGGCCCCCGGCGTCCTGCGTGATCACGCCCTTGCCGTCCAGGTGCGCGGCCATGCCCAGCAGCGAGCCGATGGTGATCACGCCCGTGCCGCCCACCCCGCCGACCACGATGCCCCAGGCGGTTTCGGCCACCGGCAGCACGGGTTCAGGGATGGAGGGCAGCGCCGACAGGTCGCCCTTCTTTTCCTTCTTGGGCTTCTTGAGCTTGCCGCCTTCCACCGTCACAAAGCTCGGGCAGAAGCCGTTCACGCAGGAGTAATCCTTGTTGCAGGTGCTCTGGTTGATGCGGCGCTTGCGGCCGAATTCCGTCTCCACCGGCTCCACGCTCAGGCAATTGGACTTGGTCGAGCAGTCGCCGCAGCCCTCGCACACCAGCTCGTTGATGACCACGGTCTTGTCGGGCGTGGCCAACGTGCCGCGCTTGCGGCGGCGGCGCTTTTCGGTGGCGCAGGTCTGGTCGTAGATGATGACCGTGGTGCCGTGGATTTCGCGGAACTCGCGCTGGATGCGGTCCAGCTCGTCACGGTGGTGCACCGTCACGCCGTCCGCCAGCGCCACGCCGTCGTACTTGAACGGCTCGTCCGTCACGATCACGAGCTTGGCCACGCCTTCGGACTTCAGGCTGTTCATGATCTGCAGCACAGAGTGGCCCTCGGGCCGTTCGCCCACGGTCTGGCCGCCGGTCATCGCCACGGCGTCGTTGTAGAGCACCTTGTAGGTGATGTTGGTACCCGCCGCGATGCTCTGGCGAATGGCCAGGATGCCGCTGTGGAAGTAAGTGCCGTCGCCCAGGTTGGCAAAGATGTGGGGCTCGGTGGTGAAGGGCTGCTGGCCCACCCAGGTCACGCCCTCGCCGCCCATCTGGGTGAAGGTGCTGGTGCGGCGGTCGGGCATCCAGTTGACCATGTAGTGGCAGCCGATGCCGGCCACGGCGCGCGAGCCTTCGGGCACGCGGGTGCTGGTGTTGTGCGGGCAGCCGCTGCAGAACCAGGGGGTCCGGTCGCCCGTGTCCACCTTCAGCTCGGCCATGCCGCGCTCGGCGGCCTCGATGACGGCCAGGCGCGCATCCATGCGGGCAATGACGTCGCCGGGAACGCCCAGCTTCTTCAGGCGCTTGGCGATCGCCTTGGCGATGATGGCCGGCGTGAGGTCTGCCTTGGCGCGCAGCAGCCAGTTCTGGCTGGGGTTGGGCATGCTCCACTCGCCGCCCGTCGCATCGCCCTCGGGCTCGTCGAACTTGCCCAGCACATTGGGGCGCACATCGGGGCGCCAGTTGTACAGCTCTTCCTTGAGCTGGTACTCGATGACCTGACGCTTTTCTTCCACCACCAGGATCTCTTGCAGGCCCTGGGCAAAGTCGCGCGTGATGGTGGCTTCGAGCGGCCACACCACGTTGACCTTGTGCACGCGGATGCCCAGCGCACGGCAGGTGTCGTCATCCAGGCCCAGGTCCACCAGGGCTTGGCGCATGTCGTTGTAGGCCTTGCCGCTGGCGATGATGCCGAAGCGGTCCTGCGGGCCTTGCACCACGTTGTAGTTGAGCTTGTTGGCGCGGATGTACGCCAGGGCCGCGTACCACTTGTAGTCCATGAGGCGCGCTTCCTGCTCCAGCGGCGCGTCGGGCCAGCGGATGTGCAGGCCGCCGGGCGGCATCACAAAGTCCTCGGGCAGGATGATCTTCACGCGGTCGGGGTCGATGTTGATGCTGCTGGAGGACTCCACCACCTCCTGGATGGTCTTCATGCCCGACCACACGCCGGAGAAGCGGCTCATGGCAAAAGCGTGCAGGCCCATGTCCAGGATCTCCTGCACGCTGCTCGGGAAGAACACCGGCGTGCCGCAGGCCTTGAAGATGTGGTCGCTCTGGTGGGCGGCCGTGCTGCTCTTGCTGATGTGGTCGTCGCCCGCGATGGCGATCACGCCGCCGTGCTTGGCGGTGCCCGCCATGTTGGCGTGCTTGAACACGTCGGAGCAGCGGTCCACGCCCGGCCCCTTGCCGTACCAGATGCCGAAGACGCCGTCGTACTTCTTCTTCTCGGGGTAGAGGTCCAGCTGCTGCGTGCCCCACACGGCCGTGGCACCCAGCTCCTCGTTCACGCCGGGCTGAAAGACGATGTGGTTGGCCGCCAGGTGCTTCTTGGCCGCCCACAGGGCCTGGTCATACGTGCCCAGCGGGGAGCCCCGGTAGCCGCTGATGAAACCTGCCGTGTTCAGCCCGGCCACCGCGTCGCGCTGGCGCTGCAGCATGGGCAGGCGCACCAGGGCCTGCACGCCGCTCATAAAAGCACGGCCACTATTGAGTGCGTATTTGTCGTCGAGCGTGACGGTCTCTAGGGCCTTGCGGATGTGTTCGGGCAGCGGTGCATTCATGGCTATGTCTCCAATGGCTTTTTTGTGGGGCCGCGCCTTGTGGGCACGGTGGGGCAGCACAACGCGGCCCGTTTAGGGCTGCGGCACTAGTGTGGGAGAAGTGTATGTCTGCACCGCTGATATGTCTTTGCGTTCTGTGCCGTGTTTAGGCTATTCTGAGAAAGGATCTTTCTCAATTTGGCCGCTTTGTGAACACTCTCGACAAATTCGATATCGCCATCCTTAACGAGCTGCAGGCTGACGCCCGCCTGACGAATGCCGAGCTGGCCCAGCGCGTGGGCCTGTCGGCCGCGCCCTGCTGGCGCCGCGTGCGGGCGCTGGAAGAGCAAGGCTTCATCAAGGGCTACCGCGCCGAGATCGACCGGCACAAGATCGGCCTGGGGGTGCTGGCCTTTGTGCGGCTCGATGCCGACCGCAGCACCGGCAACCTCACACGCAAGATGGAGGAAGCCATTCGCCAGATCCCCGAGGTCGTGTCGTGCCACTACATCAGCGGCACCGGCACCTTCGAACTGCAGGTGGTGGCGCGCGACCTGGACAGCTTCTCGCAGTTCGCGCGCGACGTGCTGCTGAACCTGCCCAACGTGAAAGACATGCACACCAGCTTCTCGCTGGGCGAGGTGAAGGCCAGCGCGGCATTGCCCCTCACGCACCTGGCGCGGGTCAAAGGATGATTGCTATTTTATTGATAGCTATTGGCGCTTGACGGAAGAGCGGAAGAGCCGGTTTGGACCTGAAATCCGGATAGAACGGGCATCTACCCCGAAGCGAGGGGCGCCATGTCGCCGGATGCGCGGCAAGGTAACAAGGCGTTAGGGCATGGTTCCTGCGCAGGGTGTGCTGTATAAGCCTGCGGAACCACAGCGGGGCTGCCAAGCTGCCGCACGCACTCTCTCCGCCACGCGCCTGCAAGGCCCTGCACCTCGCGTCCCTGACCGGGGTGTTGGTTTGCAAGGTGGCTGCGCGAGCGGTTGCCGGTGGGTCTACCAATACGACGGCTTCCTTCGCGCACAGCCCCAGGGCCTGCCGACCGGAGCCTAATAAAGAGGGCGAGGGCGGCATGATCATCTGGGGCATTTTCTGGGGCGCGGTGCTGGGCTCGTGGTTCGGCGGCTACGGCGACTTCGGGCCGTTTGTGGGCGGCATTCTGGGCTTTTTCGCCGGGCTGTCGCTGCGCTGGGCGATCCGCTCGGCCATCCGCACCGAGCTGCAGGCGCACGCCGCCAGAGCCACCGCCCAGCCCGCGCGGGCACCGCAGGCCGCGCCGGTTGCCGAAGACCGGCCTGTGGCGGCCGCGCCTGTGCCACACGCACCCCCTCCACGGCCCACCACCAGCGACGATCCCCGGGATGTGGACGACACTTTCTGGACCGGCGAACTCACGCCCCAAGGCCTGCCGCGTATCCCGGAGTTGGCCACGGCGTCGGCCCCGGTGGCCGCCCGCACGGATGCGCCTGCCGCGCCCTTTGAGCCCCGCAAGATTGCCCAGCCCGCGCAGCCCAACCCCGTCGAGCTGGCCGTGCTCGCGGCCAAGAACTGGCTCCTGGGCGGCAACACCATCGTGCGCGTGGGCCTGGTGATCCTGTTCATCGGCCTGTCCTTCCTTGCGCGCTACGCCGCCTCGGCCGGGCTGCTGCCGGTCGAGTTCCGCCTGGCGGCGGTTGCAGCGATGGGCATTGCGCTGCTGGGGGTGGGGTTCCGCAAGCGCACCGACAAACCCGGCTTTGCGCTGGCCCTGCAGGGCGGCGGCGTGGCGGTGATGTACCTCACCGTGTTTGCGGCCTTCCGGCTCTATGGGCTGCTGCCGCCGTTCTGGGCCTTCGGGCTGATGATCGCGGTCTGCGCGGCCAGCTGTGCGCTGGCGCTGCTGCAGGATTCGCGCGCGCTCGCGGTGGCGGCGTTCGCCGGGGGCTTTGCGGCGCCCATCCTGCTGTCCACCGGCCAGGGCAGCCACGTGGGCCTGTTCAGCTACTACACCCTGCTGAACCTGGCGATTCTCTTCATCGCCCACAAGCGCTCCTGGCGCGTGCTCAACGTGGTGGGTTTTGTCGCCACCTTTGGCGTGGCCACGGCCTGGGGGGCGCTCAAATATGTACCCGATCACTACGCCAGCACGCAGCCCTTCCTCGCGGGCTTTGTGCTGATCTACCTATTCACCGCCATCCTCTACGCCCGCAACACGCCGACGAAGCTGGGCAAGACGGTGGACAGCATGCTGGTCTTCGGCACGCCGCTGGTGGGCTTTGGCCTGCAGGCCGGGCTGGTGCAGCCGTTTGAGCTGGGCGCGGCCTTCTCGGCACTGGCCTTTGCTGCGGTCTACCTGCTGACCGCGACCATGCTGGCGCGCCGCACGCAAGCGAGCTGGCGCCTGCTCACCGAGTGTTTTATCGCCATCGGCGTGGGTTTTGCCACGCTGGCCGTGCCGCTGGCGCTGGATGCGCAGTGGACCTCGGCAGTGTGGGCGCTCGAAGGCGCGGGCGCCTTCTGGGTCGGCATGCGTCAGGCGCGCTGGATGCCGCGTGCCTTTGGCCTGGTGCTGCAGGTCGTGGCCATGCTGGCGTTCATGGGTGGCGTGGACAGCGGGGGCCTGCAGGTCGCGCCCCTGCCGCTGGCCAACCCGGCCTTCCTGGGTGCGATGCTGATTGCGCTGCCCGCGCTGCTGCTGGCCTGGTGGCTGCGCCAGCCGCTGCCCCACAGCGGTTCAGCCTGGGCCCAGGGCTATGCCAGGGTGGAGGTGCTGTTGCCCAACCCGGCCTACCTCTACGGCTTTGTCTTCTGGTGCCTGGCCTGGTGGCTGGAGATCACGCGGCGTGTGCCCGGCCTGGAGCAGGGCCAGTGGCCCGTCCCGGTGTTCTCGGACCGCGTTGCCGAACTGCTGGGCATGCTGGCCGTGGTGCTCAGTGCGGCCCTGTCGATGCTGCTCGGCCTGCGCACGCGCTGGGCCGTGGCCACTTGGCCCGCGCGCGCCACCATCGGCGTGCTGGCGCTGGGGTTCGTGGCGCAGGTGGTGGACGGCCACCGTGTGTTGAGCACCCCCGCCTGGGCCGTGTGGCCCCTCGTGCTGGCGCTGCATGGGTGGATGCTGTGGCAGACCGATCGCTGGCAGGCGGCGGGCACTGAGGGCCCGTCCGCCCACAGCGCGTCGCGCTTCGGCTGGTTCCACGCCGCCACGGCCTGGCTGGTGACCTTGCTGCTGGCCGACTGCCTCTGGTCCGGCATTGGCAAGGCCGAGCTGTGGCGCACCTCGTGGGCCGGTGTGGTCCTGCTGGTCAGCGCGATTGCGGTGCTGATGCTGCTCGCGGTCTGGGCGGGCCGTGGCAACCTGCCTGCGGCACGCGCGGCGCTGCGCTGGCCGCTGAACCCGCATGCCGAGGCCTACTACTGGCTGGCCGCCCTGCCCTTGGCGCTGCTGGTGTTCGGGGGCGCGCTGCTGGCCGCCGTGCATTCGTCGGGCCACACGGCGCCGCTGCCCTACATCCCGCTGCTCAACCCCACCGACCTGACCCTGGCGCTCGCGCTGGGCGGCCTGGTGTTCTGGCGGCGCGTGCTGCTTGCAGCGCTGCCGCCCCCGGCCCGCTCGGGCGGGGTCACCGGGCGCCATGCGCTGGTGGCCTTGGCGCTGCTCGCGTTCATCGTGATCAACACCGTGTGGCTGCGCGTGGCCCACCACTTCTTCGGCGTGCGCTGGGACGCCTCGGCGCTGTTCAACAGCTTTGTGGTGCAGACCGGCTACGCCATCCTGTGGACGCTGCTGGCGCTCAGCCTGATGGTGCTGGCACACCGCCGCGTGCAGCGGCCGCTGTGGCTGGTGGGCGCGGGCCTGCTGGGCGTGGTGGTGGTCAAGCTGCTGCTGATCGATCTGTCCAACGCGGGGGGGGCCGAACGCATCATTGCCTTCATCGCCGTGGGTGTGCTGATGCTGGTGGTGGGCTACTTTGCGCCTCTACCTCCGAAGTCGCCACCCAAGGCAGCCGCCCCTGCGGAGCCTGCTGCGCCACCGCTGGCGCCATCGCAACCAGAAACACTGCCATGAAGAAGCCTGTCGCCCTGAACCTGCCCCTGGTGCTGGCCGCAGCCGCCCTGTCCCTGTGCGCCGGTGTGGCCCAGGCGGCGGCCGATGCCAGCAGCCCTGCGGCCTACGCCATCCGCATCCCCGTCACGCTCGCGGCCGATGCGCCGCTGCAGCGCGTGATGCTGCCCGCCGAGGTGCTGGTGCGCCTGCAAAGCCCGGGCTATGCCGATGTGCGCCTCTTCAACGGCGCGGGCCAGCCCGTGCCGATGGCCCTGGCCGGTGTGGCGGCGGCCAGCGCGCCCGAGGAATCGGTGACCTTGACCGCCTATCCCATCCTGGGCGCCGCGAGCACTGGCACGGCCGGGCTGGAAGGCCTGTCGCTGCGCATCGAGGAGCGCCAGGGCCAGCGTGTGGTGCAGATCGACACCGCCGCCACGACCACCACGGCAGGCCCCGCCACTCCGCAAGCCGTGCGCGGCGCGCTGCTCGACGCGCGGAATGTGCAGCTGCCCGTGGCCCGCATGGCCCTGGACGTGGATCTGCCTGCGGGCCAGCCCGTGACGTTCCGGGTGCAGGCCAGCAAGGACCTCAAACATTGGCAGCCACTGGCCGAGACCGTGCTTTACCGTGCCGACGCTGCAGCGGCGCCCACTGCACCAGGCCGCCTGGGCAACGAGCAGATCGACCTGCAGCGCGCCGACCTGAAGGGCCACTACCTGCGCGTGACCTGGGGCGACGCTGCCGTGACCCTGCGTGGCGCCACGCTGGCTACCTCGTCCAAAACGGGCCCTCGCGAGCGCGTCAGCGCCAGCATGGCCGCGCCCGCCCTGGCCAACCCGCGCGAGCTAGTGTTGGCGCTGCCGTTTGCCACGCCGGTCGCCGCGCTCGCCATCACGCCGCCCGGCAGCAATGTGCTGATTCCGGTGCGCGTGCTGGGCCGCAACCACCGCGAGCAGCCTTGGTCGCCACTGGCCAGTGCCGTGGTCTACAAGATGGCAACCGGCGGCAAGGAACAGGCCAGCGGGCCCGTGGAGCTGGGCAGCATCTCAGTGCGCGAGATCAAGATCGAAGCCGACCCCAAGACCCCCGGTTTTGCTGCCGCGCCCGCTTTGGCGCTGCAGTTCGAGCCCGCGCAGCTGGTGTTCTTGGCCAGCGGACAGGGGCCCTTCACGCTGGCGGCAGGGCTGCCCGGGGCCACGGCGGCGGCCAGCGCCTTCCTGCCCCTGGCCAGCCTGGTGCCGGGCTACCAGCCCGCGCAGGAGAACCAGCTGCCCGTGGCGCTGGCCGATGTGGCCCGGGCCGACATCACCGGCGGCAAGCCCGCAGACGGCGCGCAGGTGCCCGCTGCGGCGGCCAGCGGCGGTATCTCCACGCGCAGCGCCGTGTTGTGGGGCGTGCTGCTGGCGGGCGTGGCGGCACTCGGGCTCATGGCCTGGCTGCTGCTGCGGCAAACCAAAGAGGCGGACGCTCAGGCCCTGGCTGCGCCGACCGATGCCCCATGACGAAGCGCGGCGCCGGTGATGGCCCGTTTGGCGCAGGCCGCAGCGGGCTATTTGACGCTGAGCCACCACGGCCGCGCCAACCGTCGCACAATGCGCAGACATGCCGCCATTGCCGTCCCACGAAAGCACGCGCAGCGTTGCGCCCCCGCCCTCCCCTGATGCCCCGGACTTGAGCCCGGGCGCCCCGCCGCAAAGCGATGCGGCTGCAGACCGTGCCGCGCGTGCGGATCTGGCGCATGGCACCGAAGAGTCCGTCGCCGCCCAGTTGGGGGACAGCGCGGCGCTGAACCAGGCGGCTTCGCTCTCACCGTTTGCGCCCTTGTCGGTGCCCGTGTTCCGCATGCTCTGGCTCACCTGGGTGGCGGCCAACACCTGCATGTGGATGAACGACGTGGCGGCCGCCTGGCTCATGACCACGCTCACTACCTCGCCCGTGCTGGTGGCGCTGGTGCAGACCGCTTCCACGCTGCCGGTGTTCCTGCTCGGCCTGCCCAGCGGTGCGCTGGCCGACATCCTGGACCGGCGCCGTTACTTCATCGCCACGCAGTTCTGGGTGGCTGCCGTGGCGCTGGTGCTGTGTGTGGCCATCCTGGCCGGGGGCATGACGGCGCCGCTGCTGCTGGCGCTGACCTTTGCCAACGGCATTGGCCTGGCCATGCGCTGGCCGGTGTTTGCGGCCATCGTGCCCGAGCTGGTCAGCCGCCCGCAGCTGCCCGCCGCGCTGGCACTCAACGGGGTGGCCATGAACGCCTCGCGCATCATCGGCCCTCTGCTGGCGGGCGCCATCATCGCCAGCGCGGGCAGTGCCTGGGTGTTTGTGCTCAACGCCGTGCTGTCCCTCATTTCCGGCTTCACCATCATGCGCTGGAAGCGGGTGCACACGCCCAGCCCGCTGGGGCGCGAAAAGCTGACCAGCGCCATGCGCGTGGGCCTGCAGTTTGTGCGCCAGTCGCCGCGCATGCGGGCTGTGCTGTGGCGCATCTCCATCTTCTTTCTGCACGCCACCGCGCTGCTGGCCCTGCTGCCGCTGCTCGCCAAGGGGCTCGAAGGCGGCGGCGCGGGCACCTTCACATTGCTGCTGGCCAGCATGGGCGCGGGCGCCATCACGGCGGCCATGTTCCTGCCGCGCCTGCGCCAGGCCATGGCGCGCGATGTGCTGGTGATACGCGGCACGGCGCTGCAGGCCGCCGCCACGGGCGTGATGGCCGTGGCGCCCAATGTGTACGTGGCCGTGCCCGCGATGTTCGTGGCGGGCATGGCGTGGATCACCACGGCCAACTCGCTGTCGGTATCTGCCCAGCTCGCGCTGCCCAACTGGGTGCGGGCGCGCGGCATGTCCATCTACCAGATGTCCATCATGGGCGCCACCGCGCTGGGCGCCGCCGTGTGGGGCCAGGTGGCCACGGTCACCGATGTGCATGTGAGCCTGGGCATTGCCGCCGCCACCGGCGTGGTGGCCATGCTGCTGGTGCAGCGCCTGGTGGCCGACCGCAGCATGGAGGAGGACCTGAGCCCCTCGCGCGCCTTCAAGGCGCCCGTGGCCGAGTCCCCGCCGCAAGCAGGCCATGTGGTGGTCACCATCGAGTACTTCATCGACCCGGCCCGCGCCCCTGAATTCCGCGCCGTGATGCAGGAAAGCCGCAGGAGCCGGCTGCGCCAGGGCGCGTTGGGCTGGCAACTGCTGCATGACATCAGCCAGCCTGCGCGGTATGTGGAGCGCATCGAAGATGAGTCGTGGACCGAGCACTTGCGGCGGTTTGACCGAGTGACCGCCTCGGACGTGGCGTTGCGCGACCGCAAGCTGGCGTTCCATGTGGCGGATGCGCCGCCGCGGGTGACGCGATGGGCGGTGGAGTAGCCCCGGCCCCTGCACACGGGCGCTTCGCCTACCATCGCAACCTCCCCAGCCTGAAAGCGCCCCGTCGCGGGCTTGCCCACCCTGCATGCCGATTTCCCTGCGTTTTGCCCTCCTCGCCTTTGCGGCGGCGGCCTCCCTCACCCACGCCGCCGCGCCCGACCCCGCCTTGCTCGGCTGCTGGCGCGCCGCCAAGATCGTGCTGACCACCCCCGATGGAGAGAAGGCCGAAGACATCTCGGGCCGCTGCACCTTGCAGTTCAAGGACGAGCAGTTCGAATCCACGTGCAAGACGTCGTCCAACGGTGTGGCCACAACCACCTACCGCTACCGCATCGTGCGCCCGCAGGTCTATGCGGCCACCATGGCCGGCAGCACCTTCAAGACCGAGATGGTCGGCACGACGCGCGAGTACGAGTACCACGTGGAGGGGGATCGCCTGCGCACGGTCACGGTGCCGCCCCCGAAGGTGTCGGTGGCCGCGACCACTGCGAGCCGGGTGGAAACCGAGGCAAGCCGGGCGGCGTGCCCTTGAGGTTTGGCGAACGACGCTACGGCTTTACTACATTTTTTGTAGCTGCCAGCGCTTTCCTGGAAAGCGCTGGATCCCGAAAACACTAAGATTCACTGCCGGGGCCACAGCGCCCACAGCCGCAGGGTCTGCTTCAGCCGGCCCGCAATGTCGCCCGCCTCCGGACCCCAGCCTGTGAAGAAGTCCGCGCGCACGGCCCCCAGGATGGCACTGCCCGTGTCCTGGGCCAGCACCATGCGGCTGAGCTGCACCTGCGGCCCGCTGGAGGCAAGCCACACCGGCGTGCCGTACGGGATGCTCTGGCGGTCCACCGCGATGGACCGGCCGGGCGTGAGCGGCACGCCCTGGGCGCCCTTGGGGCCGAATTCGGCGTCCAGTCCGGAAAGGGGTTCCTCGCGGAAGAACACATAGCGCGGGTTGGTCCACATCAGCTCGTTGGTGCGCTGCGGGTTGGCCGCCAGCCAGGCGCGGATGCCGGGCCAGGTGGCGTCGCGTGTGTAGCCCTGATCGAGCAGCCAGCGGCCAATGCTGCCGTAGGGCTGGTCGTTGGTACCCGCATAGGCCACGCGCACCAGCGATACCGACCCGTCGGCCTCCGTGATGCGCAGGCGGCCCGAGCCCTGGATGTGCAGCACCATCGATTCGACGGGGTCGCGCAGCCAGGCGATGGCACGGCCGGCCAGCGCCGCCTGGGCTTCGGGGAGCGTTTCGATTTGCTGGCGCGTGTACCAGGGCTTGCGCGCACCCAGCATCGCGGGCGGGCGGTAGACGGGGATGGTGAAGCCATTGCCCGGCTGGCGCGCGCCTTCCATCATGGGTTCATAGTAGGCAGTGAGCAGCCCCTCCGGATTGCCATCGAGCGACTCGATGCGGTAGGGCTGCAGGCGGGCGATGAGCCAGGCGCGCTGCTCGTCGGCCGTGGCAATGCTCAGCTGGCGCACCTCGCCGCACAGCGCGGTGAACGGGGGCTGGGGGCGTTCGCAACTCTTGATCCAGGCATTCCAGGCTTCGTGCAGCGCGTCCTGTGTGAAGCCGGGCAACTCGGCCCAGCGCACGGGGATCCAGCGGCTCTTGGCTTGTGCCATCGGCGGCGGGAGCGGGCCGGTATCACCGGGCAGCACGACGGCGCCGGTCGAGGGCAGCGGGGGCGGCATCACCCCCGGGCGAGAGGGGCTTGGGGCGGGGGGGGTGGAGCAGGCGGCCAGCGTTCCTACAATCAGCGCCGTTCCCACAGCGCGCAGGAGTGTCAATTTCATGGGTCTGATTTTGCTTGAAGCGCTGCTGGCGCTGGTCCTGCTGGTGGGCATCGTGTGGTGGACGATGTTTTCGGGGCGAAAGCACGGCGAACTGCAGCAACCGCCCGCCTCCAGCCCTTGCGGCGACCCCCAGGATCCGCCTTCACCTCCTGCGCCGCCGGCACCTTCGCCGTAACCGCGCGCTACGGGGTCTGGTCAGGCACTGTCCTACACCCAGCGTGCTGCTGCGCCGATGGCGCCGCATCCCCCGAATGCGCACGATGGGCGGCAGTTGGGCGAGGCGCCAGCAACGCTCTGAAGAGAGCCTTCGCCACAAGCCGGGAAACCCTGGTCATCGCCGCCGCCCAGCTCTTTGCAATTTTTTGAAGGAGCACCGCATGCGCAAACACATTCTTCTGGGCACCGCCGCCGTGATCGTTCTGGCCACCGGCTGCGCCGGTATGGACGATACCCAGCGCCGCACCGCCACGGGCGCGGGCGTGGGGGCCGTGGCAGGCGCCGTGATCGGATCGGCCACCGGCGGCAGCGCCGGCACGGGTGCCGTGGTGGGCGCGGGTGTGGGCGCTCTGGGCACCTACATCTGGTCGCAGAACATGGAGCGCCAGAAGCGCGAGATGGAGCGCGCCACCCAGGGCACCGGCGTGGCCGTGACGCAGACGGCCGACAACCGGCTCATGCTCAACATTCCCAGCGACATCTCGTTCGCCGTGGGCCGTTCGGACATCCAGCCCAACTTTGCGCCCGTGCTGGACCAGTTCGCCGCCGGCCTGCGCAACAACCCCGACGCCGAGGTGCGCATCGTGGGCCACACCGACAGCACGGGCAGCGATGCCATCAACAACCCGCTGTCGGTGGACCGCGCCGCCAGCACGCGCAGCTACCTGGTGTCGCGCGGTGTGGACGGGCGCCGCATCGCCATCGATGGCATGGGCTCGCGCTACCCCATTGCCAGCAACGACACCAATGACGGACGCGCCCGCAACCGCCGGGTGGAGATCTTCGTGGGCGAACGGCCGCGGGGATAAAACTCCTGCGCCTTAGGATGCCGTGAACTTGGGCTGCGTGGTGAGCAATCCAGCCCGCGCTGCCGACAGATCGGCCGGCACCCACCCCATGACAAACCCTTCGGGCTGCGCCTGTCGAAGCCCTGCGCAGCGCTTGCACAGCGCTCAGCGTGAACGGCTCACGCCGAGGGGGACGGCCGTCGCGTCGCTTGCCACCGCGCCTACTTGCCTGTCCTCAAAAGGTTGGCCAGTTCCACGGCCGACTTCACCTGCATCTTGTCGAACACGCGCGAGCGGTGGACCTCCACCGTCCGCACGCTGATGTCCAGCTGGTCGGCAATCAGCTTGTTGGGCAGGCCGGCCACCACCAGGTCCATCACGTCACGTTCGCGGTCCGTGAGGTCGCCGAGGCGCACCTGCAGGTCGCTGCGCTCGCGCAATTGCGCCAGGCTTTCTGCGGACCGGGCCAGCGCCTGTTCGACGCGATCCACCAGCGCATTGTCGGAAAACGGTTTTTCGCAGAAATCGAATGCACCGCGCTTGACCGTGTCCACGGCTGTCGGCACATCGGCATGCCCGGTGAGAAAGATCACCGGCATCGTGGCCAGATCGCCCCGCACGGCCAGCAGGTCGAACAGCGCGAGCCCGCTCATGCCGGGCATGCGCACGTCCAGCAGCAGGCAGCAGGGCTGGCGTTGCGCCGGGCGGCGCTGGAGCATGGCGTCAAATGCCTCGGCGCTGTCAAACGACTCGCTCAGCAACCTGCGCGAGCGCAAAAGCCAAGCCAGTGCCTCCCGCACGCTGGCGTCGTCGTCCACGATGTACACGGTGGCGTTGGTGATGGGCTCCATATCGGTTCAGTGTTGTACGTTGCGCCGCGCGGTCGTTCAAGGCGTGATGGGGTTGGAAGAAGCCACGGGCAAGGTGAAGGTAAACACGGTACCACGCGGCTCCCGAGGGGTGAACCCGAGAAAACCTCCGTGCTGCTCGATCACCGTGCGGCACATGCTCAAGCCCAGCCCCATGCCCTCGCGGCGCGTGGTGAAGAACGGCGTGAACAGCCGCTCCGCGACTTCGGCGGGAATGCCTGTGCCCACGTCGCCCACCGCAAACTCCACCCAGCCACTGTGCTGGTTCGAGGCGGCGCGCCGCGCGCGGATCTCCAGCACGCGCCGGGGAATGGACGGGTCGTCCATGGCCTGCATGGCATTGCGCGCCAAGTTGAGCAGCACCTGCTCCACCATCGTGCGGTCGCACAGCACCGGCGGGAGGCTGGACTCGACGGACGTCTCCACGCGCACGCCCAGCTTGCGGGCCTGCAGGCTCACCAGCGGCAGGATGGCGTCAAGCAACTGCTGCGCATGGACGGCCTCGCGAGCCTGGTCGCGCCGGCGCACGAAGTCGTGGACGCTTTTGATGACCTTGCCCGCCCGCTCGGCCTGGCGCGCGATCTGCTGCATGGCCATGCGCACGTCCTGCAACTGCTCGGACTGGGCGGCCGTGGCGGCGGGGGCATCGCCAGCCGGTGCGAGAGGCGGCGCCTCCAGCAGATTGATGGAGCCGGTGGCATAGCTGGAGATGGCGGCCAGCGGCTGGTTGAGCTCGTGGCTGAGCAGCGAGGCCATTTCGCCCACGGTGGCAAGCCGGGCGGTGGCCTGCAGGCGCTCCTGCGAGGCACGCGAGAGCTCTTCCACTCGGCGCTGCTCGCTGATGTCGAGGAATGCACTCATCCAACCCGTGTGCAGGCCCTGCGCGTTGATGAGCGGTGCCTCGATGATGAGCACTGGGAAGCGCGTGCCGTCCTTGCGCATGAATTCCGACTCGAAACCTTCGCGCGGGGGCATGGTGCCCGCAAAGCGGGTGGCCTGTCGCTGGCGGTATTCCTCCACCCGCTCAGGCGGCCAGTAGGGGGCGTTCACGCTCTGGCCCAGCAGCTCCTGCGCGCTGAAGCCCACCATGTCGCAAAACGCAGGGTTGACGTAGGTGATGCGCCCCTGCAGGTCGCGGGCGCGCAGACCGGTGACCAGCGAGTCCTCCATGGCCTTGCGGAAGGCGAGCGCATCGGCCAGGTCGCGCTCGGCGCGCAGGCGCCGGCGGTTGTCGCGCACCAGCACCACCATGACCGTGATCAGGGCGATCGACATGGCCGTGACCAGCGCCGTGAGCACGTTCGGAAAGACGCTCGGGGCCGTGTGCCACGAGTCCATGCGCAGCACCAGGGTGGTACCCGGCAGGTCCAGCAGCTGCTTTGCCGTGAACATGCGCGAGCCCCGGCGCGAAGCGCCCAGCACCGCCAGCCGGGTTCCGTCCGCTTCGGTGAACGAGGCTTCCTGGCTGCGCGTGAGCGTCGGTGCCACGAGGTTGACCAACACGTCCCGCAGCGAATACGTGGCCACGAGAAAGCCCGTGGTGCGCCCTCCGGCGCTCAAGGGCATGCACAGCTCCATCATCTCCGAGCCCAACCCGTCGCCGTGCGGCTGGAAGTAGCTGGTGGAGTACGCCGGGCTGCTCATGCGGCGCGCCGTGGCGCAGGCCAGGGCGGCGTCGGACTGGCTGCCCTCGCGCAGCCGGGCGTCCCACGCCACGGGGCGGTAGGGCGACTGTGCGTAGTTGCGCACCCGCAGTTGTGCATCGCGCCACTCGAGGCGCACCAGCTCCCGCCGGTTGCGCAGCAGCTCGGCGGCATCGACCTCCCAAGCCAGGTCGCCGGGCTCGCTCGCGTGCAGGGCCTGGAGGCTCTGGAGATTGCGGGTCAGCGCGACGCGGATGTCCGCCACGGCATCGGCCGTATCGCGTTCCAGCAAGGTCTGCACCTGGCTGGCCTCATAGCGCCCAGCGAGCCACACCATAGTGCCCAGCATGGCGACCACCAGTACCACCAGCAGCGTCCACAGCGACCAGCGGCGCCATGCGCCCCGCCAGCGCCTGACGAGGGTGTGGAGGCTGAACTTCATTCCTGGCACCTTTTGCCGCCCCGGCCAGGCCCGGCGTGCCCAAGAGCCTGCTCACGATCTCCCAGGGGATGCGGCCTCATGGCAACACGCGGTGCGACAGGGCGGGCAGTTGCAGGCGCACGGCGCGCAGCCGCTCCGGATCGATCTCGCCGCTGACCACGCCCGCACTCTCGTCCTGCTGGGCCAGGATGGTCCCCCAGGGGTCCACCAGCATGCTGTGGCCCCAGGTGCGGCGCCCGTTTTCGTGCACGCCGCCTTGCGCGGGTGCGAGCACGTAGGCCAGGTTTTCCACGGCGCGCGCGCGCAGCAGCACCTCCCAGTGCGCCCGGCCGGTGGTGTGCGTGAAGGCACTGGGCACCAGCAGCAGGTCGGCACCGGCCCTGGCATGCGCGCGGTACAGCTCCGGAAAACGCAGGTCGTAGCACACCGACAACCCCACGCGCCAGCGGTGGCCGCTGCGCGAAGGCAGGTCGAACTGCACGGGCACATCGCCCGCCTCGATCACCCGGCCCTCGTGAAACTGCTCGCGTCCGTTGTCGAAGTAGAACAGGTGGATCTTGTCGTATCGGGCCACGCATTCACCGCCGGGATTGAACACCAGGGTGGTGTTGCGCACGCGCTCAGGCGCGGTAGCCGCCAGGGGCAGGGTGCCGCCCACCACCCACATCTGCAGCTCGCGCGCCGCACGCGCCAGGAACTGCTGCATCCGGCCTTCGCCCGGCGTCTCGCGCAGGGCGAGCTTGTCGGTGTCCTGGTGGCCCATCACACAGAAATATTCGGGCAACACGGCCAGCTCGGCCCCGCCCTGCGCGGCCTGCTCCAGCAAAGCGCGCGCGTCGCGCAGGTTGTCGTCGGGGCGGGTGCAGGACACCATCTGGATCGCGGCAACTTTCATCTTCATGGCGGGTCTCCGGCTTGTGACGGGCTGGTGCGGGGCGCAGCTTCGGTGGCCGGCGCAGCGGCGCGGC
>NZ_JALEGG010000167.1 GCF_022763525.1 Acidovorax sp.
ACTGCGCGCTCACGCACCTCGGGCGAGAACTTGTTCGTCTTCTTCATGGCTCAATCCTCTCAGAGTGTTGAGCCTCCTCAAAAACCGGGGCGATTCATTTTGGTGACAAGGGCGACCCCGAACATTTGATGGAGAAGCTCACACTCCTATGGCAGCCCGACGACGATTTGGCGAATGCCTTGGGGGTGAAGGGGAACTCTGAGGTTTTTCAATTTGAGCGAGGCAAAAAATATCGCGCGGTGGCTGCCCACGAACTGTTTCGACCAGATGTAGAAAAGCTTGCACCTCTGTTTACTGAAGAGGGCCTTCTAGATGCACTGGAACTTAAGCGTAAAGGCGACTGGTCGAATAGTCAGTTGAAGGCGCTTATCCCAGCGCTAGTGCACGCGCCGAACAAACTGCGCTATTGCATGGAGCTGATTTGTTCCGAGCTGTTTCTGCTAACGAGTCCTGCGAACCGCAAACCCTTGGAGCAAGAACTGGCGAAAGTGCTGAAGCACTTCAGCCGTGACGTGAGTATTGCCAAGCAATGCGTAGAAGATGACTTTGAGGAGCTCGGTAAGCTGCTAAGCCACGCCCCCAACTGCTGCCCGAGCCCATGTCCTTGGTTGCCTATCTGCCAATTGTGGAAGTGGTGAAGAAGCAGGAAACCGCTGAAAACTTGTCGACCGCGTTGAAAGACGTGCTGACATCCGAGGGGCAGAATGTGCTCCGCCGTTTGCTGGAGGCTGAACGGTTTCCGACGCCCTGCGGCGCTTTGCATGAGTATGGCGCATTCGATAGAGCGCTGGCGGCATTGCTGCAAGCCAAGAAGAATAGTGGATTGAAGCCGGACATCGGCGGCGAAACTCTGGACACGTTCGCGGCCTTTTTCGGCGACGCGAGCGCAGTGCGAGAGCGCATCATGGCATGGCTGAAGGATCGACATCAACAACCGGCACCCAAAGCTGGTAAAGAACAACTGGAACCAGCATGGCTTGACTTCCTGGTCGCGGATTTGACCTGGGAGGCCAACGCTGATTACGCTCCTTCGATTCGCGTTCCGCCCTGGCTCGACTGATTACTTTTCGGCCGAATACGACGTCGGCGGAACCTAGTCAGGGTGGCTATGAACTGCAATCGGGAATCGCTGCCCTTCTGACACCCCGCCGCCGCTGGAAGTAGCTCAAAAGCTGCTCGCCAAGCGCAGTCCCAAGGATCTGCTGCCCGAATCACAACGCTGAACTGGCGCAGCAGAGTGCGCTACAAAAAAGCGCTGGGCTTATCCAAACCCGGCGCTCTCATTTCATCCGCCCCGCTCAAGCCAATTTGAACGGCAACTCCCTTGGCGTCTTCCCCGTCAACCGCGCCACCGCATTCGCAAACGCAGGTGCCAGCGGCGGCAACCCGGGCTCACCCATCCCCGTAGGCGGCTCGGCGCTCGGCACGATGTGCACGGCCACCTGGGGCATATCGGTGATGCGGGGCACGGCGAAGTCGCCGAAGTTGCTTTGCTCCACCACGCCGTCCTTCAGGGTGATGGCAGCGCCGGGCAGGCACATGGACAGGCCCATCAGCGCCGCGCCCTGCACCTGGGCTTCCACGCTCTTGGGGTTGACGGCCAGGTTGCAGTGCACGCCCGCCGTCACGCTGTGCAGCTTGGGCGTGCCGTCCTTGCTCACCGATGCTTCCACCACATACGCGACCACGGAGCTGAACGATTCGTGCACCGCCACACCCCAGGCGCGGCCTGCGGCGAGTTTCTTTTTGCCGTAGCCGGACTGGTCTACCGCCAGTTGCAGGGCGGCCTTGTGGCGGGGGTGCTTGTCGCCCATCAGGCGCAGGCGGTAGGCCACCGGGTCTTGCTTTGTCGCGCGGGCCACGTCATCCAGCAGGGTTTCCATGGCGTAGGCAGTGTGGGTGCTGCCCACGCTGCGCCACCACAGCACGGGCACGTTGACCTGCGGGTGGTGCACGGACAGGCGCATGGGGATGTCGTAGGGCTCTTTCATGCCCTCCACGGCCGTGGCGTCCACGCCGTTCTTGACCATGAAGGCCTCGAATGGCGAGCCCTTGAGGATGGACTGGCCGACGATGACGTGGTCCCACGCCAGGATGTTGCCCTGGGCGTCAAAACCGATCTCGGCGCGGTGCACATGCATGGGACGGTAGTAGCCGCCCTTGATGTCGTCCTCACGGCTCCACAGGGTGCGCACGGGGGCGGTAATGCCTGCGGTGCGCGCGGCCTTGGCCACGCCGCAGGCTTCCACCACGTAGTCGCTGGTGGGGATGGCGCGGCGGCCAAAGCCGCCACCGGCCATCTGGGTGTGCACCTTGATGTTCTGCGGCTGCAGGCCCAGCACCTTGGCGGCGGCCATGGCGTCCAGGCCGGGCATCTGGGTGGGGGTGGAGTCGTCGGCGTTGACGGCGGTGTCCTTGCCGTTGATGTTCAGGGTGGGCATCGTGGGTTCTCCGGTGGATGAAGCGAAGCGATTGCGGGAAGGCGAATGTGGGGCGCGTGAGCGCGCTCTGGTTTTAAGAGAATAAAAATTCGATTAAACAGCAAAGTTGGGCTTTGTGCACGGTACCTGCCGCGCTACACCGTCAGTTCCTGGTGGGTCCCTAAGGGCTCGGCAGCGTCAGCTACCCCATTGCATGACTTGGGCATGGCCCAGCCTGGCGGCCACCGTGCAAGGGCCGCCCCGCCGCACTGGTGGCGTCCCCCTGCCCGCATCGCGCAGCGATGCCAGAGCGGGGGGAAGGCGCGAAGCGACTCAGGGGGGTGCTCATGCTTTTATAGCGTCCCAGCAGAGGCTGAAAGCCATCTGCAGCACCTGCTCGTCATCCGCCAAGGTGCCCGACCGGATCAGGTTGGCTGTCTCGCGCACGGAACCGACCAGGCTGGCGGTGAGCAGCGGCACAGGCACGGCCTTCAAAATCTCCTGCCGCTGGCCTTCTTCCATCACCGCAAAGAAGCCCGCCATCAGGCGCGTGGAGAACTCGCGGTTGCCCGGTGTGAACCACGGGGAGTTGTAGTACTGCTCCTGAAACACCACTTCGGCGTACTGGTCCAGCCGGTGGCGCAGCAGGTTGCCCCACATGCGGCGCACCTTGGCGCGGTAGGGCAGCTCGGGGGTCACGCCTTCCATGATGCGGGCGGCCGTCACGGTCTTGGCGTCCTGGTAGAGCTGGCTGATCAACTCGTCCTTGGAGGGGTAGTACACATACAGCGTACTGGTGGCCAGCCCCGCGGCACGGGCGATCTGGGCCATGGTGAGGCCGCTCAGGCCCGTCTGGGCCACCAGGTCGAAGGTGGCCTGGGCGATGGCGCGCTGCTTTTCGTCGTCTTTGGGTTTCATAGGGACCTGCCACTATAAGCGAATGAATGTTCGGCGCCTTCATTCGCGCAGGCGCATTGCTGGTTTGGCTCGCAGACGGACCGGGTCCGGGTTGATCTGCCGCTGGGTGCTGCCCGGCACCGGCCATGCACAATCGCGCCATGACCTCGCCCTCCTCTCCTCTTTCCTCCGCCATCGCCGACCTGCGCAAGAGCTACGAGCGCGCCGAACTCAACGAGGACGCCTCGCACCCCGCGCCGCTGCAGCAGTTTGACCAGTGGCTGCAAGAAGCCATCAAGGCCCAGATCCCCGAGCCCAACGCCATGACGCTGGCTACCGTGGGCAGCGACCTGCGCCCCAGCACGCGCATCGTGCTCATCAAGGGCTATGACGAGCGCGGCATCGTCTGGTTTACCAACTACGACAGCCGCAAGGGCCGCCAGCTGGCGGGCAACCCGTTTGCGGCGTTGCAGTTCCACTGGGTGGAGCTGGAGCGCGTGGTGCGCATCGAAGGCACGGTGGAGAAAGTGAGCGACGAGGAAAGCGACGCCTACTTCCACAGCCGCCCGCTGGATTCGCGCATCGGCGCCTGGGCCAGCCCGCAAAGCCAGGTGATCGCCGGGCGCAGCGTGCTGGTGGCCAACGCGGCCAAGTACGGCGCGCAGTTCATGCTCAAGCCCCCGCGCCCGCCGCACTGGGGCGGCTACCGGCTCAAACCCGAGCAGTGGGAGTTTTGGCAGGGCCGCAAGAGCCGCCTGCACGACCGCCTGCGCTACCGGCTGGATGCGGGCGAGTGGGTGCGCGAGCGGCTGGCGCCTTGACTCCCCGCCCCGTCAGCTGATCCACCGCGTCACCGCCAAGATCACCACCGGCATGGTGACCAGGGCCAGCGCGGTGGACACGGCCACGCTCGCCGTGACCTCGTCCTCGGCCACCGCATAGCGCTGTGCAAACAGGAACACGTTGGCCCCCACGGGCAGCGAGGCCGCAACAATCATCACCGCCAGCGGCATGCCCGACAGGCCGAGCGCCCAGCCCAGGGCGGCGAGCACGACGGGGTGCACTACACACTTGACCACCGCGATGCGCAGCGCAGCCTTGAAATGGTGGCCGACCTTGGTGAACGCCAGCGTCACACCCACCAGCAGCAGCGCAATCGGCCCTAACGCCTGGCCCAGCAGCAGCAGGGGTTTGCCCACCACCTCGGGCACCGACAGGCCCGTCTGCGCAAACAGCAGGCCCGCGATGATGGGCAGCGGCACCGGGTGCACGATGCCGTTGCGCATGGCCTGCAGCACCGTGCGCCACATGGGCTGCTGCGCGGCGCCCTCGCGGCCAGCGTGCTCGCGCGCGGACGCCAGCTCGAACACCACGGTGGCGGCCGTGAGCAGGATGAGCGAATGCACCGATATCAGCGTGAACAGCGTGACCAGCCCCGCATCGCCAAACACCAGGCCCACCAGCGGCACGCCGATCATCAGCGTGTTGCTGAAGGTGTTGGCCAGCGCCCGGGCCGCCCCCAGGCTGGTGAACCCCAGCACCGCCAGGGTGGCCGCGTAGACCACGGCAAAGGCCACGAAGTAGATGGCCACAGGCCCGAAGTCCAGGTCCTGGATATGGACCGTGCTCATGGTGCGAAACAGCAGTGCCGGTGTGAGCACCATGAACACCAGGTTCGCCAGATCCTTGACCGAACCGGCCCGTATCCACCCGCGCCGCCCCACGTAAAAGCCGATGGCAATGAACAGGATGACGGGGAACAGCGAGGTGAAGACGGGCGAGTTCAAGGTGGGAGCCGGCGTGCGGGCGCGCGATGACGGAGAAAACGGAGCGAGGAGGCCCCTATTGTGGCCTGGATGGCCACTGCGCGCACGGCTCGTTACTATGAATTCAATAGCTGTTGGCGCTTGAATGGCAAGCGCCACGGGCCATTTTCATGCACAGCCATCGGAAACCGAGGCCAGCCCCGTCGCAGCGCCTGCGGGGGCCTGGTCCGCCGCCAGGATCTGCAGCACCTCCTCCAGGCTTTCCACCCGGTAGTCAGCCAGTTCCCAAGGTCTGATGCCCGGCCGCACGGTCTGTACGGTGACCGCCCCCAGCGCACGGCCGGCGCCCAGTTCTGACAAGGGGTTGTCGCCAATCACCAGCACCTGCTGCGGCGTGCAGCCTTCACGCGCCAGGATGCGCTCGAACACGGGCCGCTTGCCGTGGGGTGGCGCGTTCTCGTCGTCTTTGTCGTCCAGCGCGTCGATGATGACGTCCTCGAACCACGAGCGAATGCCCAGAGCGTCGATCTTGCTGTTCTGCAGGCGCCGAAAGCCGCTCGTCACCAGATAGCGCCGCAGGGGAATGCTGGGCACCAGTCCCAGGTCGGGGTAGGCCTGCGGGGGCGTGCGCACTTCCATTTGGCGGAACTCTTCCCACCCCGCCGAGCGCATCGCGGGGGTGAAACCATAGCGATCAGCCACCAGGTCAAACGCGGTGTACCAGCACTGGTTCAGTGCCTCTTCGAGCACAGCAGGGGTCAGCGCCCCCTGGTTGGCCCGGCGGACGGCTTCGAACGCCGGTTCGAACAGCGACCCGACAGAAAGCGCGTCGATCAGGCAATTGTCCAGGTCGAAGATCGCAACGGTGTACGGCATGCAGGTTTTCCTTTTCAACAAAATTCCACGGCGTTCAGACAGCGACCACCGACACGCCGTGGCTGGCCAGCGTGAGGCTGACGGGAGCCCCCATGTCCAGCGGCAGCTGCACTTGGGGAGAGATCACAAAGATGTCGCCCAGCGCGCTGGCGAAGGTGTATTCCATGACGCTGCCCAGGTAGGTGCGCTTGGTCACCCGCCCCGCCAGCCCGGCGGACGTGGCAGGCCCGATGACCCAGGCCTCGGGCCGCACGGCGATCTTGACGGGGCCCAAGGCGAGGGATGCCGGCGAAGGCACCTTCAGCGGGCCCAGCTGCGCATAGTTGCCGGCACCCGGGTGGGCCGGGTCTGCGGCTTGGTTGAGTCCTTCGAACAACATGGCTTCGCCCATGAAGCCCGCCACAAATTCGGAGACGGGCTGTTCGTACAGCTCACTAGGCGCTCCTCTTTGCGCGATGGTGCCCTTGTCCATCACCACGATCTGGTCGCTGACCGCCAGGGCCTCGCTCTGGTCGTGGGTCACGTAGGTCACCGTGAGCCGCAGGCGTTGCTGCAGCGCCCGGATTTCCTCGCGCATGGCACGCCGAAGACGGGCGTCCAGGTTGGACAGCGGCTCGTCGAACAGCAGTACCGCAGGTTCCAGCGCGAGCGCCCGGGCCAGCGCCACGCGCTGCTGCTGCCCGCCCGAGAGTTCGTGAGGGCGGCGCAAGTCCAGCCCGTGCAGTCCCACGGTGTCGAGCATGGCGCGGGCCTTTTCACGCGCCTGTTGCTTGCCCAGCTTCAACACGCGCAGGCCGTAGCACACGTTGTCGATCACGTTCAGGTGCGGAAACAGCGCGTAGCTCTGGAACACCAGGCTCACATTGCGCTGCGCCGCGTCCTGGTCCGTCACATCCTGCCCGTCAATGAAAATCCGGCCCGACGTGGGTGATTCGAGCCCCGCAATCATGCGCAGCGTCGTCGTCTTGCCGCAGCCCGACGGCCCGAGGATGGTGGTGAGCGTGCCGCGCGGCACCGTGAAACTGATGTGGTCCACCACAAGCGGCGCGTCGTCCGACCGGCCGTAGCGCTTGCACACGTTCTGGAACTCGATACCGGGGTATGCCTCAGGAGGGGTCATGGGCGCGCCTGTGGTGAATTCGGTTGGTACCGCGAATGCGATGACGGGCGGCAACTTGGCGGCAAATCGGAGCGCGGGTGCGGCATCGTCAGTCCTCCCAGGCCACCAGGGCGTCAACGCCCACCACCTGTCCCGCGTCCAGGCGATTGAACAGCGTGACCTCGGCCCCCATGGATTCCGCGATCTGCCGGCAGATCGACAAACCCAGGCCCACACCGCCCTTGCCCGCCGAAAACGGCTGGAAGAGACGCTGCCGCACGGCATCGTCAATGCCGGGACCCTCGTCCCACACCAGCAGCTCGCGCCGGCCCGTGGAATTGCGCAGCAGCACCCCCAGCCGCCCATGGACGGGTGTGTGGTGGATGGCGTTGGCCAGCAGGTTGCGCATCAGCTCGCCCAGCAACGCGGCGTCGCCAGGGGCTGTCATCTCGTCCGGGCCGTCCAGCGCAAAGTCCAGCCGCTTGGCGGCAATCAGCGGCGCCAGTTCCATCACCGCCTCACGCGCCACTGCATGCAGATTCACACTGGGCAGCTCGCCCATGCGCTTGAGCTGCTCTACCTTGCTCAGGCTCAGCAGCTGGTTGGCCAGGTTGGAGGCGCGGTCCACCGTGTGCAGCATCTGGTGCAGCGCATCCACCACATGCACATCGCCTGCAATGGCCGACTGCAGCTGCGTGCGCAACACCGCCATGGGCGTGCGCATCTGGTGGGTGGCGTCGGCCAGAAAGCGCCGTTGCGCCTCGATCCAGCGGCTTTGGCTTTGCTGCAGCTCGCCAAAATGCTGCACTGCGGGCGCCAGCTCCGACGGCCCTTTATAGCCCTGGCCAGGACCGCCTGCATCCGGCTGGGTCAGCGACGCACTGGCATGCTCCAGCCAGCCCGATGCAACACGCGCCAGCGCCGCCGCCACCACCGTCATCACCAGCGCCAGCAACAGCACCGCGCGCAGCCCACCGCCCTCCCCCATCAGGCGATCGATGTTGGGCAGGCGTTCACTGAACGGCCGCGCCAGTTGCCGCACCACGGCATTTCCAGCGCCTGGCCCACCATCCACCCCTGCAGGCTGATGCAAGGTAGCCGCCACCCGCACCAGCCGGTGGCCCACTTGCGCCAGATAGAAATGCACCACGCCCTCTCCCACCACCACCCCGCTCGAAGGCAGGCGTGGCAAGGCGTCGCTGCCGGCCAGGCGCTCGCCATCCAGGCTGCTTTCGCGGTACCAGATGCTGGGGGCCGGCCCGGCGAGTGGCTCTTGCGTTGGGCTGGTATCGCCCGGCAGCACCGCCGGCCAGTGGGTCAGCGCCATGCGCAGTGCAGCATCCTGGGCGGCGGCATTGAAACGCGCCTGCTGCACCACTTGCACCACGGCCATCAGAGCCACCAGCGCCCACAACGGCACCAGCAGCCCCACCAGCAACAAGCGCTGCAGCGATCCGCCATGCGGCCGCCAGCGCAAATGTTGTAGCCAGGGCCCGCTCACCGCGGCGCCCCGCCTTTTTCCGCCCTCTCGCCTTTTTGCGCCGCCATGCTGTCGGCATCGCACAGCAGGTAGCCCACGCCGCGCAGTGTCACGATCTCTGCATTGGTGCCCACCAGCTTCTTGCGCAGGCGGTGCACCACCACCTCCACGGCATCGGCCTGCACCTGATCTTCGGTGTCGGCAAACACCTGGGTGCGCAGCTCTTCCTTGCTGACCACACGGTCGATGCGCGACATCAGAAGCCGCAGCAGCTCTGCCTCGCGCTGTGAGAGCTCCAGCGGCAGCGCGTCGTTGTAGAACACGCCGCTGGCGGGGTCGCGGTACAGCGATCCGCAGCGCAACTGGCCATCGCGCCCCACCCGTCGCGTCAGGGCCCGCAGGCGCGCCACCATTTCATCCAGGTCAAACGGCTTGGCCAGATAGTCGTCGGCACCGGCTTCCAGCCCCGCCACACGGTCCGTCACCGCCGCACGGGCCGTGAGCGCCAGCACGGGCGTGGTGCAGCCCCCATCGCGCAGGCGCCGCAACACCTCCAGCCCGTCCAGGCCCGGCAGCGACAAGTCCAGCGTGATCACGTCAAAGGCCGTGCGGCGCGCCGCCGCCAGGGCCTCCTTGCCGTCGGCGCAGCACAGCACCTCGAATCCCCGGGCCACCAGGCTGCGGCTCAGCGCACCTGCCAGATCAAAATCGTCCTCGACCAAGAGCAGCTTCATGCGAGCATGATGCCGCGCGCCAGGGGAGTCGGCCAGTGTGGTTCTACCCACAGCCATTGAAAGCAAGGCGAAAGTTAGGGGTGGCTGCTACCCGTGCGAAGTGGGGCGGCAGAACTACCGGGGGGGCACATCGGGGAGCCTGGTCAGCGCTGGCGTTGGCGCCCCATCAATCCCCTTGAGGTCCATCATCGCGTCAAGGAAGCCTCGCAGCACGGCGAATTCGAGGCGGATTGCCAGGAATCACGCTTTTTTAAAACTTTGAATAATATTAAATAAAAACAAAATTCAAATTTGGATATAATATGTTTCGTTGCAGTACCGTCGCTTGACGCGCGCCGTCACCGCAACACCTGTCCAGAGCGGACCTCCGCCGTGGCAGGCCGCCTTTGCGACCCTTGCGGTCGCCCATTGGGTCTGTAGAGCTGCAGCCCACTGCGTCCTTCGATGCTCACGCAGGTCGGCTTCCCGCACCTGCGATCCCTGAATGCACCAGATTTCACAGACCGCCATTTCCATGGGCAAGTACGTCGTTTCGCCCACGACACACCCGACCGACTGCGGACGCTTCCGCGCTTCCTTCTCGGTCCATCGTTCAGAGGGCAACGGCAGCTACTGCCGCGTGTTCCGCTTTGACAAAGCCTTTGCCTCCCGCGAAGCCGCCCGGCTCTTTGCAGTCACCCAGGGCTGGCTGCAGACGTGTATGCGGCACCCTCCCACGTGCTGAGCACATGACCTGCTTCGCCGCAGGTCTTCCGCACCGGTTCCCCTCCCTCTTCGCAGTAGCGGCCTCCTCCGCCCGCACCACTGCATCCCCCAGGTACGCCACCCGTTGCGCACCACACTTCAGAAAGGCTCGACCATGAGCAGCAAAATCTACGTGGGCAACCTGCCCTATTCCGTGACCGATTCCAGCCTGGAAAGCAACTTCGCCGAGTTCGGCCGGGTCTCCTCCGCCAAGGTCATGATGGACCGCGAAACCGGCCGCTCCAAGGGCTTCGGCTTTGTGGAAATGGCCTCGGCCGAAGTCGCCCAGGCCGCCATCAGCGCCCTGCACGGCATGTCCGTTGACGGCCGCTCGATCGTCGTGAACCTGGCCCGTCCCCGCGAAGCGGGCGGCGGCGCCGGGGGCTACAACGCCGGTGGCTTCACCGCGAGCAAACGCTCGGACGTTGGCTACGGCACGGGCGGCTTTGGCGGCGGTCGTTACTGAACCCGATAAGCGTCTATAAAGAACCGGCTCTGATGAGCCGGTTTTTTTTCGCGCATTCATAGGATGGCGGGACTTCAATCGCTATCAATACAGTAGCTGCTTGCGCTGGATGCCAAAGCGCGGAAGTCAAAAACATGTGCGATTGCCAAGACCCCATGGGAGGCTCCGGCCATCGCCAGCAATCAGCCCCTGGTCCCAGGCAAAAAGCGCACAGGAAGCACTCCAGCGAAACCACCGAAAACCAGCAGGGGAACGAGGAAGGCCCGCCATGCGACAGCCTCGCAGGCGATTGCCCTGACACGCTTCATTGAAACACGCACACGCCCAATGACTGGCTTTTGGCCCGGTACATGGCGGTGTCTGCAGCGCGCAGGTAGTCGTCGACCGTCGCCAGATTGGATGCGCTGCTGGCCAATCCGATGCTCGCACCACTGACCACGGTGTGCGTGCCAATCACATAAGGTACCTCCAGGGCGGCGGCAATCTGCTCCGCGCGTTGGCGGGCTTCAGCGGGCTCGATGGACTCCAACAGCACATTGAACTCGTCGCCACTCATGCGGGCGACCAGATCGACCGCCCGCACGCAGGATTCGAGCCGCCGCGCCACCTGTTGCAGGAGCTGGTCACCCACATGGTGCCCGTAGCTGTCATTGACGGCCTTGAACCCGTTGAGATCCAGCAGCAGCACGGCGAACATCGTAGCTCCGTGGCCTGTCGGCACGCCACCACCGTTCGCCACCTCGTTCTGTCGCAGCGCGATGAGTTGCGCGAGGCGATCGCGGAACAACGGCCGGCCGGGCAGGTTGGTCAGCGCGTCGTAGGAACTGCCGCGCTCGGCCAGATCGCTCAACGACCCCGCCATGCGCACGGGAACACCGCCTTCAAACTCGGCGAGACCGCGCCAATTGACCCACACCAGCCGCCCAGCCCCGTGGAAGGCGCGGAAGTCCACCGAGAAGTTCGGGCTGTTTCCCGACAGGTGCCTGCGGTAGGCCTCCTGCACGCGCTCGCGATCCTCGGGATCGATGAGTTGCTCGAGAAAGCGCCAGCCCCCGTCATGCACCTGATCGCGGCTACCCAGCCCGACGATCTGGAGAAAACGCCCGGACACATGCAGGGCGTCCGTTCGCAAGTCCCAGTACCAGATGCCGTCATTGGAACCGCGCGTCGCCAGCGAATAGCGGTTTTCGGAGCGCAGCAACTCGAGCTCGGTGTTCTTCTGCGGAGTGACATCGATCATCAGGCCGATCATGCGGTTCGGCCGACCCGGCTCGACCACTGCACGGCACAGATCGCGCACCCACACGACCTTGCCGGACTTGGCAATCAGCCGATAACTCATCTCGTAGGCATGGCTGTGCGTGGCGTTGTACGCAGCATCGTCGATGCGCAGGGCCTCCTCCAGATCATCGGGGTGTACATGCGCCCGCCAGAAGCCCGGGTCGGCCCGCCACTCCTCGACGGAGTAGCCGAACAAGCGCTCGACCTGCGGGCTCAGGAAGGTATTGCCCACCCCGATTTCAGCCTCCCACACCACGCCGTCAATGGTTTCCAGCAGGCGCAGAAAGCGCTGGCGAACCTCCACCAGCACCTGTTCTGTGACCTCGGTGATCTCGATCAGGACACCCTGGCGGCTGATCACCCGCTCCGCCGCATCCGTCTCCGGGTGAAACTGCAGACGCACCCAGCGATAGTCCGCGTCGGCAAAGCGCAAGCGGAACACCGGCATGCCCGAGCGCATGGTGCCGACGTCGTCGGGATGCACGAACTCCAGCAAGGACCTGCCAAGCGCCGCCGCCACCGCATGGCCGGTGAGCTTGTGCCACGCCGGATTCAGATAGGTGATTTCCCACAACGCATCGGTTTGCACCACCGCCTCGGGTAGCAGTTGCAGCAGTCTTGCGGACGGCGCGGGAGTGATGGGCATGCAGGGCTGGTGCAAGAAGGGGGAGCGAAATCAACCACGTGAGATCGAGTATGGCACGGGTCCCGCGCATTTGGCCCCCTTGGTTGCGGAGCTTTGGGCAGCGAAGGAGCGCAAGCCAGCGATGCCCTCCCCCGCCGCTGGCTCGCTCACATCACGGCGGCGTCACCCGTCAGAACGCCACCTTCACCCCCACCGTCAGATTGCGGCCCATCAACGGCGCGGCATTCTTGATGAACGAGGTGTGCGCGTACGCCAGGCGGTCCGTCAGGTTGTTCGCCTTCAGGTACACCTGCCACGGCGTTCCGCTGCTGAACTGGCCGTTGTAGCTGATGCCCAGGTTCAGCATGCCGTAGCCGGGCGTGGCGGTTTCAAACTCCGCCACGCGGTTCTGGCGGGCCACTTGCACCCATTCGACCTGGCCTTCCCAGGCTTGCCAGTTGGCGTCCAGCCGGATGCCCGCGCGGGTGGCGGGGATGCGGGGCAGCCTGCCACCGCCTTCGTTCAGCTTGGCGCGCACGGTGTCGCCGAACAAGGTGATGCCAAGGTGGCGGTTCAGGCGCTGGCGCACCTGGCCTTCGATGCCGGTGAAGGTGGCGTCGGCCTGGCTGTATTGCAGCAGTTGCAGGCCATCGACTTCATCGAGCGTGCGGCCGTAGATGTAGTTGTTGATGCGGTTGCGGAAGATGCTCACACAAAAGGTGGTGTCGCCGCTGGTCTTCTTCAGGCTCACGTCGATGTTCTGCGAGATTTCAGACTTCAGGTCGGCGTTGCCGCGCTCATACGTGCTGGTGGCCATGTGCAGACCCTTGGCGTACAGCTCTTCGGCCGAGGGGGCGCGGCTGGCGCGGGTGAACGAGGTGCCCACCTGGTAGCCGGGCGTGAACTTCCACACCGCACCCAGCGATGCCGAGGTGCCGTTGTGGCTGCGTTCGATGCCGCTGGTTTGCGCTTCGGCCGTCTGGCGGTCGTGACGCAGGGCGGCTTCGAAGCGCCAGTCACCCAGGCGGTATTCCTCCAGCGCGAAGAAGCCGAGCTTGCGGGTGATGGTGGGCTCCACGTAGGCTTCTTCGCCCTCGGCGCTGAACTTTCGCTGCGAGGTTTGCAGGCCGATCACGCCCTTGAAGCCTGCAATGGGCTCGTGCTGCAACTCCATGCGGGTGTCGTAGGCCTTGTTCTTGAAGGTGGTGCTGACGGCGCCGTCTTCGACTTCGTCGTGCATGTAATCCGTCACGCCCGCGCGCAGGCGCAGGGCCGAGAAGCCGGCAAAGGGGTTGCGCAGCTCGCCGCGGATGTCGAAGCGTTCGCTGGCGAGTTGAACCACCGGCACGTCGCCATGTTCCTCTTCGCCGTGGTCATGGCCGTCTTCCTCCCCTTCGTGGGCGCCGCAGTGCAGGTGATTGCCGTGGGTGTGGCAGCCTTCAAAGCTGTGGTTATGGCCCGGCAGGCCGTATTTGGCGGTCTGGCGCGTGTAGGCGGCGCCCAGGTAGCCGCGCTCGCCCACCCACGACAGGCCGACACTGCCCGTGTCGGTGCGGTTGAAGCTGCCCAACACCTTGCGGGTGGGCTCGCCCTCTGGCGCCCAGCCTTTGCCGACGCGGTAGTCGCCTGCGTCGCGTGCCACGCCTTCCACGTGCACGGCCAGGTTGCCGGCGCCGCCGGTCAGCGAGAAGGCACCGGCTTTTTCACGCGCGCCGGAGTTGGCGCGCAGCTCTGCACTGCCCTCATAGCCCTTCTGGGGGATGGCGGTGGGGATTTTTCCGTCGAGCACATTGACCACGCCGCCCACGGCGCCGTTGCCGTAGACCAGGGCCGAGGGGCCGCGCAGCACTTCGATCTGCGTGGCCAGCAGGGGCTCGGACACCACGGCGTGGTCCGGGCTGATGGTGGAGGCGTCGTGCAGCTCGGCGCCGTCGCTCAGCACCTTGACGCGCGGGCCGTCCATGCCCCGGATGATGGGGCGGCTGGCACCGGCGCCGAAGTGGCTGCTGGTGATGCCGAGCTCGCTGTTCAGCGTCTCGCCCAGCGTGGCCTCGCGGCGGCGCACGAGTTCGTCGCCCTCCAGCACGGTGACGGGTGTGGTCATTTCATTGGTGCCCAGCTGCAGGCCGCTGGCGGAGACGGTGACGGGCGGCAGGCTGGCGGGGACCGCGGCGCTGCTGTCGGCAGGCGCTGCCACCGGCGCGGTTTGCGCGTGCGCCACGCCGGTGCCCGTCAGCGCCAGCATGGCGGCCAGGGCCACGGGATGGAGGGCCGGACGGGCGCGACG
>NZ_JALEGG010000168.1 GCF_022763525.1 Acidovorax sp.
CTTGAGGTTGACCGGCTTGTAGTCGAGGCGGCTGCCTTCGCTGTACCACAGGGTGTGCTTCATCCACTCCTTGTCGTTGCGGCCCAGCGGGAACTCGGGATGGTCGGCAGGGTGTTCGTAGTCGTACACCGTGTGGGCGCCACGGCATTCCTTGCGGGCGGCGGCGGACACCATGGTGGCCTGCGCCACTTCGATCAGGTTGTCCACTTCCAGCGCTTCGATGCGGGCCGTGTTGAACACCTTGGACTTGTCCTTGAGCGTCACGCCCGCCACGCTGGCGCGGATGTCGGCGATCTTCTTGACGCCTTCGTCCATGCTGGCCTGGGTGCGGAACACGCCGGCGTGCTGCTGCATGGTGGAGCGGATGTCGCCCGCCACGCGCTGGGCGTAAACACCGTCGGTGGACTTGTCGAGCTGGTTCAGGCGCTCGAGGGTGCGGTCAGCCGCGTCCTTGGGCAGGGGCTTGTGCTCCTTGTTCTTGTTGTTGAACTCGACAATGTGGCGGCCGGCGGCCTTGCCGAACACCAGCAGGTCCAGCAGCGAGTTGGTGCCCAGGCGGTTGGCGCCGTGCACCGACACGCAGGCGCATTCGCCCACGGCATACAGGCCGTTGACCACCTCGTTGTGCACGCCGTTGGCCTGGCGCACGACCTGGCCGTTGATGTTGGTGGGCACGCCACCCATCTGGTAGTGGATGGTGGGCACCACAGGAATCGGCTCCTTGGTGATGTCCACGTTGGCGAAGTTGACGCCGATTTCGTACACCGAGGGCAGGCGCTTGTGGATGGTGTCGGCGCCCAGGTGGTCGAGCTTGAGCAGCACGTAGTCCTTGTTGGGGCCGCAGCCACGGCCTTCCTTGATTTCCTGGTCCATCGAGCGGGACACGAAGTCGCGCGGGGCCAGATCCTTCAGCGTGGGGGCGTAGCGCTCCATGAAGCGCTCGCCATTGCTGTTGAGCAGGATGGCGCCTTCGCCGCGGCAGCCTTCGGTCAGCAGCACGCCCGCGCCGGCCACGCCGGTGGGGTGGAACTGCCAGAACTCCATGTCCTGTAGCGCGATGCCGGCACGTGCGGCCATGCCCAGGCCGTCGCCGGTGTTGATGAAGGCATTGGTCGACGCGGCAAAGATGCGGCCGGCACCGCCGGTGGCCAGCAGCACGGTCTTGGCTTCCAGGATGTACAGATCGCCGGTTTCCATCTCCAGCGCCGTCACGCCCACCACGTCGCCATCGGCGTCGCGGATCAGGTCGAGGGCCATCCACTCTACGAAGAAGTTGGTCTTGGCCTTCACGTTCTGCTGGTACAGCGTGTGCAGCATGGCGTGGCCGGTGCGGTCGGCCGCGGCGCAGGCGCGCTGCACGGGCTTTTCACCGTAGTTGGCCGTGTGGCCGCCGAAGGGGCGCTGGTAGATCGTGCCGTCGGGGTTGCGGTCGAACGGCATGCCGAAGTGTTCCAGCTCGTACACCACCTTGGGTGCTTCGCGGCACATGAACTCGATGGCGTCCTGGTCGCCCAGCCAGTCGGAGCCCTTGATGGTGTCGTAGAAGTGGTAGTGCCAGTTGTCCTCGGACATGTTGCCGAGCGACGCGGACACGCCGCCCTGTGCCGCCACGGTGTGCGAGCGGGTGGGGAATACCTTGGACAGCGAGGCCACGTTCAGGCCCGCGCGGGAGAGTTCAAGCGCGGCGCGCATGCCGGAGCCGCCGGCGCCGACGATGACGACGTCGAACTTGCGCTTGGTGATGTTAGCGTTGGTGTAGCTCATTGTTTTATGCCTTCAGTCGCGGGGATCAATCAGAGACGCCACAGAACCTGGATACCCCAGCCAGCGCAGCCGACCAGCCAGACGATGGTGAACACCTGCAGCAGCAGGCGCACGCCCACGGGCTTGATGTAGTCCATGAAGATGTCGCGCATGCCCACCCACACGTGCCACGCCAGGGCCACGATGACGGAGAAGGTCAGCACCTTCATCCACTGGGCAGAAAAGATGCCAGCCCACAAGTCGTAGCCGATGGGGCCCTTGGTGAAGATGACCTGCGCCAGGATCACCAGGGTGAAAAGGGCCATCAGGCCAGCCGTGACGCGCTGGCTGAGCCAGTCGCGCAGGCCATAGTGGGCGCCGACGACGACGCGCTTGGAACCGTAATTGACGGACATGAATCTTTCCTCTCGTTCTTCGGTGGCTCGCCAAGGGCAAGCTGCCTTTGGTCTGGTGGGTGGGTGATCAGTAGAGGCCGAACAGCTTGGCGCCGAGCACCAGGGTGAGGCCGATGCTCACGGCCAGCACGAACACGGCGGAGCTCTTGCCGAATTGCTTGTTGACGGCGCTGTGGCTCACGTCCATCCACAGGTGGCGCAGGCCAGCGATGAAGTGGTGCAGGTAGGCCCAGATCAGCGCTAACACCACCAGCTTGAGGAACCAGCCCGGAACGAAGCCAATGCCTGCAATGAATGCCGCCTTGAACTTGCCGAACGAAATTTCAGACGACACCGACGTGTCGAACATCCAGATGATGAAGGGCAGCAGCAGGAACATGATCAGCCCGCTGGCGCGGTGCAGAATCGACACCCAGCCTGCGGGCGGCAAGCGGTAGGTGGTCAGGTCCTTGAAGGCATTGATGTTGCGGAATTCAGGCCGTTTCTTGGCGAGTTCGGTCATGTTGGGTGCTTTCGTGGATGTAACTGCTTTGTAATTTCGGCAGGCAAAGAACGCAAAATTCTATTGCAACGCAACAAGGTAGGTGACGGGGTCAACTCAATGATTGATGTTTCCGCTGGGTTGCCAGGGTGGCGTCAGCTCAGTTCGTTACGGTAGTGGTGCGTGTCGGTGAGGTACAGGCCCCGCCGTAACTCCATCGGAACGTCGTTGTAGGTGTATGCGATGCGTTCCACGCTCAACAGCGGCGTGGCCTGCGGGACCTGCAACATGGCTGCCTGGTCCGCGTCGGGCAGGACGGCGCGGATTTTCTCCTCCGCACGTACCATGCGCACGCCATAGTCGAGCTCGAACATGGCGTAGGTGGGACCCTGGTAGTTGGCGAGCTGATCGGCCGTCAGGCCTTTGAAAGCGTGGCCGGGCAGCCAGATGTCTTCCAGGATGGTGGGCACGCCTGCAAACGCGAGGACGCGCCGCGCCTGGACCACCGCGTCGCCGCTGCGCAGCGCCAGGGCGCGTGCCACATCGGCGCTGGCGCGCACACGGCGACAATCGATCACCTTGCGCTGTGCCGGCCCTTCCACGCGGGCATCGCCGGTGTCTGGCATCAGCTTGAGGAAGCGGTACTGCACCTGCTGTTCGGCATGGGTGGCCACGAAGGTTCCCTTGCCCTGGCGCCGCATCAGGAGGTTTTCTGCGGCCAGTTCGTCGATGGCCTTGCGGACGGTGCCCTGGCTCACCCGAAATCGAGCGGCCAGTTCCATCTCGCTCGGGATCGACTCGCCGGGCTTCCATTCGCCTTGCTGCAGGCTTTGCAGGATGAGCCCCTTGATCTGCTGGTACAGCGGACTGAACGCTGGCGTAGCGGTTCCCGCAGTGCCTGCGCTGGCCAAAGGCTGTGCGGGATGGTCGGCGTTGAGCGGAAGCGAGGACATGGCGATGAGGAAAGTGGCGTGCTTCGCAGGGTGGGGAGGGGGCTTCTCCGGAACGTCCAATCATATCTTATATAAGACATAAGACAAATTGACCGGTGTGCCCAATCGGCGGTACACTCCAAGGCTGTTTTGCGGGGCACGGGCTGCTGGTAACAGGCGCTGGTGCTTGCGTTGCACACACACCTGTTTTCCTCACTTCCCTGGAGTTCTCACCATGAGCAAGAAGCCCGTTCGCGTTGCCGTCACCGGTGCCGCTGGTCAAATCGGTTACGCCCTGCTGTTCCGCATCGCCTCCGGCGAAATGCTGGGCAAGGATCAGCCCGTCATCCTGCAATTGCTGGAAATTCCCGACGAAAAGGCCCAAAAGGCGCTCAAGGGCGTGATGATGGAGCTGGACGACTGCGCTTTCCCGCTGCTGGTGGAAATGACCGCCCACGGCGACCCCATGACCGCCTTCAAGGATGCCGACTACGCCCTGCTGGTGGGTTCGCGCCCCCGTGGTCCCGGCATGGAACGTGCCGAACTGCTGGCCGTCAATGGCGCCATCTTCACGGCCCAGGGCAAGGCCCTGAACGCCGTGGCTTCGCGTGACGTGAAGGTGCTGGTCGTGGGCAACCCTGCCAACACCAACGCCTACATCGCCATGAAGTCGGCGCCTGACCTGCCCCGCAAGAACTTCACCGCCATGCTGCGCCTGGACCACAACCGCGCTGCCAGCCAGATTGCTGCCAAGACCGGCAAGCCTGTGGCCAACATCGAAAAGCTGACCGTGTGGGGCAACCACTCGCCCACGATGTACGCCGACTACCGTTTCGCCACCATCAACGGCGAAAGCGTTGCCAAGATGATCAACGACCAGGAATGGAACGCCAACACCTTCCTGCCGACCGTGGGCAAGCGCGGTGCCGCCATCATTGAAGCGCGCGGCCTGTCGTCGGCTGCCTCGGCTGCCAATGCCGCCATCGATCACATGCGCGACTGGGCCCTGGGTACCAACGGCAAGTGGGTCACCATGGGTGTGCCATCGGACGGCCAGTACGGCATCCCCAAGGATGTGATGTTCGGCTTCCCCGTCACCTGCGAAAACGGCGAATACAAGGTCGTGGAAGGCCTGGAGATCGACGCCTTCTCGCAAGAGCGCATCAACATCACGCTGGCTGAGCTGCAAGGCGAGCAAGACGGCGTCAAGCACCTGCTGTAAATCAGGGTGAGCGCCATGCAGCCGACGCCCCAGGCATCGGGCCATCAGGCCGCCCGGGCCCCTGTGCAGGGGCCGGGCGCTGCACCACCCCATCCACGCGATGTGCTGCTGGGCGCCCAGGCGCAGACCGGTTTTTTGCCGGTGTGCGACCATTACAGCGGTGTCGAGGCACGCATGCGCAAGAGCCTGCAACTGCAGGCCGAAATGACGCAGGAGTTCGGTACCTGCGTTTTTGATGTCACCCTCGATTGCGAAGATGGTGCTCCGGTGGGGCTCGAAGCCGATCACGCCCGGCTGGTTGCCAGCTTGGCCGTGGGCGCGGCGCCCGGTGCCCGCGTGGCGGCCCGGGTCCACCCGGTGGACCACCCCGCCTTCGCCAGCGATGTCGCCACGATCGTGGGCGAAGCGGGCCACCGGCTCAGCCACCTCATGGTGCCCAAGGTGGAATCGGTGGACGATGTGTTGAAGGCAGAACGGGCTCTGGAGAAAGCCTCTGCCACACCCCCGCCGCTGCACGTCCTCATCGAGTCGCCAGCTGCAGTGCACCGTGCTTTTGAGATTGCCGCGCACCCGCGCGTGCAGAGCCTGAGCTTTGGCCTGATGGATTTCGTGTCGGCCCATGGGGGCGCCATCCCGGCAGAGGGGATGACTTCGGCAGGGCAGTTTTCCCATCCGCTCGTGGTGCGTGCCAAGCTGGAGATTGCTGCCGCCTGCCATGCCCACGGCAAGGTGCCCTCGCACTGCGTGGTGACCGAGTTCACCGATGCGGCGGCCATGCAAGGCGCCGCCAGCCGGGCTGCGCGGGAGCTGGGCTACACCCGCATGTGGAGCATTCATCCCGCACAGATCCGGCCCATCCTGCAAGCCTTCGCGCCGCGGCAGGATGACATTGAGATTGCTTCAAAAATAATAGCAGCTGCCGCTCATGCTGATTGGGCTCCCATCAGTTTTGAAGGTGTACTGCATGACCGCGCCAGCTACCGCTTCTACTGGCAGGTCCTCGAGCGCGCCCACCGCACCGGGCGCACACTACCGCTCGGCGTGCGCCATTGGTTTGACGCGCCGGCCTCCGTTCTCTTGTGAACATTCCAGAATCTTTCCACGCAGGACCTTCCATGAAATCCTTTATCGCCTCTGCCCTGATGCTGCTGGCCCCAGCCCTTGCCATGGCGCAAACCCCTGCCAAGGCAGACGCCAAGCCTGAAACCAAGGCGACCGCCAAACCGGCTTCAAAGCCCGTGGCGAAGTCGGCCAAGGCGACCGAAAAGACTGCCGACAAGGCGCCTGCCGCCAAGAAATCTGCGGTGGCCAAGACCGAAGGCACCAGCAGCCGCACCCAGCTCAAGAGCGCGGCCAACCAAGCGGCGGCCGGCATCATCGCTGCCGAAGCCGCCCTGACACCCGAAGAGCTGGCCATTGCCGAACGCGTGCACGTGGGCCGCATCCCCTGCGAACTCGGCGCCTACGTCACCGTGACGGCCGAGCCCGCAAGCCCGGGTCACTTCCATGTGGAAGGCAAGGGCTTCAAGTATTTCATGGCCCCGGTGGCCACCACCACGGGCACGGTCCGCCTGGAGGATCAAAAGGGTGGTGCGGTCTGGCTGCAGATCGCCAACAAATCCATGCTGATGAACCAGAAGCTGGGCCAACGCCTGGCCGACGAATGCATGAGCCCGCAGCAGGTGGTGGTGGCCGAGGCCATCAAGAAGAACCCGCCCGTGAGCGTGCTGGAGCCGCTGAAGTAAGTCCGAGCTCGCTCCGAACGGAAAACCACTGCACGACCTGTGCGTGAGGTGCGCAGCGGGTCAACCACGCCGCGCACAGCGCGCCGCCCCACTTTAGAACGCAACCCGGAGAAAAATGATGTTGAAAGCCTACCGTGACCACGTGGCCGAGCGCGCCGCCCTCGGCATTCCGCCCCTGCCGCTGACCGCCAAGCAGACGAGCGAACTGATCGAACTGCTCAAGAACCCTCCCGCAGGCGAAGAGGCCACGCTGGTGGACCTGATCACGCACCGCGTGCCGGCTGGCGTGGACGATGCCGCCAAGGTCAAGGCCAGCTACCTGGCGGCTGTGGCGCACGGCACTGAAGTGTGCAAGCTGATCGGCCGCGAGAAGGCCACGCAGCTGCTGGGCACCATGCTGGGCGGCTACAACCTCACGCCCCTGATCGACCTGCTGGACGACGCGGCCGTGGCCTCGGTGGCTGCCGAAGGCCTCAAGAAGACGCTGCTCATGTTCGACCAGTTCCATGACGTGAAGGAAAAGGCCGACAAGGGCAACACCTTCGCCAAGGACGTGCTGCAAAGCTGGGCCGATGCCGAATGGTTCACCAGCCGCCCCGAAGTGCCCCAGAGCATCAAGCTCACCGTGTTCAAGGTCACGGGCGAAACCAACACCGACGACCTGTCGCCCGCGCCCGACGCCTGGAGCCGTCCCGACATCCCGCTGCATGCCCTGGCCATGCTCAAGAACAAGCGTGATGGCATCACGCCCGAGGAAGACGGCAAGCGTGGCCCGGTGAAGTTCATCGAAGACCTGCGCGCCAAGGGCAACCTGGTGGCCTACGTGGGTGACGTGGTGGGCACCGGTTCCAGCCGCAAGTCGGCCACCAACAGCGTGCTGTGGTTCACGGGTGAAGACATCCCCTTTGTGCCCAACAAGCGCTTTGGCGGCGTGTGCCTGGGCGGCAAGATCGCTCCGATCTTCTACAACACCATGGAAGATGCCGGCGCACTCCCCATCGAGCTCGACGTGAGCCAGATGAACATGGGCGACGAGATCGAACTGCTGCCCTACGCTGGCAAGGCGCTCAAGGACGGCAACGTGATCGCCGAGTTCGAAGTCAAGAGCGAAGTGCTGTTTGACGAAGTGCGTGCCGGCGGCCGCATTCCGCTGATCATCGGCCGTGGCCTCACCGCCAAGGCGCGCGAGGCCCTGGGCCTGCCACCTTCCACGCTGTTCCGCCTGCCGCAGCAGCCCGCTGCCACGGGCAAGGGCTTCACACTGGCCCAGAAGATGGTCGGCCGCGCCTGCGGCCTGCCCGAAGGCCAGGGCGTGCTGCCCGGCACCTATTGCGAGCCGCGCATGACCTCGGTGGGCTCGCAGGACACCACCGGCCCCATGACCCGCGACGAACTGAAGGACCTGGCGTGCCTCGGCTTCAGCTCCGATTTGGTCATGCAGTCCTTCTGCCACACGGCTGCCTACCCCAAGCCAGTGGACGTGAAGATGCACCACGAACTGCCTGACTTCATCAGCACGCGCGGCGGTATTTCGCTCAAGCCTGGCGACGGCATCATCCACAGCTGGCTCAACCGCATGCTACTGCCCGACACCGTGGGCACGGGCGGCGACTCGCACACCCGCTTCCCCATCGGCATCAGCTTCCCCGCGGGCTCCGGCTTGGTGGCTTTCGCTGCGGCCACGGGCGTGATGCCCCTGGACATGCCTGAGTCGGTGCTGGTGCGTTTCAAGGGCCAGATGCAGCCCGGCGTTACGCTGCGCGACCTGGTGCATGCCATTCCGCTGTATGCCATCAAGCAAGGCCTGCTCACCGTGGCCAAGCAGGGCAAGAAGAACATCTTCTCGGGCCGCATTCTCGAAATCGAAGGCCTGCCGGACATGAAGGTCGAGCAAGCATTCGAGCTGTCCGACGCGTCGGCCGAGCGCTCTGCCGCTGGCTGCACGGTGCGCCTGAACAAGGAGCCCGTGATCGAGTACATCAACTCGAACATCGTCCTGCTCAAGAACATGATCGCCCAAGGCTATGCAGACGCCCGCACCATCGGCCGCCGCATCCAGGCCATGGAAGCTTGGCTGGCCAACCCTCAGCTGCTGGCCCCCGATGAGGATGCCGAGTACGCTGCCGTGATCGAGATCGACCTGGCCGAGATCACCGAACCCATCGTCTGCTGCCCCAACGACCCCGATGACGCCAAGACGCTGTCGGATGTGGCGGGTGCTGCCATCGACGAGGTGTTCATCGGCTCGTGCATGACCAACATCGGCCACTTCCGCGCAGCGTCGAAGCTGCTTGAAGGCAAGAAGGACATCCCCGTCAAGCTGTGGATGGCCCCGCCCACGAAGATGGATGCGCACCAGCTCACGGAAGAAGGCCACTACGGTGTGTTCGGCGCGGCCGGCGCCCGCATGGAAATGCCCGGCTGCTCGCTGTGCATGGGCAACCAGGCACAGGTGAAGGAAGGCGCTACCGTGATGTCCACCAGCACCCGCAACTTCCCCAACCGCCTGGGCAAGAACACCAACGTGTACCTGGGCTCGGCCGAACTGTCCGCCATCTGCTCCAAGCTGGGCCGTATTCCCACCAAGGAAGAGTACCTGGCCGACATCGGCGTCATCAACCAGAACGGCGACAAGATCTACAAGTACATGAATTTCGACCAGATCGCCGAGTACAAGGAAGTGGCCGACGGCGTGGCAGCCTGATCAGCCAGATCCATCTGCCTGTCGCCTACAGCGGGCGGCAGGCCAGCAAAAAGCGGCTCTTGGGAGCCGCTTTTTTTTGGCAAGACGACGATGTCATGCAACTGTCATGATCCTGTCGCTATGCTCACGGCACAAAAACAAATCGAAATGGAGGGAACATCCATGGCCAGAGAGGGAGACGGCAACACCATCAAAATCCGCAGCGTGGGGGCAGGCATTGGCGCACTGCTGTTCAGCGCGCTCTTCGCAGTCGTCTTTGGACTGGGCGGCTACCATGTGGGGCTCAAGCCTTTGGTCCACACCCTGCAAACCGCCTTGCAGGTGCGCGGCTGGCACCCGGTGCAGGCTGAAGTCCTGTCGGTCCAGCTCAAGACGCACCGCGGCAGTGAAGGCCCGACCTACGAGGCGCAGACCCGCTACCGCTACCAGGTCGCGGGCAAAGACTACGAGAGCACCCGTGTCGGCCTGGACGCGCTGAGCAACAGCGACAACATCGACGACTGGCACCGCCAATGGGTGGGGCGCCTGCAAACTGCGCAGGCTGCGGGACAGCGCATCACGGTCTGGGTGAATCCCGATGACCCATCACAGTCGCTCATCGATCGCTCGGTACGCTGGTCCCTGCAGATTTTCCGCTTGCCCTTCGCCCTCGTCTTCACCGGAGTGGGGCTGGTAGCGGCCTGGTTTTTTCTGCGCACCTTGCTGGGCCTCTTCAAGCCCGCGGATTCTGCGTCCGAGGAGCGCGGCAGCGACTTCGCGCAAGCGCACGGTTTGGAAGGGGTTAGCCAGTCCAAGGGGGGCGTGTCTGGCGGCTCTTCGGGCGCCATCTGGCTGTTCACCATCTTCTGGTGTGGCATCGCCTTTCCCATGGCGGCCTTGTTCTGGACCACGTCTGGCACGCCCTGGTTCGCCAAGGCCTTCATTTCCATCTTTGTGGTGGTTGGGCTGGCGCTGCTGGCATTTTCGGTTCGACAGACTTACCTGGGGTGGCGGTACGCGGGTTCTTCGCTGACCACGCTGCCTTCCCACCCGCGCGCAGGCCATCCTGTTGAAGTGACACTGTTGCTGCCGGCGCGGGCCGCGGCCGCCTGCCCGCAGGGACAAGGACTGCAACTGCGGCTGGCGCACTACCGTGTGGACGAGTCCAGCTCCGGCTCGCCTGAACGCTGTGTGGAGTCCTTTACCGAGGGGGCACGGGTGCAGCCCACGGCCGACGGAGGGCTGAGGCTGGTTGCGCGCTTCGCCGTGCCGCCGGATGCACCGCCGCACGGCAGCCGCCGCTCCGGTGAACGTGTGGATTGGCGGGTGGAAATGCTGCCCACGCCCGGCGGCACGGCCGAACTGAGTTATGAGCTGCCTGTGCAAGCTGCGCAGCACACATCGAACAGCGACGCATCGTCCGACCGATTCGACCGGCGCGCGGCCTGGAAGCAGGTGGTTCCGATTGTTCCCTTGAGCGAACTGGAGGGTGCAGAAGAGGAGATTCCCCTGGTGCTTCCGCCTTCCGTCACGCTGCAGGAATCCTCGCAGGCCTGGCAGTACGAGTTCACCCAGAGCGGTTGGCGCTGGGCCGCAGGTCTCGTGTTGGCGGGGCTGGCGCTGGAGGCAGGCGTCAATGGCCGATTGGGAATTCATGGCCTTCTGCTGCCCCCTGGCGTTCTGGCTGCAGTTGGATGGATTGCGCTGGCGGCCTTTGCCTTGCACGCGGCCACCCGGCGTTGGACCCTCACCGTCCACGACGAAGGGATCACGGCTTGCCGTCATTCCTGGCTCTGGTCGCGCGCCGATCTCATGCCCGGCGATGCCAGCCGCAGCTTGGTGCACAAGCTGCTGTATTCCACTGGCAGTGGCGCAAGCGAACAACGCTACCACGCCGTCTATGCGCGTGATGCCGCAGGCGCCCTAGTCCGCCTGACTCCCGGCTTGGCGGGCGAAGGTGCGGCCACTACGCTCGGGCAATCAGTGGCGCGGGCCTGGTCCCACCGTCGCGGCCGGTTCGCTGCAGGGATGCAACGGTCCAGGCGAGTCCAGCACTCACGCCCGGCCTTGGGGGCTCTGGTGGTGCTGGCCCTTGTTGCCTGGTGGTTCTGGGTCCCTGCGCCGAGCAACACCGCTCACCGCACGGCGGCTGCTGAAGGAGTGAGCCGTGGGGCGGCGGAAAGTGCGACGTCGTATTCCTCAGTGGATGAACGCTTGCTGGATGCGCAAGACGCAGGCGATGCCACCGCGCTGCGGGGCGCGCTGGCTGAGGGCGCCAACCCCAACCTGCTGGCTCCCAATGGGTCCAGCATGCTCATGCTGGCTGCGCACCGAGGACAACTGGAGCACATTGATGCGCTGTTGAGCGCCGGGGCGCAGCCCGATCTGCGCCAGACGCAGAAAGACAGCGAGCGCGGGGACACCGCGCTGCTGCGCGCCTTCTATGGAGGCCACCTCGCGGCCGCACGCCGTCTGGTGCAGGCAGGTGCCAGTCTGGCGGCCCGCAATCGATGGGACTGGGGGGCCGTGCACATGGCCGCATAAAGCGGCTGTGTGCCGTGCCTGCAGTGGCTGGCCGAACAAGGACAGTCACTGGACGAGCCCGCACCTGCCAGCCGAGGCGAGACGCCCGCGATGCTGGCTGCCGCCAAAGGGCGTGTCCAAGCGCTGGAATGGTTCGAATTGCAGGGAGTGGATCTTTGGCGCAAGGATCCGCATGGCAAGAACGCGCTGGATTGGGCGCGCTTTGGCCAGCAGCAGGAAGCGGAGCGCTGGCTGGCGCAGCGCCAGCGTTGAGACTCGGTTGACGCCAGGGGCCGAGGGCTGCAAGGCTGAAGACACCGTTGAGGTCTTGCCCGCCGGGACCTCAGCCGGGGCGGAACGTTCGCGCGGCGCCATACTCAGAGCTCAAAAAATACCAATCACCACCAAGATCCCGCCCCTCCATGTTCAAGTCATTCTTTTTGGCCCGCCGGTGGTGGGCCTGGTCTCTTTTGGGCTCCATCGCGATCGTGCTGGCCACCGGCTACCGGGTCCAGCTCGACGTGCAAATCAACGACTGGTTTGGCAGCTTCTACGACCTGATCCAGGAAGCGCTGGGCAAGCCCGGCAGCATCACGGCCGAGCAGTTCTGGGGCCAGCTCTCCACCTTTGCGCGCATCGCCATGATCTATGTGACGACGGCGGTGCTGGTGGACTTCTTCAGCAAGCATTACATCTTCCGCTGGCGGCAGGCCATGAATGAGTACTACATGGCTGCCTGGCCGCGCCTGCGCCACATCGAGGGTGCTGCCCAGCGCGTGCAGGAGGACACCATGCGCTTTGCCCGCACCATGGAAGACCTGGGGCTGAGTTTCATGCGCAGCCTCATGACGCTGGCGGCCTTTTTGCCGGTGCTATGGGCGCTCTCGGACAAGGTCACGGCGCTGCCGCTGATCGGTGCCGTGCCACATGCGCTGGTGTGGGTGGCGCTGGCCTGGTCGCTGGGCGGCACGCTGCTGCTGGCCTGTGTGGGGGTGAAGCTGCCGGGGCTGGAGTTTCACAACCAGCGCGTGGAGGCGGCCTATCGCAAGGAACTGGTGCTGGGCGAGGACGACCCTGCGCGTGCTGCGCCGCCCACGGCGGCTGAGCTGTTTGCGGCCGTGCGGCGCAACTACTTCCGGCTGTTCTTCCACTACCTGTATTTCGACGTGGTGAAGTGGTCGTACCTGCAGGTGAGCGTGCTGGTGCCGCTGATCGCACTCGGCCCCACGCTGATCGCAGGTGCCATCACGCTGGGGGTGATGCAGCAGATTGCGCGGGCGTTCGACAAGGTGCTGGAGTCGTTCCAGTTCTTGGTGCTCAACTGGAGCACGGTGGTGGAGCAGATATCGATCTACAAGCGCCTGCGGGCGTTTGAGCGGCAGATGCAGGAGGCCGCACCGGCCGCTGCTTAGGGCCGGCGGCGCGCTACCGCACCTGCTTCTTTTCGAGCTTGCGGGTGAGCGTGCGCCGGTGCATGCCCAGGCGCCGGGCCGCTTCGGACAGGTTGAAGCCCGTCTCGGCCAGCACCTCGTTGATGCGTTCCCACTCCAGCGTCTTGATGGAGCTGGAGCGGTTCGTCAGCTCCACCTCGGTGTTGCCTTCCTTGAGCCCGAAGGCCGCCTCGATGTCGTCGGTGTTGGAGGGCTTGGCCAGGTAGTGGCAGGCGCCCAGCTTCACGGCCTCGACTGCCGTGGCAATGCTGGCAAACCCAGTCAGCACCACGATGAGCATGTCGGCATCGGCCGCGTGCAGCCGCTGCACGCAGGCCAGGCCCGAGGCCTCGCCTTTGAGTTTCAGGTCTACTACCGCATAGCCCGGTGTGTGGTCGGCCAGCAGGGCTTCCACCTCGGGCAGGCTGGCGGCCTGCAGCACGCGGTAGCCGCGCCGCTCGAACGAGCGGGTGAGCGTGCGCGCAAAGGCCTCGTCGTCTTCCACGATCAGTAGCAGGCGCCCGTCGTCGTCATCGTGTGCGTTGTCTTCGGTGTGCATGGCGGGTTGGAGCAAAAGACTCTCAGCCTCTCAGGTCTTGGTGCCGGGCAGGGCAATGGCGGCCAGCGGCAGCTCGATGGTCACTTGTGCCCCGCCCTCGGGCAGGTTGCGTGCCGCCACGCTGCCGCCCAGCGTGCGGGCCACATTGAGCACCAGGTACAGGCCCAGCCCGTGGCCGGGGCGGTTCTTGGTGGACTGGTACGGGGTTCCCAATTTGGCCAGCATGTCGGGGGCAAAACCAGGGCCCCGGTCCGTCACGGTGATGTTCAGCACATCGGCATTGCGCGTGACGGCCAGGCGCACCCAGTCGGGCGAGGCGTCGCGGGCATTGTCCAGCACGTTGAAAACCATCTGCTGCAGTGTGGTGTCCGACACCATGGGCGTGTCGGCGCCGAACTGGTTGTCGTATTCGAACGTGGGCATCGAGCGGGTACCGCGCCACTCGCGCGCCAGCGCATCGACAAAGGTGCACACGGTGGTCTGCACCGACTCCTCGCCACGCGCTTCGCCCGCCGACAGCAGGATGCCGCTCACGATGCTCTTGCAGCGCTGCACCTGGGCCTGCATCTCGCGGATGTCCTCTTGCAGCGGGGTGCTGTCGGCCAGGCGCTTGTCGTGCTGCCAGTCGCCCAGGATCACGGCCAGGGTGGACAGCGGCGTGCCCAGCTCGTGCGCCGCCCCCGAGGCCAGCAGCCCCATGCGCACGATGTGTTCTTCTTCCACACGGCGGCGGCGTGCGGCGGCCAGGCGTGCGTCGCGCTCGCGCAGGTTCAGGTTGATGCGGGTGATGAACACCACCACCAGCGTGGCGTTCAGCACAAAACACACCAGCAGGCCCAGCACATACAGGCTGGAAAGCCCCTGGTGCAGGTCCTGCGGCAGATCCAGCGGCAGGTGGTGTGTGGCTAGCACCGCAAAACACAGCAGCGTGATGACGACGATGGACCAGATGTAGGCCCCGCGCAGCAGCACGGCGCCGATGGTGATCTGCAGCAGGTACAGGAACACAAAGGGGTTGGTGGTGCCGCCGCTCAGGTACAGCTGCACGGTGAGCACGGCCACGTCGATCAGCAGGGCCAGGAACAGCTCGATGGTCCGCACCATGACCCCCGTGCGCAGCCGCAGCAGGCTCACCACGTTGAACATGGCCAGGCAGCCCACCACCAGCAGCATCTCGCGCAGCGGCAGGGTCAGGTTCAGGCTGTAGTGCGCCATCTCGATGGTGAACACCTGGCCCACCACGGCAATCCAGCGCAGCTCGATGAGCTGCTGCAGGTTCTTGATGCCCGCTGCTGCGTCGGCCGCACGCGGGCTGCGTTGCTGCTGTTGCTGCGGCGTGGTGGTGGGTTCTGCGCGCGGGGTGGGGGTCATGGGTGGTGGCTGGCGGGCTATGGGGCGCTGCGGGCATCGC